>DLPX01000058.1:0-2741 GCA_002477475.1 Proteobacteria bacterium UBA7447
TCGGCAGCGCTACATTCCCTACACCGACAAGAAACTCAACTGGCACACCGACGGTTACTATCACCGTCCTGACCGAATAATCCGAACAATGTTGTTGCATTGTGCACGCCCGGCGATGGAAGGAGGCGCGCTGGAAACGATTGATCACGAGATCGTCTACGGACTGCTTCAGGAACGCGACCCACGCCTCGCAGAAGCACTTTTACAACCGGATACGATGACGATTCCTGAAAACGGACTTGCGGGTGCTGCTTACCGAGGCGAATGTTCAGGTCCTGTCTTTTTCGAGGAACCTGGAGCGCTCCGGATGCGCTATACCGCCCGAAAGCATAACGTGATCTGGAAGAAGGATTCCCTTACGCAGGAGGCTGTCGCCGTCCTGCATGAGATCCTGAACGGCTCAGGTGACCTGATCGTTCGTCGCTCCCTTAAACCGGGCGAAGGTCTGATCTGCGCCAACGTCCCCCACCAAAGAGATGCCTTTATCGACTCGTCCCGTGTCAGCGAGCGAAGGCTCATGTACCGCGGCCGGTACAACCGCCCGCTTGGGATCTGACCAAAAATCGATCATATGCTTTGGATTAGTGAACTCATTTTACAGAACCAGCCGTCCACTTTTGCGGAACTGGCCTCGTTGGTACGCCAGAGAGCGCGTGAAGGCGACCGCTTTTTGCGTATGGACGTCAAGCCGCCCTATCCCGATACCCCAGAAAACTGGGAAGACCGATTGGAAGTCGCATTTACCAGCACAGTGGATCGAGATGAGGCGGCACCGGATTGATGAAATACCTCGGCGACAGTATTGACCTTGGCGCTGAATCACAGCAAGACGCAGCCACCTCATCGGCCGCACTCGAAGCGCAGTTGGCAGCCGTCCAGGACCGTCTTGGCGAACGTGAGATTGAGCTGGAATCCCCACAGTGGCGTGAACTCGCCCTGCAGGAAGGCAGGCTGTTGGTCGCCCTTGAACGTGGACCTGCGGCCTGGCAAAGCGGCAGACGCTGTTTCGACCGTTTTTGTGATGCCCGTCTGTGGGCAGAGGCGATTGAAGCGGCACGAATCATGTTTCAGTCAGGCGAACAGGATGCGCTCGTCGCGCTTGGGCACGGAGTTTGGCTGGCGGTGACTTTCCCGGTAGATCCCGAACTCTCTGTCGCCCTGCTGCAGGACATCATTGAGGAAACCCCGGACGACTCAGACGGCGCAGCCGTGGCCGCAGCAACCGCTGCCTATGTGGTCAATCTTCGTAGCGAAGGCAAGGAATACGAGTCATTGTCCTTTTTTGCCAACCAAATGCTGGGAACAGTCGCCAGACGCCATAGCGGCATCGAGGATCAGCAGGCTTTCGATCTATGGATAGAACGCCTGGAACTTCATGATCCAGCCTGCTTTTTGCCCCGACTGCGTAACGTTGTGGATGTGCTCGTCCAGGATAACTGGTGGATTGATCGCGAGGTGATTCAGGCCTCTCTGCCGGTTCAGTGATCCAAACACTCGCCATGTCGACCTTCTGGCAAGACACTCCCGTCGCGAAAGCGCCCATTCTGTGGCAGGCTGCTGTGGATCTCGTCTTCAAAACCAAAGGTCGCCAACTGCCAGCGGATCACGCCTGGACCTTGAGCCAGGCGGTTACCCGCATGTTGCCCTGGCTAAAGGACGAACCCACCGCTGGTATCCACCTGATTCACGGAGCCCAATCCAGCAATGGTTGGCAGCAGCCGGATGATACTGGCGTCATTGAGCTGTCCCGGCGCACTCGCTTTGTGCTTCGCCTGCCCAAAGAACGCGTCGATGAGGCTCGAGTGCTGAGCAACCAAACCATTGAGTTTGACGGGCATTCCGTAACCCTGCTGGAGGGTCGATCGCGGGCACTGACACCGTTTGGTACCGTGTTGGCGCGACATATCAGAGTGACGGACACGAATACAGACGAATCTGTATTTCTGGAGGAGGCCGCACGCGGACTGAACCGGCTCGACATTAGCCCAACCAAAATGCTGTGTGGACGCATCCATCGATTTACTCTCCCCACAGGCTCAATGCTGACTCGCAGTCTCTTGATCGCCGACCTGAGTCTGACGGATTCTGCCCTCGTGCAGCACCATGGCCTCGGGCCTGATCGCCTCCTCGGATGCGGCCTTTTTTTACCCCATAAAAGTATTGATGCCGTACATTCCCCTCTTGACGACGAAGGTAATTAACCTCGTTATTAAATTTAGAAAACGCACATAGGAACCAACATGTCCATCGAAGTTGACGGAAAAATCATCGCCACAACCGAAAGCGGTTTTCTCGAGAATCCAGATGACTGGACCGAGCCTGTTGCCAAGGCGATTGCGGAATCGGAAAATCTGGAACTAAACGAGCGGCACTGGGATATCATTCAGTACTTGCGCGATGAATATTTTTCCAACAACGGGAATCAACCTAACAACCGCGCCTTACTAAAGGAAATGAGCTCGCGCTGGGGCCACAAGGTCAGCAACAAGGAACTCTTTGAGCTCTTCCCTGAGAATCCGAGTAAACAGGCCGGCCGCCTTTCAGGACTTCCTGAAAGCATGCGCAAAGGCGGGTACTAAGCCCTGATCCCAAGACCTACCGTGCTGCACGGTATTTATCACGACTAGGAGTAAACCCATGAGCGAAAAACATGAACTTATTCGCAAGATGCTTCAAATGCAAAAAGACTTTATTGCCCAGGAGCAGCAAGGAGGCATTGACCCCAAGGATTACTTTGCGCC
>DLPX01000058.1:3133-14057 GCA_002477475.1 Proteobacteria bacterium UBA7447
GCGCACGAGGAAAAAGGTTCCAAGCGATAGGGTGTCGGTGGATCGGTATCCGGCCCTAAAGGCCCCGGACGATCTGCCATCGGGGCGTCTCTCCTGTGGGAGTTTTCAGGTATCCGCGAGGCACCTTCCCGCCAGTCTCTTGCACCGTCACGCACGGGCGCAACGATTATGAAAACACGAATACGCGACCGCTGGCGCAATCCCGACCAGCAGCAATCAGCCGAGAAAAACGGCGAAGCCCTGGGATACGTCTGCTGGCAACTGGCGTTGACTGCCGGGCGCAACCTGCATGCGGAAGATTTCATTTATCAGGATGATGTTCAGCGGGTCGCTGTCATACGAGAATACCTAATCTTTCTGGTGCATGCCGCAGATCGCCTCGCCTTCGACAACCTGGAGCAGGCAGACCGTGCCGCCCTCGTACCGGCGCTCGCCCTTGCTTGCGCGCGACAATTTCACCGCAATGCCGTCGAAGTGCTTGGCAGCGGCGACTACCAAGCGCAGTTCATCGAGACACTCAACCGGCGCAATGGGCACTACGGTGAATGCTCTTTTGGCGAGGGGCTGCCGGGCTACGCGCTGCTAAGGGCATTCAGCGACCACATCCAGGCGATTATGGGCAATGATCAGACCAATCGCTGGGTCATGGATCAGGTGATGGATATAGACGGGCCGGACGTCGTCAGGCAGTTAGCAAAATCCATGTCGAATCTGCACGCCGACAAAACAAAAGGCGCAAAGACCTCTTCGACCTGAAGGCAGGCCATCTATCGATGGTCGGTTTTCAGAAATTAATTTTCTTTCCAGTCGGTCGCACTGTCGGTCGTCTGGTTCTGGCCATCCTCATAACCTGCCGAGTAGGCATCCGTGACGCGCTGCTCTTCCCTTTCCGGATTGCCGAGAAATCCCCCGGCCCAGCCCTGGACATAATCCGGATTCACACCCATCTGCTCAAGTTTGTCGATGGTTTCATAATAGACGGTATTCATCATTCTCTCCGCGCTCTCCGCGAGGTAATAAGGAAGTCACGCAGGTAATATTACCCGCCGAGTCCCTTGATCGGGATATCCCCGTTGGGTGGGTCACCCTCTGTCGAATACACCATGCAGCTTGCCGACGAAGATACGCTACGACTGAACGTGCTGGCGACCACTGCGCTGGCTATCCGAATCGATGAAAAAACGATGTCTGTCGAGGCGTTAACAGAACGCCAGACCCACCGCATCGAACTGAAGCCCACCGGCAATCCCGATCGTTATCTCCGCGCGGTGCGGGAAAGCCTCTCTGTTTTCGCCCTTGGCACGCGATATCCAGTCTTTATCCGCAGATGGACTCGTTCTGGCGCCCTCGAAACAGAACGCCTGGCGAGACTGCTGCGTCTGGGCGAGGCAGAGGCCGTTGTGGCCGTAGCCGCTTCGCCTAATCTGGATGATGAACTGGCGCAGCGAGCATGGTGGTGTTTGCCCACCGCAGAAGTTGCGCGCCTGATGCTCTCACATCCGGATGTGGCCACCGGCAGCACTGGGCCTAAGCTGAGCCAATTTCTTCTCGACCATCTTCCCTTTGAAGACACCAGTCGGAGCATCATAGATACAGTGAAACTGCTGCTTTGCTCGAGACTGTTGAACGATGAAGAGGCCGGCCAGCTTCGGGCCCGCGCAGAGAATCACGTAGCCTGCATGGTCGGCTTCCTGAGCGCAGGACCCAACTACCTGGGTGTGCCTCAAGCCGCGCCCCGCTTTGATACAGAATCGGGCAACGATGCCCTTATGGAGCAGTTGCTGCAGCACGCCGCCTCGCGCCAGGGTGAAACATTCCTACGGTGTGCGCATCGCGCCTTGAAAAAAGCCGTCGACATGGACACCGTGGTCGATACGCTCAAAGCCCTAGGCGAGTACGGCAAACCCCTTTGCGGTGAAACGGTTTTGCCCCGGTCCGCTCAAGACTTGCAGCAGATCGTTGAGTCGCTGACCGACTCGTCGAACACCACTCTTGATCCAGATCAGGTATCGGCAGATAAATCAGCAAAAAACCCAGATCGTCAATCTGCGCTTATTGCTCTGGGTCTTTGCGGGGAGCCGCTGGTTGCTTCGTTTTTTGCCAAAAGTGATGCTGTCGGCAGCCTGATGCGCAGGAAACTCAAGCCCGTTCTGGAGCCGGTCTTTGCCGCCCTTGAGACCTTAATCGAACAGAACTGACAGAGATCAGGACATTTCCCTCAGAAGGCGACCATCAGGGCGACGAATGATCTGCGTGCATAAAAGCTAAGGCGTGCCTACGCTACGAAACCCGGATTGCTTACAATACCCTTGACCCTCGGCATATTGGGCGTTACATCACGAATGACTTTACGATCACGCAGATACTCCGCCACCACGTCCCAGATATCTGGCAGCTCATCAGGCTGTGGATTAACACTCGCCCAGCCAGCGACCTTATACGTCCGCCCAGGGTCGAGCGGCTTGCCGTTCAGCTCGAGGTCAGACAATCGTTCACCAATCGGGGCACCTGGATCAATGGCATAGCGAAGACCACCCACCCGCACCATGTCTCCCCCCATCTGGTAGTAAGGGTCCGGATTGAAAAGGTTGTCGGCGATGTCCTCGAGCACCAATTTGATCATCTCGCCGGTCATTTCGTTCAGCGTTGATTTGGGGTAAGTGATGCCAGTCTGATCCATGAGGCGCTCGACCGTAATCGGATCGCCGGGCAACAGGCTGGTGCCCCATCGGAAACCCGGTGAAAAAGCGATATCAGCGCCTCGGACTTCCATCAGGGCATCCACAATCACCTGGTCAAAGCTGCCGATAAAGTTGCCGCGGCGATACAACGTCGTCTCAGTCGTCGCGAGCTCCGTCTCGAGTTGCTGCTTGAAAGGTTCACGGACGGTCTCGATCAACGAGGTCATCTGCGGGTCAGGCGGCAACAGGTTCGCAAAAATAGGCAAAAGCCGATACTGATAATCGGCTACCCGGCCGTCACGCACATCAAGGTCCATCACCGAGAGAAATTTGGCATTCGAACCTGAATTGACCACCAGCGTCTTGCCGCCCGCGTTATTGATGAGGCTGGGCTTAGGCATCCCGTCGTGTGTGTGCCCGCCAAGAATGACGTCGATGCCGCTGACCCGACTAGCCAACTTGAGATCCACATCCATGCCGTTGTGAGAGAGCAACACCACAACCTGAGCACCATCGGTGCGCACCGCATCAACCATCTCCTGGCACTGCTCGTCACGGATACCAAAACTCCAGTCCTCGAGCATATAACGAGGATTGGCCAGCGTGGTGTAGGGAAAAGCCTGCCCGACGATACCGACCGCAATGCCATTCATCTCCCGTATCGTGTAAGGCTTGAACACCTGACCGGAATCCTCATCATATGCGGGCTTGCCTTCGAAGTAGGCATCCTCAGTCAGCACGATGTTCTGCGCGAGGAACTCGATTGGAGAGAGGTGTTCATCCACGATCTCACGGACTCGGTCCATGCCATAAGTGAACTCCCAATGCCCAGTCATGATATCCACCCCAAGCAGCTTGCAGACATCTACCATGTCCTGGCCGTGGGTCCAAAGCGATGTCGCCGACCCCTGCCACGTATCGCCTCCATCCAGCAACAGACTGTTGGGCCGTGACGCCCTCAGCTGCTTCACCAATGTTGCCAGATGGGCAAAACCCCCGACCTTGCCGTATTTTCTTGCCGCGGCTTCGAAATCCAGAAAAGTAAAGGCATGTGCCTTGGCAGAACCAGAGGCAATATCAAAGTGATCCAGAAAATGCTCGCCCACCACATGCGGCGGTTTGCCCAAAGCATCACCGATGCCGATATTGATGCTCGGTTCACGAAAATAAACCGGCATAAGTTGTGCGTGGCAATCGGTGAAATGCATAAGCGACAGATTGCCAAAAGCAGGCACATCGTACTCAACGCCCGAATCTGCAAAGACGCGGCCATTGACTGCCATACCGGCAGCACCGGCCATCGCCAACAGTCGCATGAATTCTCTTCGGTTAAGACTCATCTTGACACCTCTCACTCTCAATCAGTAAAACGATTCGCCCATAGGCGCATTCAGCGGTCTCGTAAAAACGACCTACATAAATACACTCGCAGACCTTAATCGACACTTGTGCCTCAAGACAAAAAAAACCCGGCCGTCAGGCCAGGTTTTTTGTTTCTGTTCCAATGCGGGCTGAATCTTATCTGCTTCAGGTTCCGGTCGGACAGTCGATTGATTACTGGCGCTGGCTCGGCACCTTCAAAGGGATCCCGGTGTTCATTACCGCCTCATAAAACTCGAGCGCCTTGTACTCCTGGCCCTGCGCTTTAAAGGGGTGGGCACGGACCTGCTTGTTGCAGCCACCGTAGCGGCGATGGATAGTGCCCCAGGGCTTTCCCGCAACCTGCCACTTAGTTCGCCAGACTGGAAATCCCACACCGTGACCCAATCCGGCACTCATGACATCGCCGCGAACCATGTTGCCAGCATTGTGAACATGACAGTCAGCGCATGAGAAGTTCAACTGCCCACGCTTCGCCCAGTACGACTGGCGCCCCTTTTGATACAACGCCTGTGCACCCGGGTCTGAAAAATCCACTGCCATTTTTTCGCCATTAAACTGGGAACGGTAGTGCGCCACCAAACGGGCCATCTTGGCTCTTTTAACGTTCTTAATTTGGTCTTCGCCGTTGGCTTTGAGACATGCATTGATGTCGCCCACGATAGTGCGAAGATCACCAGTTGCTGCATCGAATACAGGATAAGTATGGCCTGGTGCCAGGTCGCAGTCGTTCAGCGACTTGCCGTTTGCGAAAGACGCGTTCCATTCCTCAGCAGCCTTTTCCATCTCCGGCTCATAGGGCGGAAATTCCATTGCCAGCTCCCAGTTGGCACGGCGATGCGCGTATTGCGGAAGGGCGTTAACGCCATCCTGAAAATCCTCGATAGTCAAACCCGGAAAACGCTTCAGGAAGTAGCCCTGAAATTCCTCGATATCCTGTTGGATCTCCGATTCGGAAATCGCCTGCACGGTTGATACACCTACTAAGGCGATTCCCGCAGCCAGCGCCAGTGAAAACAGTTTCTTCATCTTCTTCTTCTCCTGAGATCTGCGACCACACCAGGGCATGGATATTCGCATCACAAACTCGTTAGCAAGTTTCGTTTTATTTGACAACCTTCTCCGCGCTGTCACTTTCACCTCTGTTGTCCACCCAACTGACGGTAACTGTATCACCGGGTTTTGCATTAGGAATACCTACCCCTATTAGAGGATTTTTCGAGACACCAGTCCCCAGATTTGCTTGCGCAACCATTTCTCCATTGACCGCGAATTCCATGTTTTCAATAAAATGCTCGGGAATCTTCTCGCCAGTCTTTTTATCCTTTCGGTTTCCGGTTTCCATAGGGTGTTTTGCAAGAACCATTACTTCGTAGCCCCCGCTTTTGCTCTTTTTGATTTTCATCTTAGTTGATGCCATCACACTTCTCCTGCTTAATTCTGTCGAGTTAGCCGCCGCAGCCGCCGACGGTTACTTTGATTTCCTGAGACGCCATATAGAGTTTTCCCCCAGCCTTCACATAGCAGTTCACGGGAGAGGTTTGACCCATCTTGATACGCGTACTGTACAAACCACCGCCACCGTCTGTGACTCGCAGGGAAGTGGTATAGGGCCTCGGGTTCTTAATCGCACAAATTGCGATCCCCTCGACACCCGCTAAGGAAGTCATCACTTTGACTGGAACCACTGCACCATTTTCAGCTTGAAGCGGTGCCTTTATCGATATCTTATCGCTCTGTTCCACATCTGAAGTCCCAAAAAATGCCTGGAGTGCTTCAACTTCAGTTTTTGAGTCGAACGCTGCTTTCGGCCACGCCGCAGCAAGAACACTCTTAGGTGTAAGCATGCCAGCACCGGCAGCAACCGCAAGGGTGCCAGCCGCTAGTGAGCCTTTTAAAAAGATTCTACGTTTCATAACTGTTGCCTTTACTAAATGAATGAATCGGATTTTTCGTTATCTTGTCGTTATTGCTTTTACGCCGAAAGTGCTGAGCACCTAGATCGAGAGCAGCCAATCGACCAACAGGTCGATATCTTCTTCGCTGATCAGATTGTGCTTGCCGAAGGGCGGCATTGAAGTCATGGGATTCTTCTCTGTCGGATCCCAGATCTGGGCGCGAAGATCTTCGCGATTAGGATAACGCGCTGCCATCGCTACTAGCGGAGGACCAACGTTTCCGCCGGGAGGGAAACCCTCAGGCCAAGGATTCACCATGATTTGATGACATGCAATACAGTTACCGCCTCGGCGATTAACAGCGATGCACCAGCCCTTAATGATATTGTCGCCATCCTTGGCAGCGCCGGCCTTGCATTGTTTTTCGGTGGGCCATTCACCTGCTTGAACAACCGAGGTGACGCCTGTGGTCGCAACCAAAGAGACCGCTGTAACTGTTGCCAGGAACGCACGTTTAAACTTGTGCATAGTTATTCTCCATTTGCCAGCACCGTATGCTGTTCCCAAGCCAGCGCGGCGCTCGTGGTTAGTTATCTGATCGTTTAGATAATCATTACTAATAACTTGATACCCGCATTTAACAGGAATTATCGACCGACTGCAAGAATGGTTGCTAAACAGTTGCGAAACTGTCGCTCGAAATGCAATCCGCGTTCTTTATTTTTTTAGGCATACAGGTATACACAAAGGTTACCCCTTCCCCTCCGTGTATTTCTCGATTTCCTTAATTCGCGCATTGATACTCGCTTTGAGGTAAGCGCTTTCCCCAACATGGGTGGCTGCAGTTCGCAGGTGACTAAGTGCCTGCTCGAGCTCATCTCTGAGAAAGTGGTATTCCGCCAGTGCCTGAAAAGACTGTGCCCATTGATTACGCTCCCCTTCAATCCGAGCCAACAACTTATACAACGCAGCATTTTCAGGCGCTTCTCTGAGAGCCCGGCGCAGACTCAGTCTGGCGGCTTTAAGCTGCCCCGATTTCATAAGTGCATCCGCCAGATAATAGGCTGCGATCACTGCAACTCCTTCTTGCTCCTGCACCGACTCAAGAACTTCTACCGCCTCAAGGGCTTTGCCATCTGCCAGTAGCGCTTCCGCCAGCGCAATGCCGTACAGAGGATATTCAGGGTAATCGGCTCTGAGCGCGATCGCCGTTTTCACAGCGCGTGTGTTCTCTCCCTGACGAACCAATGCCAGCACCAGACCATAGCGCGCTGCACGCGCTCCCAGCGCATCAGCGGATTCGACCCCATGAAGAAAACTGGCGACCGATCCTCCACCCTGAGGACTTTCAAAAAGCGCCCGGACGCGAGCGTGTGCATGAAAGTAATCCAATGAGGGAGAATTGTCAGCGTCTTCATACTGTCGCAGGCGACTTTCGACCAATCCAAGACGGTTCTGGGTCAGGGGGTGCGTCCTCAGATACTCCGGCGCCTCCGTACTTTGCAACCGACTCTCCTGGTCGAGTCTTTTGAGAAAATCCATCATGGCGTCAGCGGGGTAGTCCGCGTCTGTCAATATGGTGAGGCTCAGCGCATCTGCTTCGCGTTCAAATTCCCGGCTAAACCGCAACTGATCCGACATTGCCGCACCGGTCGTGGCCGCCATGGCCGCGGCACCGGCTTGTCCTCCCAAAAGGATCGCTGCCAGTATCCCCGCCGTGGTCGGGATTTTCCGCCGGGCGGCACGTTCCATCATGCGAGGCAGATGCCGCTGTGCAACGTGAGCGATTTCGTGAGCCATGACAGAGGCCAGTTCGGCCTCGGAGCGAGTCGTGGTCACGAGAGCCGTGAAAACAGCCAAGCGTCCGCCCGGCCCGGCAAAAGCGTTGACCAGCTTGCTTTCAATCAGGAAGAATCTCAGACGGTCCGTATCCCCCGCCAGGCCTGCAGCCAAACGGTGTCCGAGATTCTCAACGTAACGGACCAGCAGGGGGTCTTCGACAAACGCAAGTTGCTGGCGGGCTGCCGCAATGAATTCGCGACCCATCGCTTCTTCCGCGGGCGGAATCACGATGCTCGCTTGGGCTGGGGCAAGCTGATGACCTGAGTCAGCGACCAGCGGAGCGGTCGTAAGGCAAACAAGAGCACCCAGGGCGATACCCGTCATCCGCCGGCGGCAGCTTGTTTTAAACCCGGCTATGGTCACAAGTTGATATTACCAAAGCGAAAATCACTGCGGTTTGGATTCGCCCGGCCTGCGCTTTAGAATCGCCAGGCTTTTGTTAAACCCCTTGGGTCAGCTCTCACTCGGCGTCGCGGAACTTGAGACGACCCTGGAGAAGATCATGCTTCACGAAGACAGTCAGGAAACACTCAAAGCGCGCGAAGAAGAGTTGCGCGGCCGCTATGAGGCGGCGTCCAAAGCGGGGCTTTCCCTGGATATGACTCGCGGTAAACCGGCGCCGGAGCAACTGGATCTGGCAGATCCGCTCCTTGCCCTGCCCGGGGCCGGTCAATTTTCTGACCAGGACAATACGGATTGTCGTAACTACGGCGGCATTGATGGTCTGCCCGCGATGAAACAGCTTTTTGCTGAAATTCTGGGCTGTCAGCGTGACGCGGTCATTGTGGGGGGGAACAGCAGCCTCACCATGATGCACGACGCCATCGCTCGAGCAGTCCTGTTCGGTGTACCGGGCAGCGACAAGCCCTGGGGCCAACAGGGCACCATCCGCTTCTTGTGCCCCGCGCCCGGCTACGACCGCCACTTCGAAATTACATCGCACCTTGGTTTTGAACTGGTGAATGTAGAGATGAATGACGATGGGCCAGATATGGATCATGTCGAAGCCCTGGCCGCAGATCCGGCCGTCAAGGGGATTTGGTGTGTCCCGCGCTACAGCAACCCTACAGGCATCACTTACAGTGAAGAAGTGGCCCGTCGACTCGCCAACATGGAAGCCGCTCCGGACTTTCGCATCTTCTGGGATAACGCCTACGCCGAGCACCACTTTCGCGAGGCCCGTCAACCGGTACCAGATATCCTGAGCGCCTGTCTTGATGCCGGTCACCCGGATCGGGTGCTGATGTTTACATCAACTTCCAAGATAACGATGGCAGGCGCGGGCGTATCGGCGATGGCGTCGAGCCCGGGCAATATTGCCGATGCACGGCGGCATCTTTCCTTTCAGACCATTGGCCCGGACAAATTGAATCAGTTGCGTCACCTTGCTTTCTTTGGCGGTATTGAGGGCGTGCGCTCGCACATGAGTCAGGTGGGGGAACTCCTTGCACCAAAATTTGCCCTAGTTCAGGAAATTCTCGAACGCGATCTTGGCGACAAGGGAATCGCCACCTGGTCGGATCCTAACGGCGGATACTTTGTCAGCGTGACCGGCCCGGATGAATGTGCAAGGCCGGTTATTGAAATGGCGGCCAAAGCAGGTGTCAAACTGACTCCTGCGGGGGCGCCGTTTGCGTACGGGCTGGACCCTAGAGATCGAATTATTCGGCTGGCGCCAAGCTTTCCACCGCTTGAAGATATCCGTCAGGCTATGGAGATTTTCACGCTCTGTCTGGAGCTTGTTGCTATCGGCCAAAGGCTGGAGAGCGCTTGAAGCGCAAGAAAAACAGTTTTTTGCAACAAGAACCAATGTGTTTTAAAATTTCGTTAACTACTAATATATGCGCTGGACTTAATCGCTGAAGTTCAATCCCCGGCCCGAACAAAATGGTGTCAGGAGCCAAGAGCTCACTGACCCCGTCTAGACGCCTCCCATGCGAGAGTTCGTATATAGCAAACTCGCGTCGGCCCCTTCAGCTTAAACATTTCAATCAAAAGACGAGGAGATTTGATCATGTCTGATTTCAACCAGGAACTGGATGCCCGGGGACTCAACTGCCCGCTACCAATCCTGCGCGCCAAAAAAACACTTAACGCAATGAGCGCAGGCGAAGTCCTCAAGATCATTGCAACGGATCCCGGCTCGGTAAAGGACTTCGAGGCTTTCGCTACGCAAACCGGCAACGAGCTGATGGGGTCATCCGAGGACAACGGGGAATTTCTTTTTCTTCTCAAAAAAGGCGGCTGACTCACGCTTGGCAGTGTCACGGCCCCGTTAGGTTTAGTAACCGACTTTATTTCGCGCAAATGTCTAGAGGTCGACTATGAGCGAAAAAACCTGACTATTATTGCTTCCAAGGGAACACTGGATTGGGCATACCCGCCCTTTATTCTGTCTTCGACTGCCGCAGCATTTGGTTACAACGTGACTAGGTTTTTACTTTCTACGAATTGCAACTGCTGAAAAAAGACCTGAGTCTTTCTGTGAGCCCGCTGGGCAATCCCGGCATGCCGATGCCCATGAGCATGGATAAGTGGTTCCCAGTGCCTGGAACCGCGATTCCGGGCATGCAGACGATGATGACCGGCATGATGAAGAACACCATCAGATCGAAAGGCGTGTCCAGCGAGGCAGAGTTGCGCGATCTGTGTCTGGAGGCGGGCGTCAAGATGATCGGCTGTCAGATGACCATCGACCTTTTCGACATAAGGCACGAGGATCTGATCGATGAGATTGATCTCGGGGGTGCGGCGACCTGGCTGGATCAAGCCAGCGATTCGGACATAAACCTCTTTACTTAAGTATTTAAGGCTAAGACTCCTTACCCGAGCCCGGTTGCGGACCCCCGTTCGCCGGGCTCTCCTGCCCCCTGGAGAAATCCTGCCTCAGGCAAAACAGACCCAAGTTGTCGCAATGTACTTGTGGCCTGTACCAACCGTGTCACCCTGATGCAGATGCGTCCAAAAGGGTGGGAAAATCAGCAGTTTCCCCACCTCAGGCTGCACCTGAACCTGCTGATGAAAAAACTCGGTAGCCCCTCCAGGTTGAGGTACTGAATTGAGATACCAAATAGCCACAAGCTGACGCTGGCTCAGTGAGCCAGGCCCGCTGTCAACGTGCCA
>DLPX01000037.1:0-2008 GCA_002477475.1 Proteobacteria bacterium UBA7447
TGCATGGTGAGCACGGCGGCGTCATGCGTCGCGAGCATTTCCCCGACTGTCTGGTCCGGGTTTTTCACAAAGGGTTGCCCTACCAGAGTGTTCTCTTTGAGGAACTTGCTTATTCGACCTGAGACCATCTTCTCAACGATCTCAGCCGGCTTCCCACTTTCTGCTGCCTGTGCCGAATAAATATCCTGCTCTTTTTGGAGCACCTCCGCCGGCATTGCGTTTTCGTCAATACAAAGCGGACGGCTCGCTGCAATATGCATCGCGATGTCACGACCCACCTCCTCCTCCGAAGAAGTGCTCAGTTGAACCACCACCCCGATCCGAGATCCATGAACGTACCCCGCTAACGTACCGGCCTCTCCTTCGATCAGTTCAAAGCGGCGCAAAGAGATATTCTCGCCGATCTTGGCAATAAGCTCCTGCCGGGCCGCTTCAATAGTGTGCCCTCCGCTTAGCGCGAGATCCACTGCGTCTTCGATAGATGGCGGCCGACTGTTCATTACAGCCCCAGCAATCTCGCGAGCGAAACTCTTGAAGGAGTCATCCTTAGCCACGAAATCTGTCTCGCAATTCAGTTCCACCAGCACGGCCAATGAACGATCGGGGTTGACACCCAACTCTACGACTCCTTCTGCTGCAATCCGACCGGACTTTTTCTCGGCACTCGCCGCGCCTTTTTTGCGCAGTAACGCGATGGCTTCGTCGAGGTCTCCGTTGGTTTCGGTCAGCGCTTTCTTGCACTCCATCATCCCGGCGCCGGTACGTTCACGCAGGGCCTTAACCTCGATCGCTGTGATTGGCATAATTTTTCCTCTATAGGTATAGATATAGATATAGATTGAACTCAGTCAGCCCGCTCAATTGGCAGTACTTTTGGGAGAATCAGCGGTAACACTGTTAACCGTCTCGACGTCGGTATCTGCCCTTCCGTTGTCACCTCCGTCAGACGTTGATCCGCTTGCTTGCACTGCGCCAGTCGATGCGGGTTCATCAGGAGTTGTGCCCGGATTGGTACCAGTCGGTGCAGTTTCGGGACTGACCTCCGCGTCGGCGGAGGAATCCTGCGAGTCGTCAGACACCTCAACATAATCGTTGGCATCACCCTGAAGGACAGGAGCGGCGGCCGCGCGCGCCTCCAAAACCGCATCCGCCGCTTCGTGAAGATAGAGGCGGATTGCACGGATCGCGTCGTCGTTGCCAGGGATAAGATAATCAATTCCTTCCGGGGAACTGTTCGTATCGCACACTCCAACCACGGGAATACCCAACTTCCTTGCTTCAGAAACGGCGATGCGCTCATGATCTACGTCGATGACAAACAACGCATCCGGCAAACCTTTCATGTCGCGGATGCCGGACAGGCTGCGGTCCAATTTGACCCGCTCACGCTCGAGCATCAGGGTTTCTTTTTTCGTGAGACCCATCGTTGCGCCGCTGGAAACCATCTCGTCCAACTCAACTAAACGAGCGATCGAGTTTTTAACGGTCTTGAAATTGGTCAACATTCCGCCCAGCCAGCGGTGGTCTACGTAAGGACAATTACACCGCTGAGCCTGCTCCCGGACCACCTTGCCTGCTTGGCGTTTCGTGCCGACAAAAAGAATCTTTCCCCGGTCTCCAGCGACGCTTCCGAGGAAGTTCAACGCGTCTCGAAACATCGGCAGCGTACGCTCGAGGTTAATAATATGGATCTTGTTCCGCGCACCGAAAATGTAGGGAGCCATTTTCGGAGCCCAGAACCGCGTCTGATGGCCAAAGTGCACGCCCGCCTCTAACATCTGGCGCATGGAAACGTCAGTCATTTTTTGCTCCTATTGGGTTATTGTTCAGTGCAGCCGGGAACGCCGACCAGAAAAACTCGATCTGGCACCCGGGCGTTCGATGTGGGGACTGCACCAGGATTAGGGCGCAAGATTCTACTCTACACACCGGAGAGTTGCCAGCCGGGTCCTCAGGCTCGTTCAAGCATTTCTTGCCGGGTTGGCTACGTCGATTCGTCTAAAATGCG
>DLPX01000037.1:2415-6954 GCA_002477475.1 Proteobacteria bacterium UBA7447
GTCCTGGATATGATCGGACCGCACGTCAAACCGGGTGTAACCACCGGAGAACTTGACGAGATCTGTCATGACTACATCGTGAATACTCTCGAGGCGGTTCCCGCCCCGCTCAACTATCGGGGCTTCCCAAAGTCGATCTGTACCAGCGTTAATCATGTCGTTTGTCATGGAATCCCAGGGGGTAAACGCCTGAAAAATGGTGACATCGTCAATATCGATATCACTGTCATTAAGGATGGATTCCATGGTGACGCGAGCCGTATGTATCTGGTCGGGAAGCCGCCCATATTGGCGCAGCGACTCGTTGAAACGGCGAAAGAATGCCTTGAACTGGGCATCTCCGTCGTCAGGCCTGGTGCGCATCTCGGAGATATCGGGTCGATTATTCAGAATTATGCTGAATCCAAAGGTTTTTCGGTGGTCCGAGAGTACTGTGGGCATGGGATCGGGCGCGGTTTCCACGAAGATCCACAGGTTTTGCATTACGGGACTTACGGAGAAGGCATTGAGATCGTCCCAGGGATGACTTTCACTATTGAACCGATGGTCAATGCAGGAAAACCCCAAACCCGTCTCCTATCTGACGGCTGGACGGTGGTCACCAAGGACCATTCCTTGAGTGCGCAATGGGAGCATACGCTTGCTGTGACCAGCACCGGGGTTGAAGTTTTGACTGGCGTCGCCTGATGCGACTGGACTCAGGCCTCAGGATCTAGCCATGCCCCAGCGCGCGTTGCGACTGCGCTTTGACGAAAATGCCGCGGACTCGGTGGAGCGGTGCCGTGCTCAACTGGCAGAGGCGAGGACCCGCATGCTAGCCGCACACGACGCGAAGATTCGTCCAGGTCGTTTATTGAAATCACACAGTGACTTCATCGACAAAATGCTCTCTTCCGTCTGGCGCGATCTTGTTGGCGAGGGATCCAGCACTTCCCGAATTGCCCTCATTGCGGTGGGCGGCTATGGGCGCCAGGAGTTGCACCCCGGTTCAGATATCGATCTCTTGATTCTGAGGGCCCGTGGTGGCTCCAAGCGAGAGTCTGCCAAGATCGAGGACTTCATACGATTCCTTTGGGACGTCGGACTCCAAGTGGGGCATAGCACTCGAACCCTCCAGGAGTGTGTGAGTCAGGCTCGCGGAGATATCACGGTCGTCACGAATCTAATGGAGGCCCGTCACCTGTCGGGTGATCCGACTTTATTAGAAAGGCTGGCCGTCAGGGTTTCCCCCGAACGCATGTGGACGCCGCGAAGGTTTTTTGAAGCCAAACGCCAGGAACAAGTCCAACGTCACCAGCGTTACGGTGAGACAGCCTATAACCTGGAACCACATGTCAAAGAAGGGCCTGGAGGGTTACGCGACATCCAAACAATTCAGTGGGTCGGGCATCGATATTTCGGTACCCCGGACCTTGAAAAACTCTCCGATGAGGGATTTCTGACCGAAGGGGAAGTGCGCGAACTGCTCAGCGGCAGGGAATTGTTATGGCGGTTGCGCAACGGCTTGCATCTTTTGACCAGCAGGAGCGAAGACCGCCTGCTCTTTGACTATCAGCGGGAAATTGCCTCTCAATTTGGTTATCGCGATGGTGCCCAACTCGCGGTAGAAAAACTGATGAAACGGTACTTCCAGACGGTAAAAAAACTTCGCGTGCTTAACGAGATTCTGCTGCAGCATTTTGAAGAAGCGATTCTGACGACGAGCAAAAGACAAGTGCTGCCCATTAATCGTCGTTTTCGAGCCGTCGATGGCCTATTGGAGGTGGTCAACCCCAATGTCTTTAAGCGCCAGCCGTTCGCCCTTCTGGAAGCTTTTCTACTGCTCATTCAGGAGCCCACTATTCGTGATTTTCGGGGGGATACCGTCCGACTACTCCGGAAACACTTGAAATTGATCGACGGCAGCTTCAGGCGCGATATCCGCTGTCGGTCCCTGTTTATGGAGATACTTAAATCACCAAGCGGTCAAACCCGCGCGTTGCGTAAGATGGATGCTTATGGCGTTCTAGGGGCCTATCTCCCCGCCTTTGGTCGGGTGGTGGGACAAATGCAGCATGATCTATTTCATGCTTACACCGTGGATGCCCACCTGTTGTTTGTACTGCGTAACCTTCGACGGATGGATCTTCCGCGACACGACCATGAGTTGCCTGACTGCAGCCGGCTCATGCAGGGATTATTCAAGAAACATCGACTATATCTGGCGGCACTTTTCCATGACATCGCCAAAGGCCGCGGAGGCGATCACTCTACACTGGGTGAACGTGACGCATTGCGGTTCTGCCGCGCTCATGATCTCAGCGACTACGACATGAAGTTTGTTGCCTGGTTGGTGCGGACTCACCTGCGGATGTCGTGGGTTGCACAACGCCAGGACATCTCCGATCCGGATGTTATCGATCAGTTCGCCACCGAGGTAGGTGATCAGGAGCGGTTAGATAACCTCTACCTTTTGACAGTCGCCGACATGAGAGGCACCAGTCCAAAGGTCTGGAACGATTGGAAGGCCAAATTGCTGCAGGACCTGTATCACGCGACCAGTCAGGCGCTGCGTCGCGGAAAAGGCCAGTCAGTTCAACTCGAAGAACGCATCAAAGACGTGCAACAGGAAACGCTCCGAATTCTCGGTGATGACTCTCACCCGCTCGCCAGTCAGTTGTGGGGCCAGTTCGATCAGGACTATTTTTTGCGAAACAGCCCCGAAGAAATTGCCTGGCACGCAACCTTATTGCTCGAAAGACGTGCTGCGGAATTCCCCCTGATCGAAATTCAGCACGATGCGTCGTCGGGAACCGCTCGGTTCCTTTTCTGTTGCCCGGACTCAGAGGACCTCCTTTGCCGAGTTACTGCGGGCCTAGATCGATTGAGCCTGAACATCGTCGATGCGAGGGTGCATCGACTTTCCTCAAATCTTGTGATTATGATCTTTGTGATCCTAACCACAGACGACGAGACGGCGAAGACGCTTCAGTCTCGTACGACCGTCGAACGACTTCAGGCAAATCTCCTCACCAGGGATTGGGAGCCCCCAGCGCGCCGCGTAAGAGTCCCCAGGGCATTAAAACATTTCCCTATCGAGACCACGGTACAGTTTTCAGACTCGGAGGCGGAGGATGGGCCGACTGTCCTGGAGGTGGTGGCCCAGGACCGTCCTGGGCTATTGCTACAGGTTGCAAAGGCTCTGCTTTACTGCAAAATACACCTCGCCAACGCAAAGGTTGGCACTTTTGGCGCACGTGCTGAGGACATTTTCTATGTAACCGACCGGGATGGTTGTCCCGTCAAAGACATCGCCCAGCGTGAATTGATCGCGGATCAGATCCGATCGGCACTGCCCTGATAACACACACCCTCTCCAGCATCGCGATACAGGAGCCCTCGATGGCTAACGCAAAAGACATTATTGAAACCGCTTTCGAAAACCGCGCAGAACCCGGTCTGGCCGAGACGGCCGGTTTGCGCGAAGCGGTCGATGACACCCTTGCTCAGTTGAATTCTGGAACCCTACGTGTCGCGGAGCCGGGCACTCAGGGCTGGACAGTGAATGAATGGGCCAAAAAAGCAGTGCTGCTCTCTTTTCTGCTTCAGGACA
The DNA here is from genome assembly GCA_002477475.1 of Proteobacteria bacterium UBA7447. Lineage (GTDB taxonomy): Bacteria > Pseudomonadota > Gammaproteobacteria > Arenicellales > UBA868 > UBA868. The sequence continues at coordinate 6,008 of DLPX01000037.1, forward strand.
ACCAGGTCATTGAGAGCGGTGACACCCGCTATTTTGACAAGGTGCCTGGCAAGTTCGATGGGTTTTCTCACTCAGATTTTGTCTCAGGTGGCTATCGCGTGGTTCCGCCAGCCATGGTCCGTCGCGGGGTATACCTTGGCCAGCGTGTGGTCTTGATGCCGAGTTACGTCAATATCGGCGCATATGTTGATGATGGAACAATGGTAGACACGTGGGCTACAGTCGGGTCGTGTGCTCAAATCGGTAAGAATGTGCACCTCTCTGGCGGGGTTGGTATTGGCGGGGTCCTGGAGCCACTGCAGGCTTCCCCTACCATCATCGAGGACGATTGCTTTATCGGAGCACGCAGTGAGGTTGTCGAGGGCGTAATCGTGGAGCGTGGTTCAGTGCTTTCAATGGGTGTATATATCGGCCAAAGTACGCGGATTCTTCATCGCGAGACCGGAGAAATTACCTACGGGCGAGTGCCTGCCGGATCGGTCGTCGTCTCCGGATCGATCCCCGCGAAAGATGGCACCCACAGCCTGTATTGCGCTGTCATTGTCAAGCAGGTGGACGAGAAGACCCGCGCAAAAGTAGGCATCAATGAGTTATTGAGGGATGTCTGACAGGCCAGAGCGCGCACCCCGCTGGATTCGGGTGGGCAAACTGGATCGGCCCTAGCCTCCTTGCTCTCGGACGACTGAGTCCAACTCAACGGCGCTTCGCAGTGCTGCGACAGACAGGCCTTCGACCACCTTACGTGACTCCAACTTGTTCGCGGCAGGGATCACCAATCTCGAGAACCCTAATTTTGCCGACTCCGCTACCCGCTCCTCTCCTCTAGGTACGGGCCTAACTTCGCCGGAAAGTCCGAGCTCGCCAAAAAAGACAGTTCGTCGATCAATGGGCTTGTTAGCAAAACTAGAAATAATTGCCGCGGCTACGGCAAGATCCGCTCCTGTTTC
>DLPX01000037.1:7337-25970 GCA_002477475.1 Proteobacteria bacterium UBA7447
GCATGGCGGTGGAGAATCGCAAGAAGCATGTTCAGTCGGTGGGTCTCATACCCCACACTCAGTCGTCGGGGGTTACCTAATGAACTTTGGTCTACCAGGGCTTGTACCTCGACCAGCATTGGCCTTGTTCCGTCTTGACTCACAAAGATGGCTGTCCCTGCCGACTCCATCTGGGTTCCGGAAAGAAATATGGCCGAGGGGTTCTTAACCGCTTTGAGCCCATTGGGTTCCATGGCAAAAACACCGACCTCATTCACAGAACCGAAGCGATTTTTCCAGGCCCGCACCAGTCTGAATCGACTTGTGGTATCCCCTTCAAAATAAAGCACAGTATCCACCAGATGCTCAAGCGTCTTCGGGCCTGCCAACGCCCCTTCCTTGGTCACATGGCCGATCAAGATTATTGAAATTCCTCTGCGTTTGGCCTCAACGACGAGACGATCCGCGCACTCACGGACCTGACCGACACTTCCAGGGCTGGACTCAAGTTCTTGTGTTCGCAGGGTTTGAATGGAGTCAACCACCAGAACCCCGTACGGCGTCCTATCCAGTTCAGCGATTAGTGTTTCTAACTGCCCATCGCAAAGTGCCGTTAATTTCTGGCTACTCACGCCAAGGCGCTGGTAACGCATAGCCAATTGCTCGACAGACTCCTCAGCGCTGACGTAGAGGGTCTCGTGCATGTTCGAAAGACAGCCCAGCGCCTGCAGGGCAAGCGTGCTTTTGCCGATTCCAGGTTCTCCACCAAGTAAAACCACAGAACCGGGAACAAGTCCGCCACCGAGAACACGATCGAGTTCGGACAATCCCGTTGGGTAGCGCTCGTAGTTTCTCGTCACGACGTCGGCGAGCCGGGCGGGAGTCACGCTGTCGCTCGACAAGCCTGGGGATACCCCGGTTGCCGTCACAAGGCCCAGGGTATTCCAGGAACCGCAACTACTGCACTGTCCCACCCACTTATGGCTTTTCGTGCCGCAATGGCTGCAAACATATAAGGTGCTAGTGCGCGCTTTTGCCATGTATTAGTTAGGCTATCACAAGGAGAGCCGCGATCTTCCGACCCGGGATCCCAGGTCAGGAAAGACCCATCGCGTCCTTCAATCCCAGACTCAAAACCCCTGATCGTCGAAGGCGGGCGTGTAACTCTCGAAGCGAGTGTACTCCCCGAGAAAGGTGAGACGCACCGTGCCGATGGGTCCATTACGCTGCTTGGCTACGATAATCTCCGCTGTGCCTTTCTCGGGGCTGTCCTCGTTATAAACCTCATCCCGATAGATGAACAGAATCAGGTCTGCATCCTGCTCGATCGCCCCAGATTCTCTGAGATCTGACATGATAGGTCGCTTGTTCGGACGTTGCTCAAGGCCGCGGTTCAGCTGAGAGAGCACAACCACGGGGACCCCGGACTCTTTGGCAATGACTTTCAGCGAACGAGTAATGTTGGCCACTTCGACCGCCCTATTTTCACTGTTGTCGCCGGTCTGCATCAGTTGGAGATAGTCCACAATCACTAGACCCATATCACCATGCTCGCGAACCAATCGGCGGATGCGGGACCTTAGCTCCATCGGAGTCAGCGCCGGAGTGTCGTCCACAAAAATCGGCGCTTCATCGAGCAACCCCATTGCCGACGTCAGTCGGGGCCAGTCTTCTGGCTGTAGCTGACCTGTCCTGACACGGTGGGCATTGATTCGACCCAACGAAGCGAGCATCCGCATTGCCAATTGGTGCCCCGGCATCTCCATACTGAACACCGCCACCGGCAGTTTCGAGCCCACTGCCGCGTTCTCTGCGAGATTCATGGCGAGAGAGGTCTTTCCCATCGATGGCCGACCCGCAATCACGACCAGATCGGCTTCTTGCAGACCAGCGGTCAATGCATCCAGATCATGAAAGCCGCTCGCAACTCCAGTTACTCCACCCTTGGACTGAAACAGTTCTTCGATACGGTCAACGGCCTGGGACAGTAACCCCTGAATCGCCTTAAAACCAAATGACCCGCGTCTATCCGCGTCTGAAATCTCAAACACTGCTTTTTCAGCGTGGTCGAGTAACGCGTTAATATCGAGGCCTTCGGGTTGATAAGCCTTTTCAGAAATATCGCTCGCAGCCGCAATCAGGGAGCGCAGGATCGAGCGCTCACGAACGATTTGGGCATAGGCCTTCAGGTTGGTTGTCCCAGGCGTCCGGTTGGCCAATTCTCCAAGATAAGCCAGCCCGCCTGCGGGCTCCAGGGTCCCGTTATTCTTCAGCCATTCCGACGTGGTAACCACATCGACAGCCTGACTTGACCCATGCAGCGCATGAATTGCGATGAAGATTTCCCGATGGGCTCGAGTATAGAAGTCTTCTGCGCGAACTGCCTCGGCAACCTCGTCCCATTTGCGGGAGTCCACGAGGAGCCCCCCAAGAACAGACTGCTCCGCCTCCTGGGCTTGCGGAGGCACCCGCGCCATGCTGGTAACTGCACTTAGGGTTGGCGATGTCTGAGCCATGACGATGAGGCGACCCTACCGGATTCCGTTTGCAGCAAGAGCAACTATTCTAGACAAGGCGGCACGGTAAAGACAGCGATAACCTTACTCGATGATCAAGCACCCCGTGCGCCCGGCAACTCGGACCCCGGGGGCGATCAAGCTAGCCGCCGCCCGGCGCGGAATCCACCGTCTCTTCCGGGTCTTGAGGTGTCCCGTCTTCCTCAGACGCCCCTTCAACCGACTCTGTTGCCTCAGAAGTGCTGGCAACCGCATTTTCTGGTTCGACGACGATGAGCACCGAAGTCTGGACCTCCGGATGAAGAATCAAAGCGACCGAGTGTTCACCCGTCGTTTTAATCGGTCCCTCGGGCATCGAAACTTCAGAACGCTGGACCGCGATGTCAGCGGCTTGCAGCAACTCGGCGATGTCGACCGGACTGACCGAACCAAACAGCTTACCCTCCTCAGCCACCAGACGTTTTACGGTCAGACGATCTGGGAGCAGCGCAGCCTTCGCTTCTGCCGCTTCGCGACGCTCAGAGTCCAACTTCGCCAACTCTCTCCGGCGCTCTTCAACCTCTTCTTTGGCATCCGCGCTCGCAGGCATAGCTTTGCCTTGAGGGATAAGGTAATTTCGGCCATACCCGGACTTGACGTTTACGATGTCTCCCAGGTCGCCTAGGTTCTGAATCTTTTCAAGAAGAATCAATTCCATGGCTTGCTCCTCAATGTTGATCGGTATAAGGCAACAAAGCGAGGAACCGCGCCCGCTTGACGGCCGTTGCCAACTGACGTTGGTATCGTGCTTTCGTACCCGTGTTCCGGCTAGCCATGATCTTGCCGGTTTCTGTGATGTAGGCCTTCAACGTGTCCAGATCTTTATAGTCAATCTCATCCACTCCCAGCGCAGTGAACCGGCAGTACTTTCTTCGTTTATTCATGCGGTTCATACGGACTTCTCCTCTTTAGTCTCATTTCCCTCTGATCCGTCTTCGCTTACTTCCGCGCCTGCGTCTGGCGTCTCACTCTCCGGTGCAGTACTGGCAGCCGCCGCATCCGAAGAAGGCGATGCTTCCTCCGCAGCCTTTGCCCCGTTGGGGGCCGTCGCAACCACCCCCGATTGGTCTCCGGTGGACCTCGGCTCAGGCGCTACCGGAGAACTATCGTCCTCGTCTTCGCCTGAGCGATCCTCAGCGAGCGGGGAAGCCTCTGTGACAGCGCTATCGCGGCGGATAATTAGATTCCGGAGGACCGCGTCACTGAACTTGAACATGCTCGTGATTTCATCAATCGTCGGCTGGTCGCATTCAATATTCAGAAGGACGTAGTGCGCTTTGTGTACCTTGCCGATGTTGTAGGCAAGGTGCCGGCGTCCCCAATCTTCAAATCGGTGAACGTGACCTCCACTGCCTTCTATCAGACCACGGTATTTGTCGACCATTGCGCCGACTTGTTCACTTTGGTCTGGATGGACCAGAAAAACGATCTCGTAATGTCGCATTCCACTCTCCTTTCGGTTTAAAGCCCCCCAGGGATTTGGTGGAGCAAGGAGCACGCGCCTTGGCGCTGCGGGACGAAGATTCTAAAGGCCGGCTAGGACTATCGCAAGCCGCGCTCTGGGGCAATTCACCGCCGACGGCTACTCCGCGGCACGGTTCTGGATCAGCTCGTTAACCACCGCCGGTTCCGCCAGTGTAGATGTATCCCCCAGATTATCGAGCTCGTTGGCTGCTATTTTGCGGAGAATTCGCCGCATGATTTTCCCCGAACGTGTTTTTGGCAGCCCCGGCGCCCACTGGATCACATCGGGGCTGGCAATCGGTCCAATTTCCTTGCGAACGAGGGCAATCAGTTCTGCCCGCAACTCATCGCTTGGCTCAACTCCTGCCATAGGCGTGACGTAGGCGTAAATCCCCTGACCTTTAATTTCATGCGGATAACCCACAACCGCGGCTTCGGCAATCTGCGCATGCAGCACAAGCGCGCTCTCTACCTCGGCGGTTCCCATCCTGTGGCCAGAGACATTGATAACATCATCCACTCTGCCCGTGATCCAGTAATAGCCATCTTCGTCACGCCGGGCACCATCCCCAGTCATATAGAAACCAGGGTAAGCTGAAAAATAGGTCTGCACGAAACGATCGTGATCCCCGTATACGGTTCGCATCTGTCCGGGCCATGAACCCGTGATGACAAGGTTGCCCGAAGCCGCGCCGTCAAGTTGGTTGCCGTCGGCATCCAGTAATGCCGGCACAACCCCAAAGAAGGGTCGTGTCGCTGAACCCGGCTTAAGATCAGTCGCCCCCGGCAGCGGGGTAATCAGAATTCCGCCAGTCTCGGTCTGAAACCACGTATCTACAATACTGCAGCGACCTTCTCCCACGATTCGAAAATACCACTCCCACACATCCGGATTGATGGGCTCGCCAACCGTGCCTAGAACCTTTAGGCTGGAACGTCGAGTTCTTGTTACATAATTATCTCCCTGGCTCATCAGCGCCCGAATCGCCGTGGGGGCGGTGTAGAAAATATTGACCTGGTGCTTGTCTACGACTTGCCAAAACCGGGACGCGTCGGGATACGTCGGCACTCCTTCAAACATCAGCGTCGTTGCACCGTTGGCGAGCGGCCCGTAGAGGATGTAACTGTGTCCGGTAATCCAGCCGACATCTGCCGAACACCAATAAATATCACCGTCCTGGTAATCAAATACGTATCGATGAGTGATCGCCGTATATAGTTGATACCCCCCTGTAGTGTGCAGGACACCTTTTGGCTTTCCCGTAGACCCAGAGGTGTAAAGGATAAACAACGGATCTTCCGCGTCCATCGGTTCGGGTTCGCACTCCGCCGAAGCAGTGGCAACCGCCTCGTGGTACCAGATATCCCGATCACCACCCGAAGGAACATCGTTTCCGGTTCTGCGAACGACGATGGTCGTGTGAACCTCAGGACATCCCTCCAGAGCCTTTTCGACATTGGCCTTAAGGGGTACATTCTTGCCGCCACGCGGGCCTTCATCAGCCGTGATGACCACGCGACAATCTGAGTCCAGTATTCGATCCCGCAGGGCGTCGGGAGAGAAGCCCCCAAAGACAACGGAATGCACTGCGCCGATTCTCGCGCAGGAGAGCATGGCAACCGCGACTTCAGGAATCATCGGCATATAGATTGATACCCGGTCTCCCTTGCCGACGCCTCTGTCCTTGAGGACATTCGCGAAGCGGCAAACCGCTTCGTGCAACTCCCGGTAGGTCAATTTCACATCCTGGGAAGGATGATCCCCTTCCCAGATGATCGCAGTCTGGTCTGCGCGGCTTTGTAGATGGCGGTCGATACAGTTATGCGCGACGTTAAGAGTGGCACCCTCAAACCATCTGATCTCACCCGTGTGATAGTTCCAGTGGCTTACCGTATGCCAGGGCGAAAACCAGTCCACAAAACTGTCCGCCTGCTCCGCCCAAAACCCATCGGGGTCCGAGATAGACTTTTGGTACATTTTTTCGTAGCGGTCGCCATCGATATGTGCAGTCTCGGCAAAATCGGGCATAACCTTATGGATAGTGCTATCGCTCATGGGAACTCCTGTGAGTACCTGTTGTACGTCAAATTAGAGGGTAATATTTTCACTTCAGGGCGCCTCCCATTTTGGGGAGAATCTTCCGAGCCCGGCCAATCTAATGCCTTGATTCGTTTTCCGCTTACTTGATCCCATGCCAGGGTGTATCAGGGCCCAACAGATCCAACCAACGCTTGTGCTCTTTAAGTTCTTTTTTATCCGCCCTAATAACGGGGAATTTAACATCGGCAGTAAAGCGAGTATTCCCGGAGTCCGCGCTCTTGTTCAGTTGGGTCGCGCCTTCAAGCGCAAGGGCTGTCTGACCCCCGGTCATTGCCAAATAGACGTCCGCCAGGATCTCTGCATCAAGCAACGCCCCATGGAGTTCGCGTCCGCTGTTATCCACTTCGTACCGTCTACATAACGCATCCAGACTGTTCCTCTGCCCTGGATGCATCTGCCTCGCCAGAACCAGCGAATCGGTCACCTCGCACACCTCTTCCAGACGCAGCGAGTTACCGGCAATCTCCAACTCCCGATTCAAAAACCCCAGATCAAACGGGGCATTATGGATAACCAACTCTGCCCCCTCCACGAAAGTCAAAAACTCGCCCATGATTTCTGAAAAAGTGGGCTTACCTTCGAGGAATGCCTCGCTTATCCCATGCACCTCCCGCGCCTCTGGGTCGATCGCTCTTCCCGGGTTGATGTAGTGATGAAATCGCGTCTCGGTATGTTTGCGGTTTGACAAGAGCACGCAACCCAGTTCGATAACTCGGTGACCCTCAGATACCTCCAGCCCCGTCGTTTCAGTATCAAGAACGACAAGATCCATACCCTTTCTCCTTGTTACCCAATTACCCTGTCAGCAGCCGATCGATCGCGTGATTGGCCAACGCATCAGCTCTTTCGTTCCCCGGATGTCCACTGTGGCCACGAACCCAATACCATTCAACCGCTCGCGCCCCAGCAACCTCGTCCAACTGTTGCCATAAGTCCTGATTCTTCACCGGTTTTCGGGCTGCGGTTTTCCATCCATTCTTTTTCCAGTTAACCATCCACTGGGTAACACCGTTCCGGACATATTGAGAATCCGTATAGACGGAGACGGTTGCACCTGAATCGGTAGCCCGAAGGCCCTGGATGGCCGCCAGTAACTCCATGCGGTTATTGGTGGTCTGGGCCTCGGAACCGAATAACTCCTTGTCGACACCATCATGGGAAATGAGCACACCCCAGCCTCCCGGCCCGGGATTGCCCCGACAAGCCCCATCAGGAAACACCGTCACGATATCCCTCTTTCCCATCATTCTCGAACCACCGTGAGTCTTCCCTTGGCGGCGTGTTTCGGAAGCGCTGAGACGAGGCGTTTCTGTGGGCGCCGACGAGCTCCAGAAACCGGCTCGAACACGTTTGACTGACCGAATGCCCTTTTTTTGACGACGACAACGTACGCTCCCGAAAACAAAGGCCACCAACGATCTCCTGCTGCCTCAAGGAAATTCAGCCGTTCGAGCAATCCTGCCTGACCGACCGGGGGGCGATAGAACACCGACTCTGCCGAGGTCAATTCAAGCCCCAGCAGCCTGGTCCAATCCTGTATCTGATGAATGGAAAGAAATCGTCCATTCCACGGAGCCCGGCGGACACCTCTCTTTAGGAACCGCCGAAGTCCCCACACACTCCAACGATTGAATCCACAGATTATCAAGCATCCCTCGGGGGCCAGAACACTGTACGCTTCCCGAAGGACCGCGTGGGGGTCAGACGAGAATTCGAGCACAAACGGAATCGCCAGCAAATCTATCGACCTTGCGCCAAACGGCAGTTGCTCCGGGCGGCATCTCACGGCGAGCTCCCGATCCAGTAAAGCGCGGGTTTGTCCCGGGAGAATCTCGGAAACCGACTGCTCGGCTCGTTGCAGAAGATCGACGTGGGCGTACCCTGCCTGATATCCGGTACGATAGTAGCCGGTGGGAATGAGTCGCGAGACGGAGTCCGCCGTGAGATGGGCAAGCGTTTTGCCTAGAGACGTTTCAAACCATTGCGCCATCTGCTCCCCAGGGTCGACGGCAGCAGCAGAAGCCATCTTGGATCGTTCCCTGACCCCCGAAAACCAAAGGCAGTTGCCCTTCAAGACTCAATCCTGTGTCGCTTATGCCGCATGTCGGGTTATTCTACCCTGCCGACGGCTCAACCCACTCCCCGAGGGACTCAGAGTGCAAGCGTATAGACGAGTGCATCCTCTTTCTTCGGGGGGCCATAGTACTGTTCACGAAGACTGAGGAATTCAAACCCTGCCATTTCGTAGATGGCCCTTGCCCGCAGATTACTGGGCCGCACTTCAAGCAAGACGCGCTCCACCCCTTGTACTCTGGCGATCCTCGCCACTTTCGTGAGAAGCTGTCGAGCAAATCCTTGGCGTTGCCGAGCGGGCGAAATAGCGATGTTCAAAAGATGCGCCTCCCCAGGCCCGAGTGAAAAAATGGCGTATCCAAATACCTTTTCAGCCTGTAACACCCAGCACTCATACTCCGCACGAAGACAGTCTCTGAAGATTCCAGGACTCCAAGGCGCGGGGGAGACTTCCGCCTCCAGAGCGGCGACGGCCTCAATGTCAGCCTCCTGCATCTGGACGATCCGTGCCCCGCCCTGCACTAAAGACACTCCCTGCGCCTAGGTCAATAGCGAACGGGCCAACAACAGATCTTCCCATGTCTTGCTCTTTGCGGCCGGAGAGCGAAGTAGATAGGCGGGATGATAGGTGACGACCAGAGGGGCTGAGGTCTCACCAAAGTTGTGCGGACGCCCCCGAAGTTGTACTAGGTTCTGATCAGAATCGAGCAGTACCTGGGCGGCGAAACGCCCCATAGCTACGATGATTTCTGGCTGTACCAGATCGATCTGTCTGTGAAGAAAAGGGGCACACTCGCGGACCTCTTGTCCGAAGGGATCCCGATTGTTCGGGGGCCGACATTTGAGGACATTTGCAATATAGACATCGTCTCGCGACAGGCGGATGCTATTGAGCATCGCCCCCAACAGGACCCCCGCTCTGCCGACGAATGGCAGTCCCTGCTTGTCTTCTTCCGCGCCAGGCGCTTCTCCAACAAACATCCAGCGCGCGGCCGCACTCCCCGACCCAAAGACAACCTTGCCCCGTGTTCGATGGAGTCCACAGCGCCTACACCCATCGGCTTCTCGAGCGAGGACAGCAAGATTCCCCAAATTCGCCTTCAGACTACCGTCCCGAAAATGCTGCTCCTTATTTGAAGGGAATTTAGTCCTGTCGGTGGATTGCGAACCAAAACGCCACCGGGTCAACCCCATTTCCCGAAGATAAGGCCCATGTTGATCCATCGGACAGATTTAGATGGTCTCTCCGCTCTGCGGATTGAAACGCTGGGGGCTGACCTGAAGTTTGTTCACTCCATTGATGTAAGCCTTAACCGACGCCACGACAATGTCGGTATCGGCGCCCTGCCCGTTCACGATCCGGCCATCCTCTTGTAACCTGACGCTCACTTCACCTTGGGAATCAGACCCGGCGGTAATTGCATTAACCGAGTACAACACGAGATTCCGCGCACCTGGCACGACCGCCTCAACCGCCTTGAATGCCGCATCAACCAGTCCATCGCCTTCCGCCCGGCTAGAGCAGGCCTCACCCTCGCATTCTAGGGACAGCTCCGCAACGGGGACACCGCCCGTCTCAGAGGTCGTTTTCAGCCCGATAAATCGAATGGCCTCTGGCCTCTCCTGCGCGGCGCCTTCTCCAGCCAAGACCTGCAGGTCATCATCAAAGATTTCATGCTTCTTATCCGCAAGCGCCTTAAATCGGCCAAAAGCTGAGTTGAGCTCGGCTTCGCTCTCAAACTCGATATTCAACGCCGACATCCGGTCCCGAAACGCGGTTCTGCCTGAGTGCTTGCCGAGGACGATCTGGTTTGCTGACCAACCCACGTCCTCGGCCCGCATAATCTCGTAGGTGTCCCGTTGTTTCAGGACACCGTCCTGGTGGATGCCGGCTTCATGAGCGAATGCATTCGCCCCGACAATCGCCTTATTGGGCTGAACCGGAAAACCCGTGATGCTTGACACCATCCGGCTCGCGGGAAGAATCTGTGTGGTATCGATTTCCGTATCGCAGGAGAAAACGTCCTGACGGGTTCTCACCGCCATGACAACCTCCTCGAGAGAGGCGTTTCCTGCTCGCTCACCCAGACCATTAATCGTGCACTCTACCTGGCGCGCTCCTCCTTGTACTGCGGCAAGGGAGTTTGCGACCGCGACACCGAGGTCGTTGTGACAATGCACGGAAAAGACAGCTTTATCTGAGTTTGGAATACGCGCCATCAGCCGAGTAAAAAGATCCCCAAATTGATGAGGCATCGTATAACCCACCGTGTCAGGAATATTAACCGTTCGGGCACCTGCGTCGATCACCGCCTCAAAGACTCTGCAGAGAAAATCCTCATCGGATCGGCCCGCATCTTCCGCCGAGAACTCAACGTCATCCACGGCATCTCTCGCCTGGCGAACCGCCTGCACAGCCTTCTCGAGAACATCCTCGGGCGACATCCGGAGTTTGGCCTTCATATGGATTGGGGAAGTGGCAATGAAGGTGTGAATCCTCGGTGCATTCGCACCCTTGACCGCCTCAGCGGCTTTCTCAACGTCGACAGAATTTGCTCTGGCCAAGCCGCAGATTCGACTCTCACGAATCTCCTTGGCGACCATCTTGACCGCGTCTGAGTCACCCGGACTGGCTGCGGGAAACCCCGCCTCAATAATGTCGACCTTGAGTTTCTCTAGTTGGCGCGCAATCCGGATTTTCTCCGCTGCTGTCATTGAAGCGCCGGGGCTCTGCTCACCGTCGCGCAAAGTGGTGTCAAAAATGTATAGGTGGTCGTTCATGCTGGTTCTCCGCGAATCAAGGCCTAAAAGATTTCCTGAGCGTCCTTGGCAAGGAGGCTGAGGATGGGTTCGGGGATTTGAAGGAGGTAAGTTTAGTGCGCCTGCAGGCGCAGTAGGCCGTACAGGTTAGAAAGCAATCCAGTCGGAAATTGCTCGTCTGTACAGACACCAAAGCGGAGGCTGAAGGGGTATTGATGCGACCTCATCACGGCAGTATAGCGCTGGCTCGACGGGCTGGCAAAGCCTATCCTGAACGCAGCTTTCACTGCGGACGTCCGGCCCCGGTCTCTTGGGGTTTCTGGGGAGCGTCATCGCCCCCCCCTTCGTCTCCCGTGCTTTGGAATACGCTCTCTCCCGCCCTTCTATGCAGCACCCAACCAAATGCGCCAGAGACAGCATAAACAGAAAAGATAACGAAAAGTATCGCCGGTGGATCAAAAGAAACCAGGACAAACACCATAACCAGCGCCAGCACTGCAACAAAAGGCACCCGGTGCTTCAAGTCGAGATCCTTGAAGCTTCGATAGGGCATCGCGCTGACCATAGCAAACGCGAGTAACGCCATCAAAACCAACCCTGCTACGTTAAAGGACACTCCAGCGACGGCATAACTCTCGGCGGTCCATATCGCCGCCGCCAGCAGTACCGCGGCCGCAGGGCAAGGTAGGCCCTGGAAATAACGCTTGCTCGGGGTGTCCTGAGTGTTAAATCGGGCTAAACGCAGGGCGGTCGTCGCCACATAAGCAAAAGCGATGAGCCACCCTGCCTTACCGAGAGACTGAAGTCCCCACTCGAAAAGGATCAACGCGGGCGCCAGACCAAATGCGACCAAATCGACTAGCGAATCATATTCCTTCCCGAAATCGCTTGCGGTATTCGTCATGCGCGCGACACGACCATCCAGCATGTCCAATACCGCCGCGACTATGACGGCGACGGCCGCATTTCCAAAATTTCCCACTGTTGATTGGATGATGGCGTAGAACGCCGCGAACAGGCTGGCAGTGGTGAATAGATTCGGCAGGATGTAGATTCCTTTGGGCCGCTTGTCTTGCTGGTCAAGCGGTGTGACTTTGTTTAACTTAGACATGTTGAGCCGAATTCTTTCTCAGTCGGGCGATGATATCAGTGCCGGACAGCACCCATTTCCCAGCTTTGGCCACGATTTCTGAATCCGGGGGCAGATAGACGTCCACCCTTGAGCCGAAACGGATAAATCCGTAGCGCTCTCCACGGCTGACTTTGTCCCCAACTTGTACGTACGTGAGGATGCGACGTGCCACCAGTCCCGCAATCTGGACACAGCTGACGACGGACCCGTCATTGGATTTTATCCGAATGGCGCAACGCTCATTCTGGGAGGACGCCTTCTCCAGTTCCGCGTTAAGAAACTGGCCTTGGTGATACTGTCGGTCAAGAATCTCACCGTCGATCGGAATTCGATTCGAATGAACAGAGAAAATGTTCATAAATATACTGACCCGCGTACTGGGCTCGCCGGAAAACGGATCAACACTAGGTTGAATCGCGACGACCCGTCCGTGCGCTGGAGATACGATCGCGCCAGGTAAGTCTGGTATCGCTCGGGGCGGGTCACGAAAGAACTGGAGCACCAGCAAAGCCACGATCCAAAATGGCAGGGCTATCCACAGCCCAGCCAACGCGTGGACCAGCATGGCCACGGCAATCGCAAGAAGGATGCGAGTCCAGCCCTCACGCGCGATAACAGGATGGGGCATAAGAGGGGTCCGGCGGGGCACCCTGAACACCAGAACCGGTGATCAGTTCCGTGTCTTGTCGACCAGTTTGCCTTTTTGAATCCAGGGCATCATTGCGCGCAGACCCTCTCCTACCGCCTCGATCTGATGCTCCCGACCCTTCTGACGCAAGCCTTGAAAATTGGCACCTCCAGAGCGGCTTTCCTCCATCCACTCTCTTGCAAATTCTCCAGACTGGATCTCGCTGAGTATTTTCTTCATCTGCGCTTTCACCTCAGGGGTGACTACCCGTGGTCCGCGGGTCACATCCCCGTACTCCGCTGTATTGGAGATCGAATAGCGCATGTTGGCAATACCGCCTTCGTAGATCAAATCGACGATCAGCTTGGTTTCGTGAAGACACTCGAAGTAGGCCATCTCGGGAGCGTAACCTGCTTCAACCAAGGTCTCGAACCCGGCTTGAATAAGGGAAGTGAGCCCACCACAAAGTACGGTTTGTTCCCCAAAGAGGTCTGTCTCGGTTTCCTCTTTGTAGGTCGTTTCAATAATACCGGCCCGGCCGCCCCCGATAGCACTCGCATAAGACAGCGCCGTCGCTCGGGCGGATCCACTCGCGTCCTGCTGAATGGCTATAAGACAGGGCACCCCTCCTCCTTCGGCATAGGTGGATCGAACCAGGTGTCCCGGACCCTTGGGCGCAATCATGATTACATCGACCGAACTGTCAGGTTCAATAAAACCAAAATGGACGTTGAAGCCATGGGCGAATGCCAAAGCAGCACCCGGCTTCAGATTCGCCGCAACCTCACTTTCATAAAGTTCCGCGGCAAGTTCGTCTGGCACCAGCATCATCACCACGTCCGCAGCTGCCACCGCATTCGCGACCGTGTCCACCCGCAGTCCCGAGGTAACCGCTTTGTCGCGAGAGGAAGAATCCTCACGCAGTCCGACCACCACATCGACACCGCTGTCACGTAAATTGTTTGCGTGGGCGTGTCCTTGGGAACCGTATCCGATCACGGCAACGGACTTTGCGGAAATGATACCGAGGTCGGCGTCGTTATCGTAATAGATTTTCATCAATATGCTCCAACGCGCCCTGGGGACGCCGGTTAAAATAGGACCCTAGCACCATCGCTACAGTCTGAGAGATCGTTCCCCGCGTGCAATACCCGAGACACCCGATCGAACCACTTCGAGGATATCGGTCGCGGGCATCGCGCCTAGAAATGCATCCAGTTTGTCTCCAGGGCCGGTGAGCTCAATCGTATAGGTCTCGCCGTCGACATCGATGATGCGCCCGCGGAAGATATCGACCAGACGTTTGATCTCTTCACGGGCTGCGCCTTCCGCTGCCACCTTGAGCAGCACCAACTCCCGCTCAATATGCCGGCCCTCCGTGAGGTCCATCAGACGAACCACATCGATCAACTTGTTCAATTGCTTGGTAATCTGCTCGATGATCTGCTCAGACCCATGAGTGACAATCGTCATCCTGGAAAGCGAGTTATCATCCGTCGGAGCGACCGTCAAGGATTCAATATTGTAGCCGCGCGCCGAAAAGAGTCCGGCAATGCGAGACAACGCTCCCGCCTCGTTTTCCACAAGGATCGAAATTATTCGGCGCATTAGCTATGCAAGCTCCCGTTCTGCAGGCGCAGAACCGTCTGGCAAGGGCTTTAGCACCATTTCGTTGTGGCCGGCCCCAGCGGCAATCATGGGATACACGTTCTCTGTCTGATCCGTGACAAAGTCCAGGAAGAAGAGTTGATCTTTTTTCGCGAACGCATCGCGCAGGGCGCCTTCGACGTCCGATGGTTTCTCAATCCGTAGGCCCGTGTGACCAAAACTCGATGCCAGCTCTACGAAATCCGGCAGTGAATCCATGTAGGAGTGGGAGTAACGACGATCATAGAAAAATTCCTGCCATTGCCGAACCATCCCCATATAACGGTTGTTAAGGTTTATGATCTTGATCGGCAAGTCGTATTGCCTACATGTGGATAACTCCTGAATACACATCATGATGCTGGCTTCTCCGGTCACGCAAGCTACCGGTGCCTCCGGATGGGCTAGTTGAACGCCAATTGCGGAGGGAAGTCCAAAGCCCATCGTACCCAAGCCGCCGGAATTAATCCAGCGACGGGGTTTATTAAAGCCATAATATTGAGCAGCCCACATTTGGTGCTGCCCGACGTCCGAAGTGACAAACGCATCGCCCAAAGTTACTTGGTGAAGTTTTTCGATAACGAACTGCGGTTTTATAACTGTCTCACTTGCATCGTAAGCAAACGACTTTCGCAGTCGCCAATCTTCTATCCTCGTCCACCATTCAGATAAAACTTCTGGATCCGGTCTGTTGACAGAATTCTCCAGAGCACTGTGTAGTTGCTCGAGAGCTGCTGATGCGTCTCCAACAATCGGTATCTCAACAGGAACGTTCTTTCCAATAGAAGCTGGGTCGATATCAATATGGATTATTTTTGCGTTTGGTGAGAACTTCTTCAGATCGCCCGTCACCCGGTCATCAAAACGTGCGCCGACTGCCAGCATGACGTCACATTCATACATAGCCATATTTGACTCATATGTACCGTGCATCCCAAGCCAGCCCACAAAGCAAGGATGATCAAACGAAAGAGACCCAAGACCCATAAGTGTGTTGGTGCAAGGGAACCCAAGATAATCAACCAGTTTCGTTAATTGTTTCGCCCCTCCAGAGAGAACTACTCCACCTCCAGTGTAAATAATGGGACGGCGGGCTTGTAGAAGCAGTTCCGCAGCTCGGGAGATCTGTTTTGGATGTGCAGTATGGGCTGGAAAATATGAACGAATCTGGACATCTTGTGGGTAGGCATACTCGGTAGCGTGTGCGGTAATATCTTTCGGAATATCGACGACGACTGGGCCTGGTCGCCCCGAATTAGAAATAAAAAATGCCTTCTTAATCGTTGAGGCAAGATCCTTGACATCTCTTACGAGAAAATTATGCTTAACGCATGGACGGGTGATCCCGACCGTATCAACCTCTTGGAAGGCATCGTCACCAATAAGGTGAGTTGGAACTTGACCGCACAACACAACCATTGGAATCGAATCCATAAAAGCGGTCGCGATTCCCGTAACCGCATTGGTAACGCCAGGGCCTGAAGTGACCAGCACCACCCCGGGCTTCCCCGTTGCGCGGGCATACCCGTCGGCGGCATGGGTTGCGGCCTGTTCGTGCCTCACCAGGATGTGGCGAACATCTTCCTGACTATAAAATGCGTCGTAAATATGAAGCGCCGCGCCTCCGGGATAACCGAAGACTAATTCGACACCTTCATCTTTTAAACTTTGGACGACGATCTGTGCGCCGGTCAGCTCCATTAGCGAACCTCGATAAAAGTTGGGTACTAGGGATCCCCTAGGGACAGCCGGGAATCGAGCCAAGCAGTATAAACAGTTCCCTGTCAGGATGTAAATTCAACGGCGCCGCCAGAGCGTAGACCCATCAGGACGGTCTTCAAGAATAATTCCCATCTCTTCAAGCTGCGCCCGAACCTCGTCAGACAACTGGAAGTCCTTGTCGCGTCGCGCCTGTCGACGTTTTTCGATGAGGTTCTCGATCTCAACATCCGCGTCGCTCTCAGCGGCTGAATCCGAAACGCCTCCGATCCCTAGCATCGCCGCCGGATCTTGGTAAAGCAAACCCAGTTTTCCTCCGAGGCGTTCTAGTTGGCCTGACAGCGATTGCGCCTCCGACGCCGTGCCCGTTTCGAAGGAGCGGTTTATCGCTCTGACAAGATCAAATAACACTGAGATGGCTGAAGGGGTGTTGAAATCATCTTCGAGCGCCCGATCAAATTCTTCGTCAAAGGTGTTGTTGACTCTGGCGTCAGGCTCCTCGGCGCTGGTCTCCGTGCGAACCTTGAACAGCGCCCCATACATTCGATCAAGACCGGCTCTTGCCTGCTCCATTACTTCCGTAGAGAAATTCAACGGGCTTCTATAGTGACTAAGAAGCATGAGAAAGCGAACCACCTCTCCGGCGCGCGCAGGATTGTCATCCTGACCTACCAGGTCCCGAATCGTAAAGAAATTGCCTAATGACTTCGACATCTTCTCTTCATCGATCTGCACAAATCCGTTGTGCATCCAGGTATTGACAAATCGGGACCCGGTTGCCCCTTCCGTCTGTGCAATCTCATTTTCATGATGTGGAAACCGAAGGTCCATTCCGCCACCGTGAATATCGAAATGCTCGCCCAGGCATTTGGTCGACATGGCCGAGCACTCGATGTGCCAGCCTGGCCTACCCTCACCCCATGGCGAACCCCACATCGGCTCTCCTGGCTTAGCCCGCTTCCACAATACAAAATCCAAGGGATCATCTTTGGACTCATCTTTCTCAACGCGGGCACCCGCCTGAAGGTCGTCAAGAGACCGTCCTGAGAGCGCGCCATACCCCTCGAATTTTCGAACCCTGAAATAGACGTCCCCGTTTTCTCCCTGATAGGCCAACCCGCGCTGTTCAAGCGTTTGAATCAACTCGATGATCTGGGCAATGTGCCCGGTCGCCCGAGGCTCCTGATCTGGCGGCGAGACATTCAGAATACGCTCATCGGCGTGCATCGCGTCGATAAACCGTTCCGTCAGGCCTCTAAACGGTTCATCCAACTCAGCGGCACGCGAAATAATCTTGTCGTCGATATCCGTAATGTTTCGCACATAGTCGACCTTATACCCCCAGGCTCTCAAAGCGCGTACCACCATATCGAACACGACCAGCACCCGGGCGTGACCGAGATGACAATAGTCATAGACGGTCATTCCGCAAACATATATCCCTACCCTTCCGGGAACGAGAGGCTGAAAAAGCTCTTTTTTGCGCGTCAAACTATTGTAGATTTGGAGTCCCATGCCATCATCCTGATCAACGGGGTGGCGAATGTTAACGAAATGCGACGTGTTCTCCAACTGGCACGCGAAACCGTTTCTGCCCCGACCCGAAAATCTTTCGAGAAAGTATCTTGATTCATCTAATCTCTGACCTTCATCTGAGCCCGGAACACCCAGAAGTCTTCGATCAGTTTGGCGAGTATCTGGCGGATCTCAACGCGGGAGAGGATCTTTATATTCTGGGAGATCTCTTTGAATACTGGCTTGGTGATGACGCCGTCGACTTTCTTGGGCACGCCGAGGCGCAACAACTTTTACGCTCCTTATCCAATCGCGGTGTCAAAATTTTCTTTCTCTCGGGCAATCGTGACTTTCTCGTGGGTGAAAAGTTTGCTGATGAATGCGGAATCGAGCTTATTGCCGACGAACACATTCTGAAGGTAGATCAGCGGCAAGTTCTGTTGATGCACGGAGACAGTTTATGCACTGACGATCTTTCTCATCAAAAATTCCGGGCCATGGTTCGCTCCCCGGGTTGGCAGAAAACGTTTCTGGAAAAAACCATTGCTGAGCGTGACGGTTTGGCGAAACTGGCTCGTTATCACAGTGAGGATGGCAAGGCCCAAAAAAACATGGAGATTATGGATGTGAACCCGGAAGCAGTTCGGGAAACCATCACTCAGCATGATGTCGAGATACTCATTCACGGACATACCCACCGCCCCGCCATTCACAGGATTGAATGCCGTGAAGCCGCCTACCGCGTCGTCTTGGGAGACTGGACGCCCAAGCCCAGCTGGATCCAGCTGACCGAAGAGGGGCTCGTCTTGGCTTTCTCAGATAGCGTGCAGCGCCTGTATTTCTGAAATAACCCGTGCAGACAATATCAGTGGTAGGCGCTGATCTCTGCAACATCAAGCGCTTCGGTCCGTTGGGTTTTAGCCTGATCACTGCGGGTTCCTGCCACCGTCTTCAAGAAATCGGCGCTGACGTTCCCAGTGATATAGCGCCCATCAAAGCATGAGGCATCCACCCGAATTATCTCGGGATTCCCTTCTCGAACCGCTTCGATCAAATGCTC
>DLPX01000013.1 GCA_002477475.1 Proteobacteria bacterium UBA7447
TCCGATTCTTTGCGAGCCTGCGCGAGCGCATTGGCCACGCCACACTGACCGTGGAGGCAGACGGTATTGCCAGCGCCCGCGATGTCTGGAAGGCGGTCAGTGGTGAGTCCCCCGACGAAGAGATGCTGGTCGCGATCAACAAGGAGTATGCGGGCCTTGATCGGGCGGTTGCGGACGGTGATGAGGTCGCATTCTTCCCGCCCGTCACCGGGGGCTGACCTCTGATGACCGTTGAAATTCACGAACACCCGTTTGATCCCTGGCAGGCCGTCTCCGAATACCGCTCGACCCGTCTGGCTTCAGGAAAAAGTGGCGCGAGCGCGGTGTTTGTGGGCACCATGCGTGACTTCAATGAGGGAGATGAAGTCCAGGCAATGGTGCTTGAGCACTATCCCGGCATGACAGAACAACAACTGGAGGACATGCGCTCTGAAGCCGTCTCCAAGCATCAGCTGGAAGACGCCCTTGTCGTCCATCGTGTCGGAATTGTGCACCCCGGCGACGATATCGTACTGGTGGCCGCTTTTTCAGCTCATCGCAAAGAGGCGCTTGCCGCTTGTCGGGAGATGATGGAAACGCTGAAGTCCACTGCCCCTTTTTGGAAAAAAGAAACCCTCGCCGAAGGGGAGCGCTGGGTCGAGCGAAATACCCCCGGCTAGAGCTGCCGGCTTCCCCCGCGCATCAGGCAGGCTGCCTGGCGGCTATCCAGGAGGTGTTCTCCCCCGGATCATCGCCATCAGAAAGCGAACGAATCTCCAGCGTTGAAAACTCCCGGGCGAGTTCTCCTGGCTGCAGCACATACTCCGGGTTAAATGCCGTCGCCTTCTTGAGATGATGCACGTTGAAGGTGCGGTAAAAAAGAAGACCGCCCGGAGCGAGACCTGCTGCCATCTGGGGAAACAGGTTTCGATCGAGATATCGAAAACAGCAGACAACTGACCAGGGTCCGCCGGGCAACTCGGTGACTGCGAGATCCGCTGTGACGGTCTCGATGGCGACGCCTTCGCGTTTTGCAAGCTGCTCACCCAACGCGAGGCCCACAGCACTGCAGTCCAGTGCCGTCGCATGCAACCCGCGTTTTGCGAGATAAACGGCTGCATGACAGGTGCCTGCAGCAACATCAAGAGCGGTTCGCGGCGTCAGAAGCCCGTCGATATCCCGCTGGTGACTTTCGAGCAATGGCTCGACGCGCAGCATGGGCGCCAGGCTGGCCGCGGCGTATTTTTCGTTCCAGCGTGAAGCGTCGCTTACCACGAAACCAGCATCATCCTTAAAAACAGGCTCGACCGCTACTGCCTGGGGATCTTTACCCTGTACTCTTCGTACTCCAGCTCCCCATCGTAAATACTGGTCCGCCCCTCCTGTTTGGCAATCCCTTGGCGCTTGCCAAAAGCTGAAATATTTTCTACCAGCGGACGCGGATGGTGCGCTCTTAACCACAGGCGCAGCAGATGGCGGCGCTTGTCAGGATCTTCATCATCCATGAAAGCCGTGCGGTTGTGCAGCACCGTATAGTTGCTGAAAAAAAGCATATCCCCTGGCGAGAGCATGAACTGGCGATAACACTTTGGTCCGTGGGCAACCTGATCAAGCGTATCCAGCGCCTCGGTTTCGGCAGCGGTCTTTTCCTGGTCCATGTGGGCAAAGCCCATTTCGATGTAACTCCTCAGATAACTGATACTGAGGCAACCATTCTTTTCCGAGAAGACCGGGATCTTTTCTTCGGTGACGGGCGACTCTCCCGGCGCATGCTCACCGAAAAGATGGTAGTGAAAACCCTCACACAAGGTCGGCAGTATCTGCGGATGGCGCATCGCCAGTTCATTATAGATCGCGGCAGCGCCGGCATAACCACTCAACCCACCCTCGCTCGCGGGCACCAGACACATCATGCCGACGATATCGGTGGCATCCGTGTGCAGCGCGAGTTCAGTGCTGTTTTGGTAGGCGCGGTATCGCGGGTTGTCTCCGCCAAGATTCACCACATGACCGAGCCGGTCACCCGCCAGACTCTGGGACTGAGCCTCGCCCATATGCGCGCCGAGGCCCCAGAAAATCTGCCCGCAGTCTTCTTTTGAATACTTCGAGACGTCAATTCCCTGCAGGAGCACAAGCCCCCTCCCATAGTCGATTTCCTTTATCCACCGGGCGACAGTCCCCTCCATGATGCCGAGTGGAAAATCCCCTGCGGTCGTGTTTTCAACGGCAAGCCCGCTGGCTTTGACCGCGCTCAGGGCGTCATCAAGCGCCGACAGCTCTTCAGCACTGAGCGGATAGGTGATATCCGACTTGGACCGGACGGAGTCCGTCGTCCAGGCGTTGGGGTGATCAGGTCTTGCCTCGGGCAGCATTCAGACAAGACCCAAAAAAGGTTCGACTTCCACCACCTCACCCGGCTGGGCACCCGCGCTGTCGATGGGCAGGATGACAAAACAGTTGGCCTGGCTCATGGAACTCAGGATACCCGAACCCTGCTCACCTGTGGTGGATACCACCAACGCGCCGGTTTCATCCTGCGAGAGCACGCCCCGCTGAAACTCGGTTCGGCCGCGTTGCTTTTTCAACCGATCCAGGGTGCGGGCCTGTAGACGCAGCGGCTGCCAGGACGCCTCGCCTGAAAGCCGCCGAAGCGCG
The DNA here is from genome assembly GCA_002477475.1 of Proteobacteria bacterium UBA7447. Taxonomy (GTDB): domain Bacteria; phylum Pseudomonadota; class Gammaproteobacteria; order Arenicellales; family UBA868; genus UBA868. The sequence goes on from DLPX01000013.1 coordinate 2,635, forward strand.
GGCAGAACAAACTGATAAAAGGTCACCATGACCGAAACGGGATTGCCCGGCAGTCCGAAAAAGAGACTGTCGCCGATCCGCCCAAAAGACAACGGCCTACCCGGCTTCATGGCAATCTTCCAGAAATTAACCTCGCCGATTTCATCCAGAACGTCCTTGACGTAATCAGCCTCCCCCACTGAAGCCCCGGCCGATGTGATCACCACGTCCGCCATCTCGGCCGCCTTCAGGAATGTGCTCTTGATTTGTTCCCGGTCATCGCGCACCACGCCAAGATCATTAAAAGCCATACCCGCGCGGCGCAACATGCCGTGCAGTGTGTAACGGTTGGAATCGTAAACATCCCCTAATTCCAGAGGCTGTCCAATCGAGCGCAGTTCATCGCCGTTTGAAAAAAACGCGACACGCGGCCGGCGCAGCACGGGCAGCTCGCCTATACCCAAAGATGCCACCATGCCGATGTCGCCCGGCAACAGCCGACGGCCTGCGGTCAGCGCAGTCGCGCCCTCAGCGAGATCTTCTCCTGCGTATCTGACGTGCCGACCCTTCCGCTGCCCTTCGGCGACCCGGATATGGTCATCCTGCCGTTCGGCGTGTTCCTGCATCACGACCGTATCAGTCCCTTCCGGCATCACCGCACCCGTCATGATGCGCGCGCACTCACCCGGCCCCACGCTGCCGGCAAAAGCTTTACCGGCCCAAGCGGTCCCGACCACCTTAAGCGATGATCCGTTCAGATCCGCAAAACGCAGTGCGTAACCGTCCATGGCCGAGTTGGTGTGATTTGGCACCGCAACGGGGGAAAGCACATCAGTGCCCAGCACCCGGTCCAGAGCCTCGCGCAATGCGACCACCTCGACATCGGCAATGGGTGTGACCGCTTGCGCAATGCGATCCAGCGCCGTGTCAACCGGCAGCCAAGCCGGGTCATACTCATCATCACAACTCGGTTGGCGGACAACGGGTTCCGGAGTACTCATGTCTCGCGTCGCCAGTCGCCTGATCGGCCGCCGGATTTTTCCAGCAACTGAATATCCGTAATGGTCATACCGCGATCGACCGCCTTGCACATGTCGTAGATCGTTAATAGACCCGCGTTAACACCATTGAGCGCCTCCATCTCAACGCCGGTGCGCTCTCGGGTTTCGGCCGTAGCGGTACAAAAGACACATTGTTGATCGCGATCAATCCTGAAATCCACTTCGACACGCGTCAGGGAGAGCGGGTGACACAGGGGAATCACCTCTGCAGTACGCTTGGTTGCCATGATCGCCGCGATGCGCGCGACTGCCAGCACATCGCCCTTGGCGTGGCCCCCGGTCGCAATGAGGTCGAGGGTCGACGGCAGCATGACGATACGGCCTTGTGCCACTGCCCGTCGTGCAGTGATTTCCTTGTCGCCCACATCCACCATCCGGGCCTCGCCCTGCTCATTGAGGTGGGTAAGAGTCTTGCTGTCCATCGTCAAAAGCCGTGCCTTAAAAAAGTGAAGATTATTCTAGCGGTTATTGTGCCTCGCGGAAGACCGCCATCCTGGACGCCGCTTGGCGCATGCTACAATTTTCGAGGTTCATCTCTTCGGTATCGCTTTATGGCCAGTACATCCTCCACCATGCAGGCACTCGGAACTGAGGCACCTGCATTCACCCTACCCAATACCCATGCCGCATCAGGCGGATCGACGGTGTCACTGGCGGATTACGCCAATCACAAAGCATTATTGATCGCCTTCATCTGCAACCACTGTCCCTACGTGATTCATATCCGGGAGGCGTTTAACGCCTTTGTCAAAGAGTACGCCCCGCTGGGGCTGGCGACCGTTGCAATCAGCGCCAACGATGCAAGCACTCATCCTGATGATGCACCGGAAATGATGTCCCAAGAGGCCGAGCGCTACGGCTTCGGATTTCCCTATCTTTACGATGAGGATCAGTCTGTGGCCAAAGCCTACCGCGCCGCCTGTACACCCGATTTTTTTCTTTTCGATGCAAACCGCCAACTCGCGTATCGGGGACAATTTGATGCCTCCCGGCCAAAAAACAGCGAGCTGGTCAGCGGCATCGATTTGAGAAACGCGGCAGACGCGGTCCTTCGCGGTAATACCGTTTCCAGCGATCAGGTTCCGAGTATCGGCTGTAACATCAAGTGGAAAGCAGGACAGGAGCCTGACTACTTTCCCACCTGATCCCAACCATGTGCCCAAACGCACATAAGCTCTATTGCAATGGGTGAGTCCGTTTTATTTTCCGTATTCCTGATTTTCACCGGGGCAGCGCTCCTCGCCACGGTGGCGCTTTTTGCACGTCAGTCTCTGCTGATCGCCTACATCGCGGTGGGCGTGATCGCGGGGCCATCTGTCACGGGTCTGATAGCCGATCCCCATCTCATCTCCGAGCTCGCCCATATCGGGATCATCTTCCTGCTGTTTTTGCTCGGACTCGACCTGTCGCCCCGAAAGCTGCTCGAACAGATACGGGAAGCCGTCGGCGTCACCCTGATCAGTTCGATCATCTTCGCCCTGCTGGGATATGGGGTGGGGTTGGCGGCCGGGCTGTCCCGTGTCGACTGCCTCGTCGTCGGGATGGCCAGCACCCTTTCCAGCACGATCATCGGACTCAAACTGCTGCCGACCACGGTGCTGCACCATCGCCATACCGGAGAGGTCATCATCAGTATTCTGTTACTGCAGGACCTGCTCGCAATCGGCGCCCTGCTGTTGATCGACACCCTGGCAGCGGGATCGATGCCGTGGCTACAGGCAGGCCTTGAATTCGCGGGACTCCCGCTTCTTTTTGCAGGCGGCTTGGTCGCTGAAAGATGGCTGTTGCGACCGCTCTTTCAGCGTTTCGATAAAGTGGGTGAGTATGTGTTCCTGCTGTCGCTCGGGTGGTGTTTGGGCTTTGCCCAATTTGCGCAAAGTCTCGGCCTTTCCTATGAAGTCGGCGCCTTCATCGGCGGTATCACACTGGCCAACAGTCCCATCGCGCCCTTTATCGCCGAAAGTCTGCGCCCACTGCGCGACTTCTTCCTCGTGATGTTCTTTTTTGCCCTCGGCGCAGGATTTGACCTCGCGGGCGCCGCTTCTGTTTGGCCGTCCGCCTTGGCGTTGGCTACAGGTGTTCTGGTGATCAAACCAGTCACTTACCGCGCCCTCCTCAGAAGATACGGTGAAAGCACGGTTCTCGCCGGCGAGGCGGGCGTCAGACTCGGCCAGATGAGTGAGTTTTCTCTACTGTTAGTTGCCGTCGCGCTACAAGCGCAAACCATCAGTCAGCAAGCTGCCCATCTTGTACAGGTGGCAACCCTGATTACGTTCGTTGTCTCATCCACTTTTGTGGTGCTGCGTTATCCCAGCCCCATTGCCCTGTCAGAACATCTGCGAAGAGACTAGCTCGCGCCACGTTTAAGACGCGGTTTCGGAGGACGCCTGGTGCTTGACCTCGTTCACCGCGGCATTCAGTGCCGCTTCGTCGGCGAGATATTCATGATCAATCACCTCTAGTTCGTCACTCAGCCGGAAGACCAGCGGGATCCCGGTCGGAATGTTGTATTGCATGATCTCGTCCTCACTCATGCCAAGAAGAAACTTCACCATTGCGCGCAGACTGTTGCCGTGCGCAGCGACCAGCACCCGTTTGTCGTTGTTGAGTTCCGGAACCAGCCTCTCACTCCACCATTGCGTCACTCTCTCCAACGTGTCGGCCAATGATTCGGTATCGGGGAGCCAGGCAATACCGGCATATCTCGGATCCTGAGAAGGATGCTGTGGATCCGCCGGATCAAGCGCCGGGGGGCGAATGGCATAGCCCCGGCGCCACTTCAGCACCTGATCATCACCGTGCTTGAGTGCGGTTTCCTTTTTATCGAGACCCTGGAGTGCCCCGTAGTGCCTTTCATTCAGCCGCCAATCCGTTTGCACTGGCAGATACATCTGGTCCATCTCATCGAGGATCAGCCACAGAGTACGAATCGAGCGCTTTAACAGTGAAGTCATGGCGACGTCGAATTGGTAGCCTTTCTCCAGCAGGGTCCTGCCAGCATCGCGGGCTTCGCGGACCCCCCTGTCTGACAGGTCCACATCCACCCATCCCGTAAACCGGTTTTCGAGGTTCCATGCGCTCTGGCCATGGCGTATCAGAACTAAGGTCTTCATAGCGGTAAGTTTTGGTATCTTTGCCAGGGATGTTACCAGTCCTGTTGCGGGCATTGCATTTTACGAGAGGAGGGTTGATCAATTCCTCTTCGGATTGAGGCTAAGGACTTCAGCAGGCTCCGGTTACCTATACCCCTTGAGAAGCTCAATACAGCTGGGGAAATTTTGATTGTCGGATGCATCGAGCTCATCTCGACCCTCGGGAACGTTCATCTCGAACTGAATAACCGGTCATGACGCAGGTTTACTAAGGAGTGATCTTGGGCCAGTCCGGTATACTGGGATCACTCTGTCCCGACTTCTACGCTTTCCAACCAAGCTGTATCTTGCTGAGATCGTGACCCATTCAGAATCGCTTTCGCTCTTCTTGAGTGGATCGACATAGGCCAGAGCGGACGTAGATTCCACGAGACTCAAATTGAATGACAAATAAAGCACGGTCCGGCTCCTGCTCCAAGTGGCTACATGCTTTGTGCGCTGGGTTCTTCGTCATAGTTGCGACTGGCTATCTCCATGATGTCCTGTTTCAGGATAAGCACCTCAGCGCGTTTGATTTCATTCTGAACAAGCCCGCCTGGCAGGCAGAACGGGGGCCACACCTAGTCAATAATGGAGTACTCGCCGACTCGCCGACTGCACACTTCCCTTACAGGAGGATTTTTTGGGACAACTTGCGGGAGGGCAACAACACTGATTACCTGCCGCACATTCTTACCGGTCAGCCATCAAACGGCCAGGGAACGGGGGCTTTTGCCACCAGTTTTTTTCAGCTGTTCATGGACATACCGAACGCCCTGGATTGGAGCACATGGTTTAGATTGATCCTGGCGGGCATCTTCATGTACACGCTCATGATCTGGCTCGGCTGCCATCCCATTATCGCCGTCCTCGCCGGTATCGCCTGGACCTACAACACCCATCAACTGGCTTGGCTGCTTTTCCCCCAGCACCTTGCAGCCCAGATATGGATTCCGTTGATCTTCCTCCTCAACTTCAAACTAATTCGCGATGGCCCCGATTGGTCATCTTCAATCGGCTTGGTACTCAGCGTCGTGCTTTTCTATAGTAGCGGTTACACCCAGATTGCTTTGTATACTTTTATCTTTCTGGGCTTGTTCAATACCGTTTACCTGTGGCTCGCAAAGGAAACGGTGCGCGCAAAGTGGCAACTTTGGACAATTGTTCACGGGCTTTATCTCGGCACCGCTCTACTAATCTTTCCGGACGTGATGTCCCAGTTGGCGGAAATCAATGACGGCCTGCGCAGCGCGCAACCATTCCGTTACCTTAGCCTAGGAAGTGTGCCTCTGCTCAACGCAATTCTGAGCCTCCCGGCAGACGGACTGCCCCATTCGCTGGACATAGTCAGATTCATGTTTCCGCATTATCTGGGACTGGGACTCTGGGCACCCGGACTCAGGGAGATCTATAACACCAACGCTGTTGAATTCATGGCCTTTTTTGGTCTGATCGTTTTTTACCTCACGCTTTACGGGATATGTGGAGGCCTGCGCCGCCATAGTCGCCTGGTGTGGGCTCTTGGCATAACGCTGTTCTTTGTCTTTGCACTGTTCAACAGCAATCCGCTGATTGTGGGTCTCGTCAACCTGATCCCGGCGGGGGGTGCTGGTCAGTTCGACCGCTTCATCACTCTCATCATCTTTGCCTGCATTGTGCTGAGCGGCATTGGCCTCAGATATTTTCTTGAAGACAGAAAAACCCGTGATCTGATCTGGGCAGTTGTGCCGGGAGCTCTCCTTCTAGTCTGGATTGTGGTTGCCAAACTTCACTACGATCCGATTGTCAATCTGTGGTTCTTTATCACGCCGATAGCGGTACTGACATCTTTCGTCGTCGTCAGCCACTTGCTCGCACGAAAAAACATGGGAAACCTGGTTGGGCTTATCGCCATAAGTTTCACGTTGTATGAGTTGCTTCCCGCCACATATGCATTCAATACACGGCTCGATGCGAAAGACCATTTCCCCGAAAATTCGGTCATCAGCACCATTCAGGAGACACCGGGAGATTTTCGTACCGCGGTAGTCATGAGCAACGTCTCATACCATCACAACATCTTCAGCTACTACAAATTAGCGACGATAGGCGGGTACGCGACGACCGTACGGAACCAATACGTCAAATTCCTACGGGAAGCCTACGAAGATGTTTCGATTACCGCCAACGGTATTGTTTTCCTAATGAACCATCGTCCCGAAATTCTTCGCCTGCTAAATACCCGGTTTGTTGTTACCGATATTCCTTTAGCCAGCGACCGGGTTCAAGAACGTTTCACCAACGAGGCAAATACGCTCTACGAGATTACAGACCCGTTGGACCGTGTTTATTGCGGGACTGACCAACTGGTCGTGTCAAACACAGACGAGATTCCGAGAAAGTTAGCGGAGGCCGTTACTGCCTATGATCGGCCAATCTTCGTCACCGCGCCACTGGTTGATGAGAGTCAACTTACTGAAAACTGTTCCATCTCAGATCTGAAAGTGTACCAGGGCAAAATCGAATTTCGCGCTAGAGCCGATAAGCCAACACTCATCTTCATAGCGACTAACCATCATGAAAACTGGCGCGCGCGCATCGATGGAGTACGGACCGGGATCAGTGCCGGTAACCACGCTTTTATGGTCGTCCCGGTACCGGCCGGATCCAGCGAGGTACAACTCGAGTACACCGATGAAAAACTCTTGTTGGGAGCGCTTTTGCTTATTGGGTTTGGCTTTTTTGTGCTCGGCTACGCAGCGCTGGCTACGAATCCAACCTGGCGAAAGGCATTATTTGTACTATGCGCATTAATACTGATTGGGAAAAACGCCCCATCCGTACCGGGGCTTAAGAACCTGGAGATTTCTGAAAGAGAGGTCGCTCTAGAACTCGGCCCTGCAGGCTCGAACCGGTCATAAAATTACGAGTCTCCCACGATCCGCTTCATCTGGTTGACCAGGAGTTGGAGCGCGTGAGCCCGATGGCTCAGGGTGTTCTTCACGCTTGGGCCAAGT
>DLPX01000056.1 GCA_002477475.1 Proteobacteria bacterium UBA7447
ATGAGTTGCCATACCTGTCCAAGCTACTTGAGAAAGTGGCGTCCCCAAGGGGATTCGAACCCCTGTTGCCGCCGTGAAAGGGCGGTGTCCTAGGCCAACTAGACGATGGGGACATTTATGGTGGAGCCGGACGGGATCGAACCGACGACCTCTACAATGCCATTGTAGCGCTCTCCCAACTGAGCTACGGCCCCGAGAGAACGCCGTATTGTCGTTTTTTGACCCGACGGGGTCAAGCGCCCTGCTCTGCCCGCGCCGCAATAAAGCCAATCGCCGAATCAATCCGCTCAAGAGTTCTCTCTTTGCCGACGAGTTCCAGGGTGATATCAATCGGCGGAGTGGCGGCCGTCCCTGACACCGCAACCCGAAGCGGCTGGGCGATTTTACCCAACTTGGAGTCGTTCGCTTCGACACATGCTTGCAAGGCATCATGAATTGTCTGCGCCTGCCAGCCGGACAGCGCCTCGAAACGCTCACGAATATCCGACATCAATCCCGCAGCGACGGGCCGCAGGTGCTTCTTGGCGGCACCCTCATCATATTCATCAAAATCACTGTAAAAATAGAGACTCTTATCGATCAATTCATCGATGGTTTGGGCACGTTCACGCAGCGCGTCAGCGACCGATCGCAGTGCGGGACCCGACGCAATCTCTACACCACGCGCCTCGAGCCCTGCGGCCAGAAGAGCGCCAAGCCGATCAGCATCCGCCTCTTTGATGTAGTGCTGATTCAGCCATTTGAGCTTATCGAGATCAAAAGCGGCGGCCGCACGATTAACCTCCCCAAGATCAAAGAGTCCAATCATCTCCTTGGTCGAGAAGACTTCCTGGTCGCCGTGGGACCAGCCCAGGCGCAGCAGATAGTTGCGCATGGCCTCGGGCAAGAAGCCCTGATCCCGATACTCCAGCACACTTACCGCGCCATGACGCTTCGAAAGACGTTGGCCGTCTGAGCCAACGATCATCGGCACATGCGCAAAAACCGGCAAAGAAGCGTTTAAAGCGTTGAAGATATTGACCTGTCGTGGAGTATTGTTCACGTGGTCATCTCCACGAATGACATGAGTGATGCCCATGTCCATGTCGTCCACCACGACAGCAAAGTTGTAGGTGGGCATGCCATCGCCCCGGGCGATCACGAGATCATCGAGCTCATCGTTGCTGATATTGATGCGCCCCCGAACCAGGTCCTCGAAAATGACTGATCCCTCCAGAGGATTCTTAAATCGAAGAACAGGATCGATACCAGGCCGGGAGGGATCGTCCATATCTCGGCATTTTCGGTTATAGCGGGGTTTAATGTTCTGCGCGCGCTGTTGTTCTCGCACCGCATCCAACTCTTCTGGAGTGCAATAACAGTAATAAGCAAGGCCCTGATCCAGAAGCTGGTCCAGCACTTCACGATACCGAGCGAGGCGGTCACTTTGATAAATAGGACCTTCATCCGCTTTAAGACCCATCCATTGCATGCCTTCCAGAATGGCATCGACCGAGGCCTGGGTAGAGCGCTCACGGTCAGTATCCTCGATCCGCAGCACAAACTCGCCACCATGATGGCGGGCATAGAGCCAGGAGAATAAAGCCGTTCGTACCCCGCCGATATGCAGGTATCCGGTGGGGCTCGGCGCAAATCGGGTTCGAACAACGGACATCACTGGGTCCTGCGTGGAATCGGAGACCGAATTCTAATTATAATAAGCGTCCCGCGCACCCTTGATCACAAGGGTGCGCAATCCACACGGGGCGCGTAGCTCAGCGGGAGAGCACTGCCTTCACACGGCAGGGGTCACTGGTTCAATCCCAGTCGCGCCCACCATTTATCCTTCTTTTTATCAACGATATAGCGCGGCGCTCACCGCGCCGCTGTCGTTGGTCTTCCTCGGCTGTCACAAATCGGTCACAGCGAGGAATAAAAGATGGCAACAATTCGTAAGCGAAATGGGCGCTACCAGGTCCAAATTCGAAAGGGTTCACACCTTCTCATCACAAGAACTTTCACCCGACTGGCTGACGCAAAAAAGTGGGTCAGTACCGCAGAGTATGAGATTGAGCATGGTCTTTATGAGGCCTCCCGCGCCCCAGGATTTGCCTCTATTGCAGACTTAATCGATCACTACCTTTTGCTCACTGGAGAGGAGACATTAAGCGACTCCGAGTTCTACCGATTTAAGCGCCTCAAAAAGCATTTTGGGTCCATTCTGATCAGAGGATTTAAAGGGAGCCATCTCGCTAGGTACCGCGACCTGAGACTTACGCACATCAAGCCTGCGACCTTGGCTCGGGAATTAAGTCTCTTGCGCCGGATATTGCGAATTGCGCAAGAAGACTGGGACGTAGAAATACTCGCCAATCCCCTGGATCGGTTCACCGTAAAAGGCCAACGAGGTTCAAGGGAAAGAAGATTAGAAGGAGATGAGGAAGGGCGACTCCTAAACGCCTGCAAAGCGGCGAGAAACCCCTGGCTCTTACCAATGGTATTGCTGGCACTAGAGACGGGGATGCGTCGTGGGGAGATTCTTAACGCGCGCTATGAACACTTAAAGAATGGTCTTCTCACAATCCCAAAAACAAAGACTGGGGCATCAAGAACGATACCCCTCACCCCTAATGCGCAGAGGATCATCACCGCCCTGCCCCGCAGTATTACCGGTTTTCTTTTACCTATCTCTTCAAATGCCTTGAGGCTTGCCTGGTAGCGTGCAAGAAAGCGTGCTGGGATTGATGATCTGCGTTTTCATGACCTACGCCATGAGGCGATCTCTCGGTTCTTTGAGATGGGGTTGTCGATCCCAGAGGTCGCGCTAATCTCAGGCCATAAGGATTACCGGATGCTGGCGAGGTATACCCATCTTAGGGCGGAGGATTTGGTTAAGAGGTTGGGTTAACGCTTCCCTGCCATCTCAAGAAACATAGGAGTCAGCGTAGGTGAGTGTCGCGCTGTTGCTTAGAGCGGTGTATCAGAAATTCCGGCAGGTTGCTGCTTAGAGATTATCTGTATCGACAATATCCCTGACGTTGCAATAGGCATAGCCAGTCTTGTTATCAGCATAGAACACGATTGCCATCAGCACAGCTTTGACGGGAAGATTAACCCCGGTTAATGAAACAATGGTTTTGCTCATAGTAAGGTTTTACATCCACGCAAAAACCAGAAAACGCTCTCGCTGCAACGATTCAATTAAACGTATCCTTAACTGTAGATGAGGAATACTACACAGGAGCCATAATCCCAACCGACGGCGATCTCTGACTGTAATAAAGGCTCTCAAATTAGCATGATGTCACGAACATGACCGACAAGATACCTCTTAAGCGGATTGCAAAATTCGGTCTAATCTTTGCAATTACGGGGACTAGCAGCTTGTATGTTGGCGACTCAATCACCACGTTACTGCGAACGCTTTTAGCTGTCGAAGTAACTGGTTGGATCAGAGTTGTTTGCGTGCTTGTTTGTTATCAGTTTTTGTTAGTTGGCTTTTGCTTTATCTTTGGAGAATCCGAGTATCTACTTAGGAAAATCAAAAGACTAAAGAAAATGGTTCAGCGGGCATAAGCCATTTCTGGGATTTGATAGGGGTCCCATCCCCTATTCCGGATCGATCCGGCTTTTTACTGGAACGATTCGAATCCTCTTAAGAGATTGAAATAAAAACACACACATACAACTGAAGTGATGCGTTATACGCATCTTTGGGCAGAGGATTTGGTTAAGCGGTTGGGATGAATGGGCTAACTGGTCGCACCTTGACGCTGACCCCCACTAATCAACTCCAGTTCAAAGTCAGTCAGGTCACCATCTTGTCCTAAGAAGTCCTGATGGGCATAGACCTCATCTGAGGTGATGGTGTAGCCATGATTCTTGGCAAGGGTTGCTATGCCATCTCCCATGCCTGAATCATTGGTATTTTCAGTATGGATGATAGACATGAATTGCTCTTGAAGCTCACCATCTTCAAGGACTGCGTTACGGAAAGATTGGAAGTCGGTCATCGGATTCTCCTTGGATAACGGATAATTAGGACGTAGTTGCATCTACGTCTAGCGGCGATTGAGGTTTCCTGAACCCGCGGTCAACCGATTGATGACCGATCAGCAGGGGATGATGCGTTAATTCCCTAGGTGAATGAACGGAATCCTTGAATTGGACCTTTCAAACACTGCTTTGCTACTGTTGCTATCTTAATACCCGAGCAATCTCTATTTATTCGATTTCAGATCGGATCTGAAAACTCTATATAAAAGAGCCTTCCCGCTGGATAGCGACCCACGCTTCTATCTTTCTACCAACCCGGATAGGAATGACTCTCCAGTACATGATAAATGGTGTTCCATCTTTCTTGTAGTTGATAGTCTTTCCTTGGAATTTTTTGCCGGACTTCAGCGCAGTCGCGAGGCGGCTTATAACCGTTTTATCAGTACCCACTCCTTGAAGAATACGAGGAGTCTTTCCAATCACATCAGCTGGATCGTGGCCTGTAAGGTTCTTGAAGGATTTATTCGCATAAATAATCTTCCCCTGAACAGTCGTATCAGTAATGAGAATAGAGTCGAAGCTGTTATCTGCCAAAACCCTCAGCATCGACAAGCTGGTTTCACT
>DLPX01000078.1:0-19900 GCA_002477475.1 Proteobacteria bacterium UBA7447
GCGTACACACAGTTCGCACGAAACCCGGAGCGCAGCGTACGCATCGGGAGCGATCATTGCGTCTTGGTCCCGGCCTATGGACCGCCTTTTGTGCATGACCTTGACCAAGGCAGGCGTTACGCTACCCTGGCCGATTTCGAGAACTTTGTGCGTCTGGCTTATCTCAGTCCGTCACTTCATCACTCCGGTGGTACCGTCTGTGAGCCAGTCGATATCCCGGTAAATAAACGACACCTCGATATGGTCTATAGCCACCTCAAGCTGTCGGATAAACCGTTCATGGGTTCCGTGACGGAACCGAGCCGGGCGCAGGATACAGTAGATATGGCGAAAATCGTTTTCGGCGCCGAGTTCGTGGACCAAAACTGTGTGATCACCAGTTTGATTAACGCGAATTCGCCGATGACCTTTGATGCCACAATGCTGGGCGCAGCGCGTGTTTATGCCGAAAACAACCAGGCAACTGTGATCTCGCCGTTCATTCTGGCCGGCGCGATGTCGCCTGTCACCGTCGTGGGGACCTGCACCCAGATCCTGGCCGAGGCGATGGCCGGCATTTGCTTTACACAACTTGTAAGACCTGGGGCGCCAGTCATTTTCGGGACTTTTTCAAGTGCCGTGTCGATGCAATCCGGAGCTCCAACTTTTGGAACACCCGAGCCCAGCATGGTGATTTTTATCTGTGCTGCTCTGGCCCGCCGTCTGGGGGTACCCTTTCGCAGCGGGGGCGGCTTGTGCGCCTCCAAGTTGCCGGACGCGCAGGCTGCCTATGAGTCAGCCAATACCCTTCAAAGTGCAATGCTCGCCGGTGTCAACTTCATGCTGCATACCGCTGGGTGGCTGGAAGGCGGATTGGCCATGGGCTACGAGAAGTTCATTCTCGATGCTGATCAAGCCGGAATGATCGAGGTCTTTCTTTCCGGAGTTGATGATTCAGTGAACGGACAAGCCATGGAGGCACTTGCTGAAGTGGGTCCCGGGAACCATTTTCTCGGATGCGGCCACACACAGGCGAATTTTGAGACCGCGTTTTATCGGTCAACAACGGCCGACAGCAATAGTTTTGAGCAGTGGGAGTCCGAGGGTGCACTGGATGCGGCGCAGCGGGCCAACGCGACCTGGAAGCAGATGCTCTCCGACTATGAGCCTCCTGCTATTGACGAAGGCGTTGACGAGGGGCTGCGCGACTTCATCTCGGAGAAAAAGAACGCTGTTCCGGACTCAAACGTATAGTCCGACGCCTCCCCGCACGGCGCCGCTGGATGCCCTCAGGCGAACTCGACGATCACCCGGCGGTTCTGTTTACCCTTCTTTTCGATCTTGGAAACCCGCACCTCTCCAATTTCTCCTGAGCGGGAAACATGCGTGCCGCCACAAGGCTGAAGATCGATCTGCTCAAATTCCACCAGACGTACTTCGCCGTGCCCCATCGGCGGGCTCACCGACATTGTGCGTACCAATTCGGGTTGGGACTGAAGTTCCTCATCGGTAATCCACCTGAAGTGTCTCGGTTGATCCTGCTGGATTAGCTTATTGAGCGCATCGGTGACCGCTTCTTTGTCGATCGGCTCTGGCAGATCAAAATCCAGACGTGCCCGGCCCTCACTCACCGAACCGCCGGTAACCGGAGCGTCAATCACAGCACAGAGCATATGCATGCAACTATGCATTCGCATAAAGCCGTAGCGCCTCTCCCAATCAATGCGGGCAGTCACTTCTGCTCCCACCTCAGGCAACGCTTCCTCCTCATCGAGCACGTGCAAATGGGCCCCGGTTTCACGTTGCGAAATGGTATTGACTATTTTTTTTGTGCTCCCATTTGGCAGGACCAGCACGCCGGTATCCCCCGGTTGCCCACCTCCCTGGCAGTAGAAAACACTACGATCCAGTGTGACGCCATGATCCACTATGCCGGTGACCGTTGACGTGCATTCTTTCAAGTAGGGATCTTCGTTATAAAGCTTTACGGTTGTGGTCATCTCAAACCTTTACCCTTTCTGAGCGCGGATCATACATAGGCGACAGGCTAGCTCTCGCGCTAACACGCTCTCCCGCCACTTCGATCTCCCAAACCCCTTCCGATACAAACGCACTGTCAATGGCCTCATGATTTTCAACATAACCCAAGCCGACGCAGCCACCCAAGGTGTGCCCATACATTCCTGAAGTTGTTCTACCGACGCGCTTTCCCTCCCTCCATATAGGCTCCTCGTGGTAGAGCATTGCCAATGGGTCTTCCAGGACAAACTGCACCATTCGCCTGGTAAGAGGCTCGTCCACTGCCCGCAGCAGCGCTTCCCGGCCTATGAACCCCCCTGGCTTATCCAGGGTTACTGCAAACCCTAGGCCCGCCTGGAACGGATTATCCTCAGGTCCAATATCATGACCCCAGTGACGATACGCCTTCTCAATTCTTAGGCTGTTGAGGGCGTGCAATCCGGCAGGTTGCACTCCAACCGCCTGGCCGACCTCCATCAGTCGATCGAATATTCCTAGAGTGAACTCCGTCGGGATATATAACTCCCATCCGAGCTCTCCTACATAGGAAATGCGTGTCGCCCGGACCAGGCCATACCCCATCTCGATCTCCCGGGACGTCGCGAAAGGAAAAGCAGCATTGGAAAGATCTGCTGGCGTCAGGGCCTGCAGTGCTTCCCGGGATTTGGGCCCCATCACACTCAACACGCTGTACCCGCTTGTCACATCGGTCGCGAAAACGTGCTCGTCAGGGCGCATACTGCTCCTCAGCAAATGTAGATCGCGCGTCTGCGACGCAGCAGAAGTGACCACGAGATACTCATCCTCGCTCAATCGGGTCACTGTCAGATCCGCCTCGATACCGCCTTGCTCATTAAGCCATTGTGTGTAGACCACCCGGCCCGGTTCGACATCCATCCTGTTCGCACTTACCCGATCGAGCAGTTGGCGGGCATCCTGACCTTGAACAAGATACTTCCCAAAAGAACTCATATCAAAGACGCCAACGTTCTCGCGCACCGCCTGATGTTCCCGACCGGAGTGTTCGAACCAGTTTTGCCTACCGTAGCTGTACTCATACACTGGCTCAATCCCTTGCGGGGCAAACCAGTTCGCGCGCTCCCAGCCAGCGGTCTCACCAAAACAGGCGCCCAAGCCCCCTAGGCGTTGATGCAACGCTGAAGTGCGCACGCCTCGCGCTGTCTCCGGCTGACGGAAAGGCCAGTGCATGGCATACAACAGGCCGAGCGCTTCCACGGTTCGGTCGTGAAGATACTGCTGGTTGACCTGAAAAGGCATCATCCGCCGAGCATCTACATCCCAAAGATCCATCGGCGGATGTCCGTTGATTATCCATTCGGCCAGCACCTTGCCGGCGCCGCCTGCCGATTGAATACCGATCGAATTGAATCCAGCCGCCAGAAAGAAGTTCGGCACCTCTACCGAGGGGCCGAGCCAGTATCGGTTATCCGGGGTGAAGCTTTCAGGCCCGTTGAAAAAGATCTTGATTCCGGTCTCACCGAGCACCGGAATTCTGTCGATTGCACAACTCAGTTGCTCCTCGATATGCTCGACGTCTTCCGGCAAAGTCCCAAATTCGAATTCCTCTGGGATCCCTTCCATGCCCCACGGCTTGGCCACAGGCTCGAACATCCCGACCATCATCTTGCCGGCATCTTCCTTGTAGTAGTTACAAACAGAGGGTTCCCGAACGACCGGCAGGTCTCTCGGAAGATCTGGAATGGGTTCGGTGACCACATAAAAATGTTCTGCGGCATGCAGGGGCACAGAAACTCCTGCCTTAAGGCCCAGCGCTCTCCCCCACATCCCGGCGCAATTGACCACTGTCTCGCAAGCGACTCGGCCCCTATTGGTAACAACCGCGCTCACCCTGCCTCCCTCTTTCTCAAAGGACTCTACGGTGACACCCTCATAGATTCGCACACCTTTATCCCGCGCGCCGCGCGCCAACGCCTGCGTCGTATCGGTAGGGTTGGTCTGGCCATCCCGCGGCAGAAAAACTGCGCCCACGAGGTTCTCGGTGGACATGATCGGATAAAGATCGAGCGCTTCTTTAGGGCTAACGACTTCGACTTCAAGCCCAAAACAACTCGCCATGGAGGCGCCCCGTTTAAGCTCCTCAAACCGCTCGGCGTCTGTTGCGAGGCTGAGAGATCCATTCTGACGAAAGCCTGTCGCCTGCCCCGTCAGTTCCTCAAGTTCCGCGTAGAGATTGGTGGTGTACTGGGCCAACCTTGTCAGGTTTTGCGTGGCCCGCAACTGTCCCACCAGCCCCGCTGCGTGCCAGGTTGTGCCACTGGTCAATAACTTGCGCTCAAACAGCACAACGTCCTTGATCCCCAACTCCGCCAGGTGATAAGCGACGCTGCACCCTACGACACCACCACCGATAATGACGATCTGTGCCTGATCTGGAAAATCCACTGCCATACTGCCTCCGATAGGCTTCAAAACAGGATTGCGATTAAAGCCGGGTTCTTACCCCTGCCAGCCGTCCGCATAGGGTTTCAATGCCCGCGAGTGTATCAAAGGAAATTGAAAGGGATCCTTTTCTTAGCGCAAGAATCGGGTTGCACTACCTCGGACGCAAAACTATTCTTCGCGGTATGCAAAAAGCTGCTAAACCGCTGGAATCGGACTACGTGCGCGTTGCGAAGGCCTTGGAATTCCTACGGACAGATTGGCGCGAACAGCCCACTCTGAACGAAACCGCAGCTGCTGCGAAACTGAGTCCCCACCATTTCCAGAGACTCTTCAAAACCTGGGTGGGTATCAGTCCAAAGAAGTATCTGCAGTCCCTGACGCTGACTGACGCCCAGCGACAACTGCGCAGCGGTGGGACCGTCCTTAATACCGCCCTGAATACCGGCTTGTCCGGGTCCGGGCGTCTACACGACCTGTTTGTTTCCCTTCAGAGCATGACGCCAGCAGAATACCGCGATCAAGGGATCGGGCTTACCATTGGTTTCGGGATTCACAACAGTCCCTTCGGCAGATGTCTGTTGGGCGTCACGGCGCGAGGAATCTGTTGGCTATCTTTTGATAAAGCCGAAACAGAACCCTCGAAAATCCTTCTCCCCCTCAAGGAGACCTGGCCCAGCGCCCGCCTAACTCCTGCTCAGAAAGAAACGGCTGGCCTTCTCAAGCGAATTTTTCCCGGCGAGGGCTCGCCGCCGCGTGGTCCACTGACGCTATTGGTCCATGGAACAGACTTTCAGGTCCGAGTCTGGCGTGCACTCCTGGGGATCCCTCTGGGAGCGACGATGACCTATGGCGACTTGGCGGCTGATATTCAAAAACCGAAAGCCGTTCGCGCCGTCGGGACCGCCGTTGGCCAAAATGCGATCTCATTTCTCATCCCTTGTCACCGAATCATTCGCTCTGACGGCGGCATTGGCGGCTACCGATGGGGCAGTCCGCGAAAAGAGGTCATGCTTGAATGGGAGAAGATTCGTCTGTTGGACATATGATGTGAAGTTCGTTACGAAAGGGTTCAGGTTTAGAAAATTATATTTAACATGACCATCATGATCACTAAAAATAAAACAGTCATGATGCCGCCCGCCCGCATAAAGTCTGCAACACGATAACCGCCCGGCCCCATGATCAGCGCGTTCACCTGGTGTGTCGGGATCAGAAAAGAGTTAGACGTCGCGATCGCCACCGTCAACGCAAAGACCGCGGGATCGGCTCCTGCTCCGATAGCAATATTGACCGCCAACGGCACCAGCAAGACCGTCGCCCCGACGTTGGACATCAGCAAGGTAAATATCGTCGCGAGTACGGCAATACTCGACTGCAGTACCCAAATCGGGACTTCTCCCAGCACAATCAGTGTCTGCTGGGCGACCCAGGCGGCCGTTCCCGTTGCCTCCATCGCGAGGCCAAGGGGGATCAGGCTGGCAAGCAGGAATACACTTTGCCAGCCAATCGATTGATAAGCCTCATCGACGCGGATGACGCCACTGATGATCATTCCGATCGCCCCAGTCATCAGCGCAACCGACAACCTTAGCTCGGTAAAAAGAATGAGTCCAAGCGCAATCAAAAAAAAGATGATGGCGTGGGGAAGTTTTTCCGGACGGGTGTCCTCACGCGGAAAGTCCGTCACAACCGCAAAGTCCTTGTTCTTAGCGATCGGAGCCACATCCTGCCAGCGGGCGTGCAACACAAGCGTATCTCCCGCTTGAAGCACAAATTCGGGCAACTGCCGATCAATCACTTCGTCAATTCGGAATATGGCGAGCACTGTTGCGCCGTATCTTTGTCGTAAGGACACTTCCCGGATTGACTTGCCAATGAGGTTCGAATCAGGAGGCACAACAACCTCTACGATCCCCGCTGCGGTCGGACTGAGCAACTCCGAGAAGACATCCATCTCCCTCTTTAGTTCCAACGCGTTCTCAGTACAAAAATGTTGCACCGAATCCATCGGCCCCATGATGGCGAGATCCGTCCCCGGCCAAAGCTCAGTTTCTCCCGACGGCGCAACAGTGTATTTATCGCCGGTTCGCGCCGCAACGATCCAACCGCCCCGCCCCGCACTATCGATATCAGAGAGCGTCCCACCAGCTAGCGGGCTGTCCTCTGTGACACGCGCCTCGAACACCTGCCCCGAGATCCCGTAAACCTCCGAAAAATATTGAAGGGTGCTACCCGATTCCTGGGGCTTGTCCTTAACTACCGGCAACACAAACCGACCGAGAAGGACGAAGTAAAAGATCCCGGTTAGCAGCATCACCACTCCAATAGGAGAAACGGAAAACAGTGAAAACGTCTCCATCGGAGTGACGGCGTCCGGCATATTGCGGTTTGAGGTCTCGATCAGGTCGTTGAGCAGGATTAAAGGACTCGATCCGACCATTGTCATCGTCCCGCCCAAAATCGCGCAAAACCCCATCGGCATGAGCAGTCGAGAAATCGGCAGATTGCCCCGCCGCGCGATCCGGGTCACGACGGGGAGAAAAAGTGCCGCGGCGCCGATGTTCTGCATGAAACTGGAGATAACCCCCACGGTGGCAGAAATGACCGTAATAATCCGACTTTCCGTCCTGCCCCCATATTTCAGGATTTTTCCCGCTAACTGACTCATGATCCCCGTCTTATCGAGACCGGCACCGATGATCATTACAGCGATGATGGAAATAACGGCGTTACTGGAAAACCCATCGAATAAATTACCGATCGGGACCAGTCCAGAATAACCGGGCAACATACTCGTAAGGCCGAGCAACACCATGATGCCCACCGCCGCTACATCGACGCGGACAATTTCGAAGGCGAACAGAAAAATCGTTAAAGCCAGTATCGCCATCACCGCAACCATCTCCGCGGTGAGTACAATAGTCTCTGTCAAAGAGCCTCCCGATACCGTTTTTTCTTGAGCCGCTGGCCGAATAGCAAGCAGATACTACTCGGTACACTATAGCATATGGTTCCATGTTTCTTTTGCAGGCGGTCATCCAAAATATTTATATCCGTCGCCTATGTCGCGTATCTTTCTCCTCACGAACCTCGATCTTTATGAACGCTTATCGGTGAGGCTCCGGGAGCCATTTTATGCCGCGACCGGTTAGAAGTCCTTTCCATATCCGATACCTTGGGAGTTGGATCGCCCTTGGGCTGCTTCGGCTTTTGAGCTTGGTTCCTCTACAGATACTGTTCCATCTAGGCACGGGTCTTGGAGATCTCCTGAGGATCGTCCTGCCGTCACGTCGCCGGGTCGCTGAACGCAACTTGTCCCTTTGTTTTCCTGAGCTGTCAGAGAGAGAAGCGGCAACGCTCGCGAGGGAAAACATTCGCAACACGGCCCGGATGCTGCTCTACACAGGATTCGTCTGGTGGGCATCAGAAGAGAAACTCAAAAAACGGGTGAAGATCCGCAACGAAGCCGTTTTGCGTCAGTTTGAAGATGGGGGGAAGGGGTTCATCCTTCTGGCGCCCCATTTTCTTGCCCTGGAACTTGGGGGCGTCTTTATTTCTCTTAAATCGCCCGGGGTGAGCGTTTATCAGCGCACACGAAATTCTGTCTTCGATCGCAGTATGCTGCGAGCGCGTCAGCGATTTGGGAGCATATTGTACGAACGTAAAGACGATCTGCGGCCAATGTTTAAAGCGATACGTCGAGGAACCGGGTGTTATTACCTGCCTGATCAAGATCCTGGCCCGCGGCGTGCTGTTTTTGCACCGTTTTTTGAAGTTCCGACCGCTACCTGGCCCGCGCTAGGGAGGATAGCCAAACTCTGTGCCGTTCCCGTGTTGCCCTGCCCGACCTATATTCTCCCTGGCGGAGCTGGCTTTGAAATTGTGATCGAAAAACCGCTCCCGAACTTTCCCACGGGCACGCCCGAAGGAGATGCTCAAAGAATGAACTCAGCTATTGAGGACTGCATTCGCAGGGATCCAAGTCAGTACTTCTGGGTCCACAAACGCTTCAAGACCCGTCCGCCCGGGGAGACCTCAATCTACGACTGACACTCCCCTTGGCCCCGCCCGCACGGCTTTAATTTCGGTCCGCCGCTCTAGGTCCGGATGTTGGCTATCTGTTTCGGTTTTCGAGTTTTTCGTTAAGTTGGGCTATCTCTTCACGCAGCCCACGGAGTTCATCAATTACTGACGCTGGATCCTCTTCTGTTGAGCCTCTCTTGCTCTGTTCATCTTCATCAGATTTCGCATGCAAGGTCTGCATCGTTTCGACAATTATTCCTATAAAGAGGTTCAGCATGGTGAATGTCGCCACCAGGATAAAGAACACAAAAAAGATCCATGCAAAAGGAAAAACCTGCATCACGGGACGTACCACACCCATAGACCAACTCTCCAGCGTCATGATCTGGAACAAGGTAAACATCGAACGGCCCAGGCTGCCGAACCAGTCGGGGAATACTGCGCCATATAAGCCCGTCGCCACCACGGCAAACACATAAAAAATAATCAGAATCAATACGCCGATCGACGCGATCCCAGGAATGGCATGTAGGAGCGCTTCCACAACAAACCGCAAGCGTGGCACGGCTGATATGAGGCGCAACAAGCGCAACACTCGCAACACTCGCAAGACCGCGAAGGGCCCGCTCGCGGGAACAAGAGCAATAGCAACAACAAAAAAATCAAAAAGATTCCAGTAACTTCGAAAAAATTTCCGCCCCGAGGCCGCCAGCTTCAAGACGATCTCCAGGACGAAAACGGCGAGGATGAATTGATCCAACAGAGACAGCCAGAGACCAAAATAATCCGTCAGACCGACTGAGGTCTGAATCCCTAAAATCACCCCGTTGAGCACAATCAGGGCGATAATGAATCTCTGGACCGAGGCTCTCTCGAGCCAGGTGCTGAGGTCTTTTCTAAACTGGGAACTAGGCACGCGACTCCTCCAACGAAACCCGGATTCTATCCGGCGTGCCTGACCTATATCACTTTTTATGCCCGCTCAAACAGGGTGGCACCCAAACGTTGCCGGTCGGAGACAAACTGCCGAATCCGGCTCGACAGATCAGCCGCTCCACGACCCGCCCAGCGACAAAGCAGGAAACCACTGCTTCCGCCGGCGAAGCTGACACATAGTCCGAGCGTCATCAGTTCAGCGCCGGTTAAACCGGTCGCTCCGACGACATCGCTGAATCCAAAAACCGTGGCGGCAAGGCTGGTGAAACCAAGCCACGAAAGAAAATCAAGAAAGTCCTGCATGTTGTATCCCTTCTTCTAGTGAATTCGGGGACAGTTTGGACTCCACAAGGCTCACAGGATGAGCCAGCATGAAAGTTTACTTAATTTCGTTTTTTCAATAACTTATCAGGGATATGTCAAAAACTCTGGGAACTTTCCGGCTACAGTATGCTCCTAAAGTAGTCAATTGTTCTTGCCAGGCCGTCCGCAAGCGGGATCGTCGGTTCCCAGGACAACTCATTTCTTGCGAGCTCGATGTCAGGCCTGCGCTGTTGCGGATCATCTTCGGGCAATGTCTTGAATTCAGTGACAGAGCTCGACCCGGTTTGCTGGATCACTTGCGTTGCCAGTTCCAGCATTGAGAATTCTCCGGGATTACCTAGATTCACGGGGCCCGTGAAATCCGTCCTTGATTCCATTAATCGGATCAGGCCTTCAACAAGATCGTCCACGTAGCAAAATGACCTTGTCTGTGATCCATCGCCAAAGATAGTCAATGACTCTTGACGCAGCGCCTGGACAATAAAATTAGACACAACCCGGCCGTCGTCCGGATGCATTCTTGGGCCATAGGTGTTGAATATCCGCGCTACCTTGATCTCCAGTCGATGCTGGCGCCAGTAATCAAAAAACAATGTCTCCGCGCAGCGCTTGCCTTCGTCGTAGCATGACCGCACACCCACCGGATTTACCTTACCCCAATAATGCTCCGGCTGAGGATGGATCTCAGGATCGCCGTAGACTTCACTGGTAGACGCCTGGAGTATCCTCGCCCCGGTTCGTTTAGCCAGTCCAAGCATGTTGATCGCTCCATGCACGCTCGTTTTGGTCGTCTGAACAGGGTCATATTGATAATGCACCGGAGATGCCGGGCAGGCGAGGTTGTAGATCTGATCTACTTCAAGATACAGCGGAAAGGTCACATCATGGCGGATTAACTCAAAATTACTTTCGGTCAACAGATGCGCAATATTCCGCTTATCGCCGGTGTAGAAGTTGTCGACACAGACAACGTCGTTTCCGGCTGACACAAGGCGATCGCAAAGATGTGATCCCACAAAACCGGCACCTCCAGTGACAAGAATTCGTTTTCGGGCTGCTTTATTCATATTAGAAGTACCCTTTGATAGGCGCTTGGAAGGATCGCTTGAAAGGAAATAGTGGTGCCGGAGATAGGATTCGAACCTACGACCTTCGCATTACGAATGCGCTGCTCTACCAACTGAGCTACACCGGCAACGATTTCGACGGGCGATGAATTATACGGAGATTCCAACAGATAGTGCGCCAGCCGCCGACTAAATCGGCCTTACCTTCGAATCCATGCTCCAACGCACGCGACACTCATGAAAAATTTCCGCTCATGTTGTCGGATAAGAAAAGGCTCATCTCCGATTTTCGTTTGGCGAAAGTTCGGCTCAAGAAGCTTTGCCACTGTATCCATGGAAGTCATTTCTTTGCCGTCCTGAATGAATCCACCGAGCCGCTCCTCAGGCTGAGTAAATTCATCCCACCAGGTGAAAGGGGAACAGATGATTACCTGAGCGCCCGGTTGCGTGATGTCACTAAGCCTGGACAGCACTTTTCGTGGATGTGCCACTCGATCAAGCAGATTGGCCATTATGATGACGTCGAATTTACCCAATGACTCGGATAGGTTTTCCGCATCCCCTTGGCAGAAGGACGTCCGATCAGGCGAAACATCAGCCGGAAGTCGCACTTGCGATGATGTGCCGAGAGTGCCCTCTCTCGTTAACTGAAAGGTGACGAGCCCGCTCTCTCTAATCTTCTTTGCTGATTCGATAAAGGTCGTCGAGTAGTCAATGCCAACAACCGACTCACATACGCGGGTCAATTCCAAACTGATCCGGCCCACTGCACAACCAAGATCAAGCGCACGGCTTCCAGCACGAAGCCGACTCTTGTCGACCCACCCCACAAGTCTCTTGTGAAATCCAAGAGCCTTGACCGGTCCAAAATCCCACGGCAACACTGACGCGTCGTTTCCGTAATGAAACACTAAGTATTCGTTTAGTTGCGCCGCTGTATCGTAGTAATCTGGCATAACCCACCGGCGTTATGAACGGCCTCGGTTTTCTGGCTAAAACGTATGACCCTGCGCCATTTTAAGCCAACGCTCCACGTATTCAGAATAACTCGCCTCCACGAAGAGTTCATAAGCCCTGCCCGACTCCACCACCTGCAATGTGGCGCCGCACCGTGCAAAACCGCCGCGCGTACACTGCCCGCTCTCGAGACGCCGCAGATCAAGACTGAATCCCTGGCGCAATACGGCGACCGCATCCGGCCCTTTGATAGAAAAACCCTGAAAGTGGTCGGTAACCACAGTGACGGCTGCGTGTTCGCCCGATACGGCTTCTGAAAGCCTGTGAAAGAGCTCATCCTCATTTTTCAATGCTGTCCTGACCCACCAGTGATCCGAGGCAAGGCTAAGTATTGAAAATGCCCTACTGATCAATGCTGTGTGTGCTGATTTGGGAAAAGTGACATCAAGTACGGCTTCCCAGTTGGTGGTCACCTGCGTCTCGCCCCGAAGATTGATCAACGCATAATGTGCCAAAGATGAGACTTCCACCTGATAACTCATGCGCGCATCCTCTCACCCTTCGGGTCATAGAACGCGGGCTCAGTAACGGTTGCAACGCAACTGTTTTCCAGGCCCGATATCACAACCTTTTCCCCATGACGGTTCTGTCCATCCTTCAATAGAGCCAGAGCGATCGTCCTTTTGAGTGTCGGACTGAAACAGGCTGCAGTTACGTGGCCTTGAAATCCCGAGCGGGAATTGCTCTCCTGCGCCGGAAGCAGCGCTGACCCATCGGCCACTGGAGCCCGTTCATCATCCGGAAGCAGGCCCACAACGTGTTGGCGCTCTCCGCCCAACTTGATATCTCGCAGCAGGCTGCGTTTGCCGATGAAGTCAGATTTGGTCATGTCGACGATCCAGCCCATCCCGGCATCAAAGGGATTCGTGATGTTGTCGCCTTCATGTCCGGGAGAGATAAATCCTTTTTCGATGCGCAACACTCCGCTTGTTTCCGAGCCCACAGGCGTTATGTCGAACTCTTTGCCCGCCTCCATCAGAATCTTCCAGAGTTTCAGCGCAGAACGTCTTGCAACGTTAACCTCAAAACTGAGTTCTCCCGTATAACTCACGCGTGCCACGCGGACGTTTATTCCTTCAAGCGCTCCATCACGAAAATCAAGAAACTGAAAGGTTGGATCAAGCGCGATGTCGCTCTCAAGCTTGCCCAACACCACGCGCGCCAAAGGTCCGCACACACACATCGTAGCCCACGCTGCAGAGACATTGACGAGATACACGTTGAGATCGGTCCATTCGGTTTGAAGGAGACGATCAATATGCGCGTATACCGGTCCCGCGGCACCCGTTCCACAAGACATCAGATAACGGTTCTGGTCGACACGAAAAGTGACACCATCGTCAAACAGGCGTCCGTCTTCGCGCAGCATGAGACCAAAGCGGCCACGACCCACAGGAAGATTGTCAAAACGATTGGTGTACAGCCGATTCAGGAGTTCTCCCGTATCCGGTCCTTGCAGTTCGAAGGTCCCAAGTGGGGAGCCATCGTAAATCCCGCATGAAGTTCGCACCGCTGCCGCTTCCCGGGCAACGGCGTCCTCCATCACCTCCCCCGGCCGGGGAAAGAAGAACGGCCTTCGAAAGTTGGCGCCCGCCTCATCCATGGCGGCTCCGTTTTCAATATTCCATGCCGTCATAGGCGTGGTTCTCGCCGGAATAATCAGGGGCCCACGCTCACTGCCGCCTATGGCGCCGAAACTCACCGGGGCAAATGGCGGTCGAAAGGTAGTAGTCCCTACCGATGACTGCTCCTCCCCCAACTCCCTAGAAACAAGACCAATAACGTTGGGATTACCAATTTTTCCCTGATCCACCGCCATCCCCGCAGTCGTATAGCGTTTCACATGTTCTATCGATTGAAAGTTCTCCCGCACCGCAAGTGCAATGTCCGCGGTAGTCACGTCGTTCTGAAAGTCAACGAATGCCTTGCCCTTGAGGCCTTTTTCCGGCCAGATCTGATCGATCCGGTAGGCAACCTCATCCTCCGTCGCCGGCGTAGCCGGCGTACTCCAGGCCGAATTGCCTACGCTTTCACAAAACAATGTATTCGCAACATCGGTGGCTTCCTTCAATCCCTCAGCCAATGAGAACGTTCCGTTGGCGCCGCCGATTGGATATGCCCCCTGCGCTCGTTCGCCAGGGACAAAGGCAGCGGAGGCCTGCTCAAAACGTGAGCGCCCGCCCGCGTGAGAATAAAGATGAATTAGCGGGTTCCAGCCCCCCGAATGACAAACAAAGTCACAACGGACGGTTTTTGTGCCTGCTCCATTCTGATAGGTCACACCCTTTACCCCGGAGCGCCCCTGAACTCCCGTAATCCTCGCGTCGACTATCACGGGAACCTCTGAGTTTCTGGCAAGGCTAAGCTCTGCCTCGCTCGGACTTTTTCGCAGATCGAGAATGCTCTGAATCTCTATGCCGGCCGTCTTAAATGTTTCCAGGTGCGCATACGGCGTCGAATTATTCGTGTAGATCAGCACCCTTTTGCCTGGGACCGCTGCAAACCGCCGAATATATCGGACTGCCGCGTCAGCCAGCATTACCCCGGGACGATCATTGCCCGGAAAAATCAACGGCCGCTCTACAGCGCCGGTGGCAATGACTACTTTGCTGGCACGGATATGCCACAAACGTTCTTTCAACCATGATTCCGCCGGCTCGTGCTGTACTGCGATGACCATGTTGTGATCGTAGTAACCTGTCGCGGTGGTGCTTTGCAACCAGGTCACGTTCTCACGAGCCTGTAGTTCGCCAACCTCCCGTGACACCCAGTCGGATGCTGCCCGGCCATCAATCTGCCGGGGATGAAACAGCAAGTGGCCGCCAGGTGACTCCTGCATATCAAGCACCATGACATCGTGCCCCGTTTCTGCTGAAACTCTCGCGGCCTGGATCCCTGAGGGCCCCGCCCCCACAATCAGCACATCGGCGTGGTGGTTTACCCGTTCATAGCGACCCTGGTCTCGCTCTTTCGGAGAGTGGCCCAGCCCGGCCGCCTGGCGGATAAATCGGCTATAGAAGTCCCACCGCCCCGCCATAAACGTTTTGTAATAGAACCCCGCAGGGAACAGGGGGGCCAGGACACTGTTTATTGCGCGAAGATCGAATTTTGCGCTCGGCCAGCAGTTGACACTTCTTGCCTCAAGGTCCTCCCTCAAGGGAATCTCCGTTGCTCTAAGATTCGGTTGATCCCCATCACTCACCAACTGCACAAGCGCGTTGGGTTCTTCCGGCCCACACGTGAGAAGGCCGCGGGGCCGGTGATACTTGAAACTCCGCCCGACGATCAGAACATCATTGGCCACAAGCGCAGAGGCCAGAGTATCTCCCTCATAGCCCTGATAGCGTTTCCCGTTGAACGTGAAACGCAAGGGACGTTGCCGATCAATCACTCCGCCATTCGCCAATCGCGTCATTTTGACGGATCCTTGACGGGAGTAATCTCATGTGTGACTGTGTCACGATCAATCTGAAACCAACGCGTGCATCCGCTGACATGCCACCACCACTCCCGAACGACGCCTTTGGGATTTGTCGTGTTGAAAAGATAATCGGCCCAAGCCTCTTCCGTCTCGGCTTCAGGATTAGCGGGTCTCTTGCGATCTGCCTCGCCCGCGCAGACAAACTCGGTTTCGTTTCTTGGTCCACACCAAGGACAGGGAATTTCCAACATTACACAATCCCCATCAACGGTTAGCGGACACGCCGCCCTCCTGAATCAGACGTCCGGAAGAAAAACGCTCCAGACCGAGTTTTTCAGCAAGCGGATGCGGCGTGTCTTTTGCAATCAGGTGGGCGAATGTGTTTGCCGCTGCAGGCGTCGTCTTGAATCCGCCAGAACCTGCTACGTCAATATAAAACCCGCAGGTGTTCGTCTTCGAGATAATGGGGCTACCGTCGTAAGGGATATCCAGCATGCCAGCCCAATGACGCAACAACTTCAACCGGCCGAAACTGGGGAAAACTTCCAACATCGACGTCGTCGCATCTTCAATAATCGGAAACGTCCCTCGCTGGGCGTAGGAAGGATAAGGATCAGCTCCCTGCCCGACTACTATCTCTCCTTTGTCCGACTGCATCAGATAGGTGCCGTAGTAACTCCTGATGACGACGATCTCATTCAGCACAGGCTTCACGGGTTCCGATACCCAGGCTTGCAATGGCTGGGTTGTGATTGGGAGGCGTTGACCCACCATTGAGGCGACAACGCTGCCGTGGCCGGCGACGGCCATACCGACTTTTTTTGCTTTGATCAGTCCCCGGGTCGTTTCGACACCAGTCACCGCGCCTTTCTCCTGCTGTATTCCAGTAACCTCACAGTTCTGGATAATATCTACGCCTCGAGCATCAGCGGCACGGGCAAATCCCCACGCCACAGCGTCATGCCTCACCATCGACGCACGCGGCTGATAAACCCCGCCGCGCACAGGGAGCCGCATATTTGGCGAGGGATCAAAGATTGGGATCTTTTGTTTCACTTCGTCGAGCGTCAACATCCGGTACTCCGCCCCATAAATATGCATCGTATTGGCCATCTGAAGCGCTATTCGATTAGCGGCGGAACTTTGGATGAAAGTGATCATTCCCCGCTGACTCACCATCAGGTTGTAATTCAAGTCCCGACTTAACTGATGGTAGAGATCGAGCGACATTTCATGAAACGGAACACTGTCTTCTCTAAGAAAATTCGAGCGAACTGTCATGGTGTTCCGACCCGTGTTACCCCCACCTAGCCAGCCCTTCTCCAAAACGGCCACGTTGGTGATGCCGTGCTCTTTCGCCAAAAAATAAGCTGCACCGAGACCATGCCCTCCGCCCCCAATAATCACGACATCATACTCACGCTTGGGATCCGGGCTTCGCCACATTTTTTCCCAATGACGGTGACCCGTCAGAGCGTTTCTTGCAATTGAAAAAATTGAAAAACGTTTCAAGGGAGACCTATTCCATTCTGGAAGGAGGGGAAATTAACGCGAATCCGAACGACGGGCGCGACTTTTATATTCAACGCCATATAATTTTGTTAGAGTCTTGCGGGCAATCATATACTCACACATTATATAAAAATAACGAAACAAATGACTGATGTCGAAACAAGAATAGCCGTAAATCCTGGGCAAGTTGAGTGGGCTGGGGATAACCCCGGCATCTATCTCAGAGAATCACCAGACGGCCCCTGGACAGGGCTCGGCATATTCTTCCGCGTTCTATTCTCGGCGCACGGTCAAGGATCAGCCATGATTATCCTTGGTGATCCTCAAAAAACTCAAGGTTTCCCCAATGCCAGAAACCTGTGCATCACGACGAATTCCGAACTAACGCAATATCTTGTCCAGAACTTTGTGTCTCGATTTCCCTCGTTTCGTAGCCAACCCGCCTTAGAGGCCATGACCTGGCTGGAGGCCGAATCCCATTCGTCCGAAGGCGATATGAAAAATTCCTGGACCGAAACAATGAGTGCGGCGAGTTGTGAAGCCCAAATGCACTGGGCTGAACTGGGCGAACCTTTTGCGGTCGAGGTTGCTCCAAAGGATTGCGCTACCGGCCTCCATGACATGTACAGTGTGTTTCTGGAGGCGCGCAATGCATCGATTTCCCTTAACGGAGAGTCGCTATCCGGACGCGTCTGCGAGCGAGTCTTCTTTGGGCGAGAAATGAGTACCGCTTTTATGGCAGTTTCCGAAACATGGGTCTTACCCCCTGAAACACAACCCTGAACCCTTATGCCTCTTTCATCACCGATTCACCCTGGCCAGGTCGTCTGGACTGGCGAAAACCCAGGGATTTTGCTGAAGGAAAACCCCGACGGCCCCTTTTCTGCAATCGCGCTCTTTTTCCGTATTTATGTGTCTCCCGCAGGAAGAGGCACTGTGCTACTACTGTTAGATTCACCCGAGGAAAAACGGGCGTTTCCGGAGGGCTGTAACCTCCTCCTTCACGATAACCAGGACCTCGCAGAATATCTTCTGGAAACCTTCATTCTGAGACTGCCTGCCTTTGCTGCTCTGCCCTCCTGCGAATCTCTGTCTCTCATCCCCATAGAAGAGTGCCGGTCAGAGGGCGACCCGCGGGTCCGTTACTCTGAAATCATCAGGGCCGACTCTCTGGATATCGAACTTGTATGGGACGGGTTGGGAAAACCGACTGCGCTCGAACTCCCCCCAGAGCTTACCGGGGGAAAAGAAAACGAACTCTATACACTCTTAATCGAGTCCACCAATCCATCAATTCACATAAATGGACGACGATTGCCGGGTTCCCCCGTGGAACGAGTCCAGGCGGGAATCAAGACGACCACGGCTTTTCTGTATTTCTCTGAGACCTGGATACGCCCGGCCTAGGCAATCATGATGGTCACACTTTCTCACGCAGCCGACACGCAGTCGATCTCACGGGTTTTGCGTGTAAATCCTCTCTGGAGAGAAATGCAAACTGCGGGCAATGCCGTTAACCTTGCTGACACCACGCTGCTGCATGCGGGACCAGCTTTTTCCGATCCCACTGAGATCGTTAGACCTGTTTTGAACTCCGCAAAGGTTGCCCTAGTTTTCAATGGCGCAGCACAAGACTTTGACGAAGCCGAGCACCTTATTTTCTCTGGAGCCATCACCTTGGAGCCTGCACAAGACTATGATGTCGTCACACCCCTGGCGGCCGTGGTCTCTTCTAAAATGCTGCTGCACTGCATTGAGGACGACTCCGATGGGAACGTGAAATCATTTTCCCCGATAAACGGAGGCAACGGACCTGCCCCACGGCTGGGAACATGCTCTAAAGCGGCGCTTGAGCACCTGACATGGCTTCATGACTCTCTTGGCCCTGTACTCAGTCAGGTTTGTGATGACGGCATCACTCTTCTCGATATTGCCGCAGACTCCCTGCATGAGGGTGATGACTGTCACGGCAGAACACCAGCGGGTACTAGACTTCTCCTCGAAAAGATCAGACCCCGACTACGGGTTCGGCCTAAAGCAGAAAAGTACCTTTCCTTCATCGAAGACAGCCCAAGTTTCTTTTTGAACCTTTGGATGGCTGCTTCTAAAGCCATCTTGCTCGGCGCTAGGGGAACTCCTGAAAGCAGTTTGATCATCACGGCGGCGGCTAACGGGCGCGAGACCGGTATTCAGGTTGCGGGGTTGCCGGGCCAATGGTTTACAGCCCCAGCCTCTCCCCCTCACGGCGCCTTTGAAGTGGATCTGCCACAGTCCCGGGCACTTGGGGCCATCGGCGACAGTGCGATAGTAGATATCTTGGGATTTGGCGCGATGGCGATGTCTTTCTCTAGTGCGCAACAAAAAAACCTAGGTCATTTCCTACCCCGAGATGGTCTCAGCACGGGTGCTCTGCTGACTTCGTCTCCTCATCCGGCTTTTGCAGAACTAGGGCTCCGTGTAGGCCTGACCGCGCGGGCGTGGCTGGCGTCCAATCGGCAACCATTAGTCAGCCTGGGAATACTCGATAATGCGGGCGAAGTCGGGCGTCTAGGCGGGGGGATATTTGAGCAACCACGGAGTTTGGCGACCGATTGCGTGGAAGCGCTGGCAACCAACGCATGATTCGGAATGTCCGCGAACCAGCCCTGGCGACTCACACAAAAAATTACCTTGAAGGGATTTGGTTTCGGTGAATGTTTTCCTCGAGGAATAATCGTGCCGTCTCGGCGGCCGCAAAACGGCACTCGTTCATCGAGTAATCTGAAAAGAAAGCATTATGCGGTGTAATGATAATGCGCCCGAGGGTCCACTCTTCTCGTCTGCGCCAGGCGTTTATCAGGTGGTGAGAGCCTGGCGGTTCCTCTGGCAGAACATCTAGACCTACTCCGCCGATTCTGCCTGAAACAAGACCCTCTTCCAGGGTATCCAAGCTATCAATTAATCTGCCTCGAGCAGTATTCACCAACAAGAGTCCTCGCTTAGCTGCTCTAAGAAGTTCAGCATTGATCATGGACTCGGTTTCTGCGGTTAAAGGGCAATGCAGAGTCAGTACGTCAGCCTCGTCGACTAATTCCTGCAAGGAAGTCGCCCGCTCAACCTGAAGCGCCCTGAACATGCCGTTGCTGACATACGGATCATACGCCAGCGTTTTATACCCAAAGGGCGAAAGTCGGCGCGC
>DLPX01000078.1:20283-34813 GCA_002477475.1 Proteobacteria bacterium UBA7447
CATCGGCACGATATGATTCTCCTGCCACGTAGAACCGTAGGTTCTAGCCCGTTCGTCATGTTGAATGAGCCCACGCTGGAGGGCAAGAATCAGTCCGATCGCGGTATCAGCGACATCTTCAGGGCCGTATTCGGGATTATTTGAGAATGCGATGCCAGCGTTGTCGAGCGTGGAAAGATCAATCTTGTCGTAACCGACCCCGTAACGAACGATGATCTGGCATTTCGCTAGATGGCGAATCGTTTGAACTCCGATCGAGGGCGTCCAAACCAGTAAGCCATCTACCTCAGACAGGGAATCCTTGGAAAATTCGCGCTCGTCGCTATCAGGAAAATGAATGAAGCGCACGTTATCTCTAAACGCCTTTTTTTCTGGATCAAATGGCGGCTTGATCAGATGAGTCACCCCAATAATCCACTCTCTATTTGGCTTCATGTGCTGTTCCGCGCTTGCTTCTGATCAAGGTTTGTGGGTAACTCCATTTCGGTGACTAATGATAATGTAGCACCGCATTGATGATTTAATCCTGCTATCCATAGAGGCCTCTTTGATTACTCTCCGGCAAGTCGATGCGTTTCGCGCAGTGATGATGACAGGCACCATCACAGGAGCAGCTGAAATGCTCGATGTATCCCAACCTGCAATCTCGAGACTTGTGAAGGACCTCGAACGTGTTTTGGGGTTTGAGTTGTTCTCGCGGCAGGGACGCCAGATTACCCCTACCATCGAGGGGCGGATGTTTTTTGAGGAGGTTGAAACTAGCCATCTAGGGTTGGATCAATTAAATCAGTCCGCAATTAACATTCGCGATCATAAGGAAGGAAGCCTGCGTATCGTGACAATCCCAAGTGTGGTGACGATGTTTATCGGGCCGATACTCA
Source organism: Proteobacteria bacterium UBA7447 (assembly GCA_002477475.1). Lineage (GTDB taxonomy): Bacteria > Pseudomonadota > Gammaproteobacteria > Arenicellales > UBA868 > UBA868. The sequence continues at coordinate 21,165 of DLPX01000078.1, forward strand.
AGGCTTTCAATAAGGCATATCCTCTCGTCGCGGTTTCTTTGGAGGTACAGCCAACCCAACGGGTTTTTGAGTATTTGACGTCCGGGCAGTGTGATCTTGGGCTCTCTACATTACCAATGGAGAATCCTGCCGTAGTATCTCAACCCGTACTAGCCGGACAGTCGGTTTGTATTTTTCCAAAATCGCACAAATTGCGCAGACTAAAAAGGGTGACTCCAACGGATCTCTCCGATGAAGAGTTCATCTCCTACAAAAGTGACTCCGTCTACCGACACAAAGTAGACCGACTTTTTGCAAAGGCAAAAGTCAGAAGAAGCCTTCGCTACGAGGCTCGGACCACAGACGCAATTTGCAAGCTGGTCGCAACCGGCATTGGGGTGTCTATCGTCGGCCCATCGTTTGCCGGGCTGAAACTTGAAACAGGAATTGAGGTGAGACCTTTTGAGCCGACCCTTCATGGTGACCTCGCCCTGCTTTATCTTCGCAACCGTGAGTCTAGCCGGTTAATTAACGCTTTCTGTGAGACAGTGATTAAGACCATTCGAGGGGGTCCTAGACTTAACTGAAGTTATCCGGTTTGGCGAACAGCCAAAGCAGATCTAAAGCGCTCTCGCGCCGCTTCGCTATGAATTGCCGGATAGTCACGCGGATACGGCTTTCCCGCCTCGAGTTTCAAATCCACGAGGATAGGGCCGGAACTCTCCAGAATATCCGGCAGGCTTCTAGCCCACGAATCAAGATCGCAGAAGGTGTGCGCCTCGCGATACCCCGCCGCCAGCGCCATGCTTGCGAAGTCGACCTCGGCCCCTCCTGGCACAGGAAACTCTCCGTTGACCTCATAGATGCCGTTCTGGCAAACGATGTGCAAAAAGTTGCACGGACCCTGATGCCCGATGGTCACAAGCGATCCAAGGTTCATTAACAGACTGCCATCACCATCAAGAACGACGATCTGCTCCTTCGGGCATGCCAGCGCCAGTCCCAGCGCATGGCTGGAGCCTTGCCCCATCGCCCCCGTACAAAGATAGTTTAATGGATGAGGACGAATTGCCATCCAGTCGAAAGCCGCCTGATATACCGGGACGACAATCCCATCCGGGTAGTGTTGGGCCAACACTTTCAGAGCCTGATCACGCTTCATAGTCATCCGGTTTCCCCATTCGAGGGATCAGAAAAACCAATGGCTGTGGCGCCGAATAGGCCGAATCGATTGCTTTCGATATAGCCGAGGAATCCGAGTCATCGTTAAGAACCAAATATCGGATATCCATCGCTTTAAGAATGGGCTCAACGATACGTACACCGTTTTGCGCAGACTCACTCGGCGACCGATCCTCTTCGAGACCTTGAAGACCGATCATCATTACTATAGGTAACTGATAGTCCATCCCCATAACGCGTATTGCGTTGATCGAGTCCAAAAACCCCGTATGCTGCATCAAGAGTATGGCACGCTTGCCTGCATAAGAGAGGCCTGCACAGATCGAGACACCCTCATCTTCCTTGCAGACATTGACCAATCTAAAGTTACTCTCTCTGGCAATCGGCCAAAGAAGTTCATCGCAAGTGACGATGTCCGGCAACGCCACCACAAACTCGACGTGGGCTTCGTGCAGAGCCGCCTGGATATTCATTCCCCGAAGCGGCTCACCCATTTGCCTTACACCCATTCTCGAGGACTGCAATGCAACCGAGCATTTCCTCTTCGGTGCCCAACGTGAAGCGGACACACCTGGCAAACTCTCCACCCGCAAACCGCCGCGTGTAGATATCGTTGGCTTCAAGCGACTGATGGACACGAACTGCTTGGTCTGGTTCGGCAAAGCGGGCCAGAACAAAGTTGGTCTGACTCGGAATCACTTCAAACCCTAAACTTTTGAGCGCATCAGAAAACATTTCCCGAATACGGTGATTCTCCCCAACGACCCTTTCAAAATGATCACGATCTTCAAGAGCCGCCTCACACGCCGCCAGGGCTGGAACTGATATTGGAAAAGTGATCCCAATTCGCCTCAAGGTATCGATAACTTCCTCCGGTCCACAGGCCCAACCCACCCTGAGACCAGCCAAGCCAAACACCTTCGAAAAGGTTCGGGTCATTACGACATTCGTGGAGGATTTAATTAGTGCTAGTGGATTCTCATAGTCTGTGGCGCTGACGTATTCGGTATAGGCAGAGTCGAGCACCAATAGAATTTCAGGGCTAAGGCGCCCATGAAGACGGCGAACTTCGCCGCCGCTTAGGTAACTCCCCGCTGGATTATCCGGATTGGCCAACATTACGATACGGGTGCGCTCGGTTACACATTGGAGGATCGCATCCACATCGGCTGTGAAATCCTGATCTGCCGCACTTACAGGTACTGCGTCATTGGCATAGGCGTAGTTTGGGATTTTCGGATATCCGTGAGCAGAATGAATGAGTTCGTCACCTGGCGAGAGGTAAGCCCGCGCCAAGCGCGCCAACAGGTCGTCCGAACCAAACCCACAGCAGATGGTTTCAGAGTCAATGCCATATCTAACGCCGATAGCAGCTGCGAGCCGCGCGACCCCGTCGTCCGGATACCGCTCCACGGTACTCGCGCTCCGCATGATCGCTTCCTGGGCCATTTGGCCAGGGCCATAAACACTTTCATTTGAAGCGAGAAAGATACCGGTTGACGCAGCGTCTTCTGAAGGCGCTACCATGTGGCCACGAATACTGCTTATCCCAGGCCGCGGGACGGGTCGTCCTGCTGCCACGATCAGTCTTTGGCTCCCGTCAATGCTTCATCCCCGAAATGCTTGCGAATCTCGTGCGCGATGAAGTCCCGACGATCGTCTTCTTCGTATTGGTCCGCGGCAAAATATATCCGGGCGACCTCGCTCTGAGCATGACGCATTAATCCGTTATCGTCCGATGAATCTTCAGGCAGTCGAAGGACTGTGTCGCCACCGTAGGTGTGAAACGGCGAATCTTCGGAACCGACAGGATGCGAGACCGCTTTTCCGCGCTGGACAGCCCGAATATCCTTTTTCAGTTTGGTGCGAAGCAGAGAAACGCCTTCATCAGTGGTTCCAAGATATTCTCGCTGATGGATATTTATTGGACCTTGACTGGTCCACGCTTCCCAGTCTCCAGGACTTTCTAAGCGTTCTTTCTCTGTCCGGTGTGCAGTCTGTCCATAAAAATCTACCTTCTCCCAACCGACCCCAGTCTTGTCTCCCTGACGAAGCACCTCATCGGCATCGTTGAAGTGGCGCCAACCGAATTTACGGCTGTTCGTATCATCTATGGGGGTAACCCATTTAGTAAGACTGGTTCTCCCAAACACTTTTGGCCCATCAAGCTTCTGGAACATGCCCCCGTTCTGCGCCATGGTTGGCGTGATGTGATCGTGGAAACGCATCATGATGAGATCACCCTGCCGCCGGCAGTGGCTATACACAAAGCCTTCTGGGCGCTTGAAGTACTCCACCACGGGAAGTGCCACAAAGTGCTCCAATCCCGGAAATTGCGGCCCGTTCACTCGGCCGTGCAGAAACACACTATGAAAGGGATCCATGGAGTTTTCGCTCTCCTGCAGCCAGTTACAGGGCGAATGGATCGAATAGGGGATCATCTCGTGGCCATCAATATTAAAACTATCAAGGATCGGAAATGACGGCTTTTTGTCAGGAGGCCCCATGTACGCAAACACAAGCCCCTTGAACTCCCGAACCGGGTAGGCTCCGTGACAAATCTTATCTTTAATGGTGCTTTCGGCCGGCTCGCCGGGCGTATCCAAAATGTTTCCGTCGACGTCGAACTGCCAGCCGTGATAAGCGCAACGAATTCCATTTTGCTCAATCCTGCCGTACTCGAGAGACATTCGGCGATGAGAGCAGTGCCTATGCAAGAGTCCAATGACTCCACTGAGGTCTCGGAAGATAACGAGGTCCTCTCCCAAAATCCGAATCGGGACGGGCCGCTCGCCCAATTGCTCAGTCATCGCTACAGGGAACCAGAAACGCCGCATGTATTCACCACACGGTTGAGTCGGTCCTACGCGCGTAAGGTCAACATCGTCTTCGAGGGGGTGCCTCAGGTGATATCCCCCAAACCTCTCATTAGTCCATCGAGTCGAATCAGTCATTTCGCCTCCCTGACTCCTTAATGTCTGTCACGCTGCTCTTCTCAACAAAACATACCCTTATATAACTTAACACTCTCATTTTTACTTTATTGTTCCAGAATTATTATACACAGACGGAAGTCTGTTGCGTGATCTAGCGCCGCCGGAGAGACAACTCAGTGTAGACAAGAAGCCAGCAACCGCCCCCCCCCCGGAAGTTCTGAGCTTAGTGGCGAAGTTCTACTGGTAGAGAGAAGGAAACCCCTTCGTCGAGCGGAGAGGACACAGTTATGAGAGATCCCCCCAACGCTTGGAGTTCTTTAACCACCTCATCAACGAGGATCTCGGGAGCAGATGCACCGGCAGTCAAACCGACACGATGAACACCCTCAAGCACTTTTTTATCGATATCTTCTGCGCCGTCAACCAAAAACGCGCGGGCACCTGTTTGAGCCGCCAGTTCACGCAAACGGTTTGAGTTGGAGCTGGTTGCTGACCCCACTACGAAAACGACATCACAGCGCTCGGCAATCGCCCGAACCGCATCCTGACGATTCTGCGTGGCATAACAGATATCATCACGGCGAGGGCCTTCGATTTCGGGAAATCGCTCGCGCAATCTTTTAAGAATCTTGGCAGTATCATCGACCGATAAAGTGGTCTGGGTGACGTAGGCCAGAGGTGTTCCAGCGGGGATGTTGAGATTATCAATGTCTTCAACGGACTCCACCAGGTGAAGCACTCCCGTGGCCTGGCCCATGGTTCCCTCGACCTCCGGATGTCCTGCATGCCCCACAAGAATGACCGTCCTGCCCTCGCGTCCGTAGCGGCTCACTTCGGTGTGCACTTTCGTGACGAGAGGGCAGGTCGCATCGAGTACGCGAAGTTCGCGACCTGCGGCGGCATTCTGGACAACCCTGGCTACGCCATGCGCGCTGAATATCACCGTACTGTCATCTGGAATTTCTTCAAGTTCCTCAACGAACACCGCGCCCTTTTCTTTCAGGTTCCTGACGACATAGCGGTTATGAACAACCTCATGCCGCACATAAATCGGTGCGCCATAAAGCTCAAGTGCGCGCTCCACTATCTCGATCGCACGATCTACTCCCGCACAAAAACCTCGGGGATTCGCAAGTTCGATTGTGAATTCACCCATCAGTTTTTTGGGTCCTTAGGCATTTTCTCCCTCTGCCGGATCTGCGAATTCCACTAGATCCATCTCATAGACACAGTCGCGACCGACCAAGGGGTGGTTAAAGTCCACAGTGATCTCGTTCTCAGCAACGTGGGTGACACACCCCGCCACGCCTTCGCCGTCCGGAAGAGTGAACTCCAAAAGCATCCCCGATTCTACCGCTCCGAACCCTTCGAACTTACTGCTCGACAAGGACTGGATCTTCGTTTGATCGTAGGCCCCAAAGGCTTCGTCTTCCGCCCCGATTTCTACGCTGACATGGTCTTCCATCACGCGACCCAACAGAGCGTTCTCAACGAGATGAGGCAAACTGCCCTCACCAATCACAATCTCAACCGACGTCTGTCTAGAATCTTCGAGGATCGTCCCAGCCGCATCCAGCACTCGATACCGGACCAGGATCTTGTCATTTGCCTGCACTGATCTCATCTATGGAGCGCCATTCTGAGACGGTTTACTGGGATGAATCCGAAAAAGTCCGAGGCTGTCGAAGATCACAACGAGCGCCCCTATCGAGATCGCGGCATCGGCGACATTAAAAGCGGGCCAATGCCAGTCCCGCACATAAATATCTATAAAGTCGACTACGTAGCCATGGCGCACCCGGTCGATCAAATTACCTGCTGCCCCGCCCAAAATCATGGCAAACCCGATGTTCGTAAGCTTCTCTTCAGATCTTGCCATCCACAAGCGCCACGCGAGGTAAATGATCACCGCGGCCGCGACAAAAATGAACAATCCTCTTTGCCAACCCCCGGCGGAAGCCAAAAAGCCAAAGGCCGCGCCGTGGTTGTGAACCAGAATAAGCCTGAAGCCGGGGATAACATCGATAGGTCCACCTGTCTCCAACCAACCCTGAAACAGTCTCTTACTGAGCCAGTCCGCAAGCAGGAAAACGAGCACGACAGACGCAAAAATAAAGCGCTGTCGGCCAATGTCTGCAGTCATCTCCTTTTCCATAATTTCGATATTGCTAGAACTGTTCCAACCATGAGCGAGCTGCCGCCGCATCCTTGGCGATCTGCGTTTTCAACGCGTCGAAGGAATCAAAACGCTGTTCGTCTCGAATCTTTGACTTGAATTCAACGCGGACCCGCTGTCCATAGATGTCTTCTGAAAAATCAAAAAGATGAGTCTCAAGGAGGACCCGATCCCCACCTACAGTTGGCCGGACTCCGACGTTCGCTACCCCTGGTTTCGGTTCGGAACCCGGGAAGTGCATCAAGACAGCGTACACACCCCAAACGGGAACATTGTCATGGGGCAAGATAATGTTGGCTGTCGGGAATCCGATCGTGCGGCCTAGTTTGTTTCCATGGGCGATCTTTCCGTGAATTGCATACGGATAACCCAAGAGCGATTGAGCGGTGTCGAAGTCGTCCTGCTTGAGCATGTCCCGAATTCGCGTGCTGCTGACCCGCTCGTCTCCAATCAAGTAGGTCTCGACAGTGCTGATACTGAAATTCCACTGCTCCCCGAGGCTACGTAACAAGTGCACATCGCCTGCGCGTTTTCGGCCGAATCGAAAATCATCTCCGATAACCACGTGCCGAACCCCAATACCCTCGACAAGATACTTCCTCACGAAATCTTCCGCAGAAGTCTGAGAAAGAGACTCATTAAATCGAAGCGAGAACACCTGATCGACGCCGGCGTCAGAAAGCTTTTCGAACTTCTCCCGCCACCGCAGCAATTTTGGGGGCGCATTCTGCGGACTAAAGAATTCGTGTGGATGCGGTTCAAAGGTCATCGCCGTCGCTTTTGCACCTAATGCTTGTGCCTTGTCTTTCAACAGTGCCAACAAGCGGACATGCCCCAAATGCACTCCATCGAAATTTCCAATAGAGACCACCGAGGGTCGGTGCTGCACCTGAACATTGTAAGAATCGCGGATCAGTATCATCAGTTATCAGAGGGCCTATTGGTGTGCCCACTCCGGTTGGTCTTCCTCAATGACCTGCCCGAGCGGCCGGCGCCGAGAAAAACTTTCTTCGTAATACCGAAAGTATGCCAGACGCAGTTCAGGATAACGCCAACTCAGGTATCCATCGCCCGTATCGAATCCGACTTCCCATAGTCCTGATACCCGCAACCCAAGGCGTTGAACCTGCGAGAGCCACTTTCGAACGATCTGCTCGAACTGCTCCCTTAAGGGCTCTTGCCTTGGGTCGCAATCGAGCAGGCGGCTCATCTCCTCCTGCAATGGAGCAAGATCTTGAGCCGCTGAGCGAGTGATTTTCTGGAGGACCGGCAACGCCTGTTTGGCTTCGGATAAAGAGAAGTACTTTGACTCGCTCGGGTGGCTGATCGAGGCTATAACCTCTGCGGGAAAAGAATTTAACCCCACTAGGGCCGAACCAAAAACTGATGAACACGTAGCCCTGTCATATACAGCACAACCAAATAGGCCAAGCCGCCGGAAGCAATCAGAAACAAAAGGCGTCCTACCCGCTCAACAAGACCGGCGTCCAGCCATTCACTCTGCAGACCCTGAGTAAAGTAGAGAAAAACCGACATGGCGGCGGTAGCCAAGACAACCCGCGCCAAGAACATCCCCCAACCCGCTCTAGCGCTAAAGTGCCCTAACTTGTTCAGCCGGTGATATAACAGAAAAGCGTTCACCAAACCTGCCGCACTGGTCGCGAGTGCCAGCCCCACGTGCGCCAGATCCCAAACCAGCACGACCGCCACCAGGGCATTGACCGCCATGGCTATTGCGCCAATCAGCACTGGTGTGTGGGTATCTTTCCGGGCATAAAAACCGGGGGCAAGCACTTTTACCGTTACGAAACCGATCAAACCGATGGAGAATGCCACCAATGCCCGTGATGCCATCCCGGCGTCCTCGTCTGAGAAAGCGCCATACTGAAACAACGAAACCATCAGTGGAAATGCCAAGATGGCAAGCGCTGCAGCCGCGGGCAGGCAGATTAGAAATACAAGACGCAGGGCCCAATCAAGCGTCTCTTGATAACTCTCTTCTTCTTTCTTGGCAACCTGACGCGAGAGCGTAGGCAAAATCACCGTAGCCAACGCGACACCAAAAACACCCAAAGGAAATTCCATTAAGCGATCAGAGTAATAAAGCCAGGAAACACTACCGGTAACCAGAAAAGAAGCAAGAATGGTGTTCACCAGCAGGTTGATCTGCGCAATCGAAACTCCAAAGATAGCAGGAATCATCAGTTTTAAGACCTGCCCCACCCCGGCGGCGCCCACCTTGTCTTCGGGAGATCGGGGCCACACTTGCGGTAACGGCACTCTATCCAGCATTTTTAAGAACGGAAACTGAAAACCGAGTTGAACTAGGCCTGCAACTAGAACCCCAATGCCTAGCGTCACTGCGCCGTTCTGGGAATCCGGCACAAAAAACCATACTGTCGTAATCAGACTAAGGTTTAGCAGAATCGGCGTCGCCGCCGCAGCACCAAACCGGTCATGGGTATTTAAAATCCCCGCCGCCATGGCCACTAACGAAATAAAAAAGAGATAGGGGAACGTCCAGCGAAGCGCGGAGACGGTTGACTCATACCGGACCGGGTCATCGAGAAATCCCGGCGCCATGAGCCCCACAAGGGCAGGTGACGCGACTATTCCCGCCGAGGTCACCAATATGAGAACCAAACCTAGCCGGCCCGCCATCAAATTCAGAAACGCCCGGGCCTCGGCCGCCGGATAACGAGCCTCGTATTGCGAGTAAACCGGGACAAACGCGACCGAAAGCGCCCCCTCGCCAAAAATCCGCCGAAAGAAGTTTGGGATTCGAAATGCCACAAAAAAGGCATCAGCGAGGGCGCCACTTCCGAGGAACTGAGCGAATGCGATGTCCCGGACTAAACCTGTCATGCGTGAGATCAGGGTCATCCCGCCTACTGCACCGACGTTTTTAATCATAAACTGACGTGGATCCCACCCTTTCTATCGCTAACAACATTTCACCGTTGACAAAAGTGCTGTAATTCTGGATACTCGCCCGTTGTTTTTTTCCGGAAGAATACCTTGGCCAACACAGCTCAGGCACGAAAACGCGCCCGCCAAGCGGCAAACCATCGGGCGCGTAACATGTCGCAGCGCTCAAACATGCGCACCGCGATCAAACGATTTAACCGCAGTCTTGAGGAACGCGACACCGCAGGTGCCCAAACCGCCTATCGCGAACTCACATCAAGCGTCGACCGCGCAGCCCGCAAAGGCCTGGCACACGCCAATCAGGCAGCGAGGCTCAAAAGTCGTCTCAACGCCAGGCTCAGGGCACAAGCCCCGGCTTAACCCCTGGCGGCGATTTTCTGACGCCCGCCCCTCACACCAGCACCATGTTATCCCGGTGGATGAGTTCCGGCTCATCGACATAACCAAGATATTCTTCTATTTTAAGGCTTGACTGACCTGCGATTTTTGCCGTTTCCTCAGCGGAATAATTAGCCAGTCCCCGCGCGATCAGTCTGCCGTCCTCATCTGCTAGGCAGTCAACCAGGTCCCCGCGCTGAAAACCCCCTTCAACGCGTGTCACCCCAACGGGCAAAAGACTTCTGCCAGAACCCATCAGGACGCTGCATGCTCCCGCATCGATGTAGACCCGCCCGAGGGATTGCATTCTGCCTGCTAGCCACAACTTACGTGCGGCGATCCGACCAGAGGCCGCTTTGAGCAACGTTCCTGGGACGTCACCTCGCGGTATCCCGAGAAGCACCTGTGGATTTCTTCCGGAGCAGACAATCGTCGAGGCGCCCGAGCGGGCAGCCTTGGTAGCGGCCTGGAGTTTTGTCAGCATTCCACCGCGACCTAACGCGCCACTTGGGCCCGCGTATTGCTCCAACTGGGGATCCCCTGCGTTAGCTTCGCGAACTAACTGGGCGTTCGAATCATGACGTGGATCTGCTTCGTATAGACCTTCCTGATCGGTCAAAATGACAAGGTAAACGGCCTCGACGAGATTCCCCACAAGCGCCCCAAGTGAGTCATTATCGCCAAACTGGATCTCCTCAGTGACGACCGTGTCGTTCTCGTTCACCACAGGGACAATGCCCATCTCCAGCATAGACCGCAATGCGCTTCTTGCGTTGAGGTACCGATTCCGATTGTTCAAGTCCGCACTCGTCAGTAAGACCTGGGCTGTCTCAACCCCATAATCTTCAAATGCCGACTGGTAGGCCCGAATCAGACCCATCTGTCCTACCGCCGCAGCAACCTGGAGCTGATGCAGTTCGTGAGGGCGAGCTTTCCATCCGAGCCTCACCATCCCCTGAGCAATCGCCCCCGATGACACCAAAATGGGGTCGATGCCCTGCCCCCGAAGCCGAACGCAGACGTCAGCTAGCGACGCAATCAAAGGTTGATTGAGGCCCTGTGTTTCGTGCGATAAAAGGGCACTGCCGAGCTTTATCACCCAGCGTTGTCGAGCGCCGTCTTTGAGACTGGGGCTAGTCACTGTCATCATCCAGTTTATGCCAGATTTTTTGACACATCTCCGCGCACCCCTGACCGCTGACGCCGGATATCAGAAACCAAGGTCGGTCCCAATTTAATGAAGAACGCGTTTCCTCAACGATCTTTGCAGCCGCGGAAGGATCTAGCGTGTCCGCTTTGTTGAATACGAGCCAACGATCTCGACTCGAAAGCTCTGGATCGAACCCCTCAAGTTCCCGTACTATTGTTTCTACCGCTGACTGAGGTGTTCCCCCCGATACATCATTGATATCGACGATATGCAAAAGCAGGCGGGTTCGACTGAGATGCCGCAAAAACTGAACCCCAAGGCCTGCTCCCTCGGCTGCGCCCTCTATTAGCCCAGGAATATCCGCCACCACAAACGCCGCGCCTTGCCCAACGTCTACTACCCCGAGGTGTGGATACAGCGTGGTAAACGGATAGTCGGCAATTTTAGGTCGCGCGGCGGAGATTCTTGAAAGCAGCGTCGACTTGCCGGCGTTCGGCAGCCCCAACAATCCCACGTCCGCGAGCACCTGTAACTCAAGCCGAACCGACAAACGGTCCCCTTCGCCTCCGGGGATAGTCCGTCTTGGGGTCTGATTGACAGAAGACTTGAACCGAGCATTTCCGACTCCGCCACGACCTCCCATCGCGACCGTGAACTCCTTGTCGTCTGAGTCCAGATCAACAAGAAGTTCCTGGGTATGCTCTGCATAAACCAGAGTTCCGGAAGGCACCATGATTACACAATCCTTGCCGGCCGCCCCTGTGCGGTTTCGCCCCGCACCTCCCGACCCGTTTTCAGCAGAAAACTTCCGCGTGTACCTAAAATCCGCAAGCGTATTAAGATCACTTGTCGCCCGAAGGACGACATTTCCGCCTCGACCTCCATCGCCTCCATCAGGCCCACCTTTTGGAACAAATTTCTCCCGAAGAAAACTCAGGCAGCCATGACCCCCGTTACCTGCCTGAAGAGCGATCACGGCCTCGTCGACGAATTTCATTTAAGACCTTCTTCCGTAAAAAACCCCGCTCAGTTGGCGGGGCTTTTTGCGATCCGTGGAACCTGCATTCAACTCTCGGTGAGGACGCTCACAGTTCGCCTGTTTTTCGGCCCTTTTATGTCGAACTTTACCTTTCCCTCAGCAAGAGCGAAGAGTGTGTGATCTTTTCCAAGGCCCACGTTCACTCCGGGATGGAATGCCGTACCACGCTGACGGATAATAATATTGCCGGCACGCACTACTTCGCCGGCATAGCGTTTTACGCCAAGCCGTTTGGACTCTGAGTCGCGACCGTTCCGGGAACTGCCGCCTGCTTTCTTGTGTGCCATTTGTCGTAACCTCCAGCGCCTTGCCGGGTTTAATGAGTAATGTCTGTCACTCGCAGGTGGGTAAATGACTGCCGATGCCCCTGCGTACGCCGATACTTCTTTCGCCGTTTCATTTTGAAAACACGAATCTTCTTGTCTCGTCCATGAGCGAGAATCTCTGCCTTGACGCAGGCGCCGTCAAGCTTCGGACTGCCGACAGACACCTGCTCGCCATCAGCCACCATCAGCACGTCGGAAAGATCAATGACATCGCCGGGTTCGCCTGCGAGTTTTTCTACCCTCACGCTGTCTCCCACGCTCAGTCGGTACTGTTTACCACCCGTTTGAACTACTGCGTACATATATCGTTTCCGGAATTTCTCTACCCGAATCAACCTGTTAGAAGACAGGCGGTCGGCTTTGATGTCTCGTTGAAGGCGCCGAATTTTAGGCGAAAGCGAGTTTTTGGTCAACGTAACGTGACAGATACTTCAACAGGCACGTTATCATTCCAACATGGGATCCGTTACTTCTTTAAAACAGACGTCTGAAGGCATCCAAAAGCCGGGGGATCTGCTGACCTCCATTAATACCCTCGTCGGGGAGGATATGGCTGCGGTGGACCGCCATATTCAGAGTGAATTGCGCTCGGATGTCGCCCTCATCGAGCAGATAGGTCATTACATCGTCGGCGCGGGCGGAAAGCGGCTACGCCCCGTTACCCTACTGTTGAGCGCCCATGCGCTTAGGTATAAGGGGACCGCGCACATTGATCTTGCCGCCGTCATCGAATTCATTCATACCGCAACGCTGCTTCATGATGACGTCGTAGATGAGTCGGGGTTAAGACGAGGTCGGGAAACCGCGAATGATCTATGGGGGAATGCCGCATCGGTGCTTGTTGGGGACTTCCTGTATTCGCGGGCTTTCCAGATGATGGTTGCAGTGGGCAATCCCGGAGTGATGGATATCATGGCACAAACCACGAATTCAATCGCCCAAGGGGAAGTCATGCAGTTGATCAACAGTCATGACCCGCAAACTACCCAAGCGGTGTATCTCGAAACCATTACCCGCAAGACAGCCCAGCTTTTTGAATCGGCCGCCCGTTTGGGTGCCGTACTTGCAGACGCCAGTCCCGCTGGCGAACGGGTGCTAGCCGACTTCGGGCTTAATCTGGGGATTGCCTTCCAGATGGTGGATGACGCGCTAGATTACTCCGCCGAGTCAGATCAGATGGGCAAAAACGCCGGCGATGATCTTGCCGAAGGAAAAATTACACTGCCTTTAATTCACGCCATGGATCGCGTAACCGCAGGGGAGCAGGCAGTCATCCGCGAGGCAATTGAAACTGGCGATCGCGATGCCCTGACTGAGATTCGCCAGATCATTGAATCTACCGGGGCACTTGCGTACACTTGCGCGCGGGCTCAAGAGCATGCGGGTCTTGCCCGCCAGTCCCTCGAGGCGCTGCCGACCTCTCAATATCGTGACGCTCTTAGCGCGCTCGCAGACTTTTCGGTTTCCCGGACCTTTTAGTACGAGCAGGCTCTTAGTCCAAATTCAGTCGGGGTGTAGCTCAGCCTGGTAGAGCACTGTCTTCGGGAGGCAGGGG
>DLPX01000063.1 GCA_002477475.1 Proteobacteria bacterium UBA7447
CTCAGCGAAAGCGTCCGGCACCAGACCGGGTCTCCCCGTTGCCGTAGCCTTGACGCGCCCCTCAAAGAAGACCACCGAGGCGGAGTCGGGATCGTCTACCGAATCCAGCTCGCGCTCTATCTCGACGCGAATTTCGCCAGCACCCGCATTTCGCGCCCGGTTCTGGGCCAGCGTACTGGCCAGGGACCCCGCCTTTACAAGCGCCGGTTCCAGTTGGTCAAAGTCAATCGGACCATCGGACGCAAACACTCGAAAAATACCCTGCACCGGCTGGGTCACCGTGACCTGCGCTCTTTGAATAACACTGCTCGCCACAGCGCCCACGGCGTTTGCAACAGAGGAGTGATCTGGAATGGAAAGGGGCACGTTGAAGTTCTGGGCGACATCGGGGTAATAGAGTTCGGCCGGTGCCCCGACCGCAACAAGAGATCTGGAGTCATCCAGCTTCAGTGAAAACAGATCTCCATCCACCGCACTGTGGCCCGAAATCCACTCACTGAAAAGTCGCGCCGTGCGTTCGCGCTCTCCGTGATGCGTCTCGCCCGGATCGGTAGCGAGGCAGGCGGAGACGAGGGCGGCGCAAATTGTGCGCACCATGTGTTCCTCAACCGCTGAACTAGGGCCTTTTGGGTCATTGTCCTCAAACTTGCCCCAACCATAGACTTGCCGCATCTGTCGGGCCCAGACAATCGCGGCAAGCTCAGCTGCCCGTGTCGACCAATGGCCTGCCTTGCCCAGAACGTGGGCGGCATCCGTCGGGGTGAACCCGCTGTAAATAGCGATGCCGTTACGTACCAGTCGGGCCAGTGCGCGGGCCAGTGCGCGGTCCTCGTTTGACAGGTGCTCAACATCCAGTGGCCCGTCTTGCAGGCGTTCCCAGGCGGCGGATTCCTCTTGAGAAAAGGATCGTCGCTGACTGCCTTCGGCAAACAACGCAACGGCGAAACGGTTGCTTCTCGGGCTGACGGCGACATCAACACGCCGCTCGAGAGTAGTGAGGATTTCAGGATAACGATGAACCAGCAGGCTCATGGGAACCACCCGACGGGGACCAATCGCAAGCCCCACTCCCCCCTGGAAGCGCACTTCGCTGTCGCCCCCAAGCCCCAGGGAGAAGACGCGTACCGCATCCACCATTGGCCTCCAGTCTCCGATAACGGTTGCCTTGGCGCTGATGATCGGTTTTCCATCAGTGACGATGGCAATATCGGTAGTAGTCCCACCCATATCAGCTATGATGGCGTTCCGATGAGGTTGAAGTTGAGCGGCTCCCATGACGCTGGCAGCGGGACCAGACAGAATGGTTTCTACCGGACGCGCCAGCGCGGTATCTGCACTGATCAGAGAGCCGTCTCCCTTGACCATCATTAGAGGCGCATGGATGGCCCGTTCTTGCAAGATCAGTTTAATGGCGCGGATCAGTTCATCAATATATGGGATCAGCGAGGCGTTGAATGCGACCGTCAAGGCACGACGCGGCGCGTCCAGTTGGGAAGCGAGTTCGTGACCACAGGTGACGGGCTTGCCAGTCAGTGATCTCACCAGTTCCCGGAGTTTCAGCTCGTGCTCGGGGTTGCGCACTCCGAACAAGCCCGAAATCCCGAAGGCAGCGACTTTGTCACGCTGTTCGGTGACTACCCGGCGCGCCTGCTCAAGATCAAGCGGCTCGCGTTCACCCCCGCCAGCATCATGTCCGCCCGGTACTAGAGCGCAGTGACCTCCGCGGACGATATGCTCAAGTTTGGCTTTACCTACCTGGCGGGCGTTGTACCCGGACAGTAAAAGGCATACGGGAGTGCCACGGCCCTCCACCACGGCATTGGTAGCGAGCGTGGTCGACAGCGAGACGAGCGATATTTGCGAAAGCCTCTCGGCGGGGAGCTGGTCAATCGCTTCGCGGATGCCGATAGTGAGTTCATGATGGGAGGTGAGCGCTTTCGCCGCACTGACGACCCCGCCATCGGAGTCGAGCAGTACGGCGTCAGTGTAGGTGCCGCCCGTATCAACGCCAAGCCGGAGCGTTGATTCGGTCATCCTGTCAGCACCCACAGCACTGGCTGCATGTTAGAGGGATCTAAGCGTCTGATGCTTTATTTGCTGTAGTCGTAGAAGCCCCGACCGCTCTTGCGCCCAAGATACCCGGCATCAACCATCTGTTTAAGCAAGGGGCATGGCCGAAACTTGGAATCCCCAAACTCCTGATGCAGGACATCCATTACCCACAAGCAAACGTCCAGGCCAATCATATCTGCTAGTGTCAGTGGACCCATCGGATGGGCTGCCCCTAACTTCATGGCGGCGTCGATATCTTCAGCTCGGGCGAGGCCTTCGTAAAGAATGAAAACCGCCTCGTTGATCATCGGCACCAGCATTCGATTCACGACAAAGCCGGGACTGTCTTTTACGCTGACGGGGGTTTTGCCAAGATCACGCGCCAGGGTGTCGATCGCACTGTAAGTCTCGTCCGAAGTCTGTAGAGCCCGAATCACTTCCACCAGAGCCATTAGCGGTACCGGATTGAAGAAGTGCATTCCGACTACCCGATCGGGACGACCGCTTCCGGCCGCGATGCGGGTGAGTGAAAGCGATGAGGTGTTGGATGCGAGGATGGTGTAATCGGGACAGATCTCGTTCAGACGCGGGAAGATCCCCATCTTGATGTCCATGTTTTCGCTTGCGGCCTCGACGACCAGATCGCATCCGGACATCGCGCTGATATCGGTCGCCGTCTGGATTCGTCCCAATGCATCGTCGTGGTCGGCCTGGCTGATCTTCTCTTTCCCCAGAAGGCGTCCGAGGCTGTTCTGAATACTGCCCAATCCCTTTTGGACCACCTCGTCGGAAACGTCCTGCATAATCACGTCATAGCCGCGCACCGCACAGGTTTGCGCGATACCGTTACCCATCGTGCCTGCGCCTACGACGCCAATCGTTTTCAATTTCATAAGAAAATTCCGTCCCAAACGGGGGTGTTCTGCCTAAAGAGGACGGCAAGGCTACCGCAAACCGGGGTGAACACCAAACCTCTGTAGATGGCCAGTCGTTGGGATTTCAGAATCCGGCGCGTTCGGAATAGACTTAGTCGTTATGGAAAGCCTCTCAGTAATTGAAAACCTGGTCGGTTTCGAGACCGTTTCCCGGGACAGCAACCTGCCTCTGATCGATTTCGTTCAGAATTTTCTTTATGACCATGGGGTGGATTCGCGGCGGGTGCCTAGCGCTGACGGCCGCAAGTCGAACCTCATTGCCACGATCGGACCCCTGGGGCCCGGCGGGATCGTATTGTCCGGGCACACCGATGTGGTACCGGTGGATGGACAGGACTGGAGTCGCGATCCTTTTGCGTTTCACCGTCGCGGTGAACGCTGGTATGGACGAGGCAGTTGCGATATGAAGGGGTTTATCGGGATCGCATTGTCTCTGGTGCCTCAGATGAAGCATCTTCGCAGGCCGATCCACTTTGCGCTGTCCTATGACGAGGAAGTCGGTTGCCTGGGAGCGCCGGACATGATTGAGGTGATTCGCCAGGAGTTGCCGGAGCCAGCGGGTGTCATCGTGGGGGAGCCCACCGGTATGGCGGCAGTCACAGCACATAAAGGGATCGTCGGACTAAAAACTACGGTGCGGGGATATGAAGCTCACTCAAGCCAGACGGATCGCGGTGTCAGTGCCGTCATGACTGCCGCCCGACTGGTTAGTCACCTGGAGCAGGTTGCCCATCAGCTTTCTGAGGAGACACCTTCTGACAACGGCTTCACGCCTCATGCTACTTCGGTTCATGTCGGCGTCATCCATGGGGGAACGGCTTTGAATATCATTTCGGGGGAGTGTCAGTTCACATGGGATATCCGCAATATTCCTGATGATGATCCGCAGGTCCTGATCGACAATTTCGAGAATTTTTGCCGGCAGGAAGTACTGCCTGGGATGCGCGCCCGTCATCAAGGTTGCAGTATTGATACAGAGGTGCTGGCGCGCGCTCCCGCGTTTGATGATTCCAATTCCTCTATCCTTGGCCTGGTGCAGTCGCTTAGCGGAAGGAGCGAGACCTATAAGGTGGCGTACGGCACAGAGGCCGGCCAGTATCAGGGCGCAGGGTTTCCGACAGTCTTATGTGGGCCCGGGTCAATCGATCAGGCGCATCAGCCGGATGAATATATTGAAGCCAGTGAGGTTGAGGCGGGACAGCAGTTCCTGCAGGCGCTGGTCAACGAACTCTCGTCCTGACAGTCAACTTATCTTCTCCCTAGAAAGCTTGTTCGCACCAGCGACGCACACTCGGCCGCGGCGCTGATCGAAGACCTGGAGACCCGTTTCATCCCCAGCAGTTCGGGCAATTCCTCGAGCCACGCTCCGTTGGCAAACTTTTCCGGTGCCAGCATCTTTGCGGGAATCTCCCTTTCAATAAACTTAACCAGCGGACCCATTTCAGGGTAATCCGCTCTGATAAAGCAGCCGAAAGGCACTCCGGCAGCATAGATCTCGGCGATGGTGCTGTAGCCGGCCTTTCCGATCACAAGGTCGGCTGCCCGCACCAGATCGGGATGATGAAGCGGGCCGCGAACCGGCAGAAGGGTAAGGCTGTGGTCCGTTTCAACCGTCTCGCTGGCGCCCGAAACTGCGAATCTGATTTCGGGAAATCTGTCTTTGAGCTGCTCGAGAAATGGAAAGCCGATATGTGTTCCTCCCATGGTGATGAGAACCAGAGGATCGGTAGAAGCCACGGAGAGGGCGTCCCGGGTTTCAGATACGCTCATTCTGAAAGTCCGGGCAATCGGACCCAGCCTGTGAGCATTTTCGGCAGGGAGACAGACAGGCTCTGTCTGAATATGGATATCTGCACCCGCGAAGTGTGGTTGCAAAAGTGTTGCGTAGTTCTCAAGGACCGGTGCCTGTTGAGCCAGGCCGCTATAGATCCAGTCCCAGGTGAAGTTCTCCACCAGGATAGAAGGCAGCCGGGCGGCCTTGGCAACCGCTAGGCCCAATGGCGCGATATCACAAAGTACGGCTTGGCAGCCAAGGGCACTCACCCCTTGTGCGAGATTTTGAATTAGATCAGGCTGAAACGGCAGTCGGTCTGCAAGGCCTGAGAGGGTCGCCTCGTAGTCGACTTCAAATGCGTCTGTTTGCACTAAGCCGAGGTCACAGTCGAGCTCGTGAAAATGGAGGTGTTGACCCAAAGAGGCAAAGAACCATTGGGGAATCCGCGTAAAGAGTTCGATCTGAAGTTCAGGCTCAAGATCGCAAAGATGCTCCAGCACAGCGCAGCTTCGAGACGCGTGGCCAAAACCGTGAGAAGAGACGAAGACTGCAAGCGTTGGGCGCGCCCCCGTATCTGCGCTCATCAAGCGGCGATCCGGAAAACGCTAGCGTTCGAAATATTTATCGAGAAAAGCCTCGAAGCTTTCATCATCGTCCATTTCCATCTGCTTCGCACGCTCCAGCGACGCGGCAGCCTCCTCCTCGAATTGGGAGGCGGACTGAAGATCATGAGACGCCTGCTTGAAAATCTGCTCGTGATGCTCTGCCTGAGCCTTTGCAAAATAGAAGAATGTGTCGTTGTGCTGATGGATCCCGTCCATTGCCCGCGCCGACGGCGTCAATTCGGGATTCTCAAATAATTTGCGTTTGTTCTCCAGAGCAGTCCGGTAACGTTCATCCTTCCTGGAGAGGGCGTCAGCGAGCGGCTCAAGATATTTGATGAACTCCAGACCACAGCGCTCAACGCTGCAGCGCGTGCCGTCAGCTTTGGTAATTATGAGTCCAGGCTCTCTGCCGCGCTCGGCAATCTGGTTTCGTGTCGCGCCGACCCTGCGGAATTCATCCCAGTCCATCGGCGGGCTGGATTCCAGCAAGCATGAGATCATCATCATGTCGAGAAACCGGATCCCATCTTCGTCGATGCCGACAGGCAGAAAGGGATCAAGGTCCAGTGATCTCACTTCGATGTACTCCACACCCCGTTCCTGCAGGGCGTGACTGGGCCTTTCTCCGGAATGGGCGACCCGCTTGGGACGCATCGTGGCGTAGTACTCGTTTTCGATCTGCAGCAAAGAGTCATTCAGTTGACGGTATTCGCCATTCACCTGTATCCCGATCTGCCGGTAAGGGGGGTAGGTCTCAGTCGTTGCCTTGACCAGCGATGTGGTGTATTCATCGAGGCTATTCAGGCTCAGGTGGACGCTTGCCTGAGCGTCGCTTTGATACCCTAGATCTGACAACCTGAGACTTGTCGCGTAGGGGAGAAAATAGGAATGGTCGCCGAGTGGTTCGAGATGGTGATCTTGGCCCTCCAGGAATGTCCCGCACACAGCGGGAGAGGCACCGAAAAGATAGGGGATCATCCAGTCGCTTCGATAGAAATTCCGCATCAGGCTAAGATAGGCCCCCGATTTGAAATCGCGAAGCGGGGCGGCAGAGCCGCAAAAGTCACGGTAGAAGTGCCAGAACTGATCTTCCAGGGAAAAATTGAAGTGAATACCCGAGATGGTCTGCATTAATTTGCCGTAGCGGTGCGCAAGACCTTGCCGATAGACAGTTTTCATACGACCTGCGTTGGATTCACCGTAGTAGGCGATTGGGATGCTCTCCTCACCGTGCAGGATGCACGGCATGCTGTTTACCCAAAGTTTTTCATCGCCGATATTCAGATAGGTGAAACGGTGCAGCTGGTTAAGAAAACCGAGCAGCGCTTCAACATCTTCGGTGACCGGCGTCACGAATTCGAGCAACGCTTCTGAGTAGTCCGTTGTGATATGGCGATGGGTGAGGGCAGCGCCCAAAGCAGTTGGATGCGGTTGCTGTGAAAGGACGCCTTCAGCATCGATGCGCAGGCTTTCTTTTTCCAGTCCGCGGCGTATCGTTCCGGGCAGGATACCCGTTTCTGCCTGGTCGATCTTTTCAATGATTCGTGCTAGTTTGTCGCTCAAGGGATGTTTCCAATGTGAGTAGTCAAGGCGGGTAGATCAAATGACGAGCTGGAGTCAGCAGTCCCTCCAGATCAGGACCGAGGGGCGGGAGACCCAGGATATTACGCCGTTGGTCTCAGAATCGGTAGTCCAGTCCCGAGTCGAGGCGGGGTTATGCCACATTTTCATCACGCACACTAGCGCCTCGCTAACGATCACGGAGAATGCCGATCCCCGGGTGCACGATGACCTCGAGGAGTTTCTGCTTCGTGTTGTGCCTGACGGAGACCCTCGTTACACACACACCAGCGAGGGGGAAGACGACATGCCGGCGCATATTCGCAGCGTCCTGACAGGCGGTTCCCTGACCGTGCCCATCTCAAATGGCCGACTGGCGCTGGGAATCTGGCAGGGAATCTATCTGTGGGAGCATCGAACCAGCCCGCACGATCGGCAGGTGGTTATCACGATTTGCGGAGCACAGGGATAATGATCGCCGAAGGATCGCGTCGATTGGGCAGTGCGTATCGCTTCTGCATAGCGCCGATGATGGATTGGACAGATCGACACGAGCGATATCTTTTGCGGCTGATCTCCCGTCGGGTGCGGCTGTACACAGAGATGGTGACCACCGGCGCGCTGATCCATGGTGATCAGGAGCGCTTTTTGGGACATGCAGACGCAGAGCATCCCCTTGGGCTGCAACTGGGAGGCAGTGATCCCGCAGACATGGCCCGTTGTGCCGCGACCGGCCAGGCAGCTGGATTCGATGAGATCAATATCAACGTCGGCTGTCCTTCTGACCGAGTGCAGGCTGGCAGGTTCGGTGCCTGTCTAATGCTGGAGCCTGATCTGGTGGCCAGTTGCTTCTCTGCAATGCAGGCAGAGGTTTCAATTCCTGTTACCGTCAAGTGCCGCCTGGGTGTTGATGAAAAGGATCAATTTGATGATCTGATCCAGTTTGTAGACACCGTCGCTGGAGCCGGTTGTGCTGTCTTTGTCGTCCATGCCCGAAAGGCTTGGCTATCAGGACTGAGTCCGCGTGAGAACCGGGAGATTCCGCCTCTGCAATATGAACGAGTGTACGCTCTTAAAGAGCGCTATCCGGAACTCACAGTGGTCATCAATGGGGGAATCACTCAGATAGATCAGGCAATCGGTCACCTTGAAAAAGTCGACGGCGTGATGGTGGGGCGGGAGGCCTATCAGAACCCCTGGAGCCTGGCCAGGGTCGATGAGACGCTGTTCGACGGCCTTCCGGACGGAAAGTCACGATCCGATGTGCTCGACCGGTACAAACAGTACATGGTGGCTCAATTGGAAAAAGGCGTGCCGCTTAAACGGATGGCGCGCCATCTGCTGGGTCTTTTTCAGGGTCAGCCAGGCGCCCGGGTTTGGCGCCGGGCCTTGAGTGACGAGGCCTTTCGTGCCGGCGCAGACCTCAGTGCAATCGAAAGTGCTGAGCATCAACTGGATACCGTCCTTGAAAAGCATATAGCGTCAGCCGCAATACCCGAGCCGCGCATGGAGCTAAGCGCTTGAAGGGTCTTAGACACCTACTGAAGTGGTCAGTTGTGGCGCTGGCCGCGGGCATTGCCGCGTTGCTGATCTGGTTAACGGTTTTTTTTGATCCCAACGACTATCGGGAGCACATTGCAGACGGCATCTCGGAGGCGACCGGTCTGCACTTTACGATTGAAGGCCCTGTAAGGCTTAGTCTGCGATTTGAACCGGGCGAAGGCCTGTTTGCAGAGGCTACGGTTGAGAACGCCTGGCTTCGTGCAGTTGAGGGAATTGAGACGCCGCAGCACGCGCAACTCAGTCATCTGAGGTTTTCTTTTCCGCTCACCCAGTCGACACAGCTCGCAGGCGGCCGTTTGATTGATGGAACAGGACAGTTTCGTATCTCGGATCTGGACCTGAGTGCAATGGCTGTCGGCCTTGGACTCGACCCGGCATCCTTTAATGGGTCGATGGTGGATTCGGTATTGGCGTACGGAAGCTTTGAGACCGGAGAGACTTTTTTCTCCCTGACGGATCTCGAGATAGGAATCTTTGAAACCGAAGTCACGGGACATGTTCACTTTGAGGGATTGGATCAACTTCCCCATCTCGACTTCTCCCTTGCAGCGTCTACCCTTAATCTGGACGAAATAGTGCCGGACGCATTGCGCGGCCCGACTGACGCCTTTGAATGGTTAAGCCTTTCGCCGCTGATGGCGCTCGGAGTGGTTGCACAAGGCTCCCTGACGATCGGGACTTTCCAATCCGGAGGTCTGGTGTTTAAGGATCTGACGGTGCCAATCGCTGCGGATGGCAAACAGGTGGCGGCCTCACCCGTTACAGCGAGCTTGTATGACGGCGCCATGCGGATCGACACCGTTGCCCATGGAGATGGTGAGAATCTTGACTTCATCACCCGCCAGCGCTTTACGGGAGTGTCCGCCGGTCGGATGCTTAAGGACATGCAGTTGACGGGGATGCTTCATGGGCGAGCGGATCTTGAGGCGATTGTGGCGTTTTCGGGGGCCGACTACCCAGAGCGCCTTCGCTCTGCAGAGGGCGTAGCCACACTCAAGGCGCGCGAGGGTCAGATACGCGGCTTTGATGTGGCGTCCCTGTTGAGTCAGCTCAGCCAGGGTGATCTGCCGAGCAGTGGCGAATGGCTCGGTGAAGGTGCCTACACGGTACTGGAAGACGTGAATGCAACTTTGGTTTTGGGCGATACCCATCTGATGAATGACAATCTTGTATTTCGCGCAGGTGGAGTCGACGTTACCGGCCGGGGCAAGTTAAATCTTGAGAACGAATTGGTGGACTACCGGCTCTTGCTCGAGCTTGATCAGCCTGATGTCGTCAGGATGCTGCCGCCTCCGCTAAACGCGGTGGGTCTTATCCTCCCCCTTCGGGTAAGCGGCAGATGGGATAATCCTGGGATCATGATCGACATGCCGACGTTGATTCAGATGCAGATCCAACGCGCAATGGGCGCCAAGAGTGCATTGGGTTCGCCCGATGCAGACGCGCAGGCTGAGCGTGCCCGCCAGGTGCTTGAGGCGGAACTTGGCAAAAGACTGGATTCAGTTGTTAATGGGGTCGCGGCCCAGTGAAGCTTGTCAGGTTTGGAAGTGCTGGGCAGGAGCAGCCAGGGGTGATTGATTCTGACGGTGCGGTCAGGGGCCTGAGTGGTGTGGTCGAGGATCTCACTCCGGACACCCTGGGCATTGAGCAGCTGCAAGAATTGAAAGATATTGATCCGCAATCACTGCCTTTGGTGCCAGCGGGCACGCGCATGGGTCCGTGTGTAGCGAGGCCGGGTAAGTTGGTCTGTATTGGACTGAACTACCATGATCATGCCGTTGAGACCGGGCTGACACCTCCAAGTGAGCCCGTGGTATTCATGAAGGCGGTGAGTGCGATCGGGGGACCTCACGATGACATTACCCTTTTGCGCGGCTCGAGCAAAAGCGACTGGGAAGTGGAACTTGGTGTTGTGATAGGAAAACGGACTCAGTACATTTCGCCCGATCAGGCGATGGGCGTTGTGGCCGGCTTTTGCCTTATCAATGATCTGTCGGAGCGAGAGTGGCAGATAGAGCGTGGTGGAAACTGGTCAAAAGGCAAGTCGGCAGATGGCTACGGGCCGGTCGGTCCTTGGCTCGTCACCCCGGATGAGGTGGATAACCCTCAATCATTGGACTTGTGGCTGGAGCGCAATGGCGAAGTCATGCAAAAGGGCAGCACGGCTGACATGATTTTCCCGGTGACGGAACTGATATCGTATTTAAGCCTGTGCATGAGTCTTAATGTTGGCGATATCATTGCGACCGGCACCCCAGCCGGCGTTGGCCTCGGCAGGAAGCCGCCTACCTTTCTTGAGGATGGAGATGCATTGCGGCTCGGGATCACAGGACTGGGAGAGCAGTCCTATCGGGTCTTCGCAGACAAAGGTTCGTGAGGTGGGAATCCTATCCCCGCCGAGAGGCCGACACCCCGAGTACGACAGAATTTTATGACGGAGAGTGACATGAGCGAAAAGTTGAATAAGGTTAGTTCCAGAATCACCCAGCCTCGTTCGCAGGGCGCATCACAGGCCATGCTTTACGCCACGGGACTGACTCGTGAGGACATGGACAAAGCACAGGTAGGGATCGCCAGCATGTGGTGGCAGGGCAATCCGTGCAATATGCATTTGAATGATCTCGCAGATCAGATCGCCTCGGGCGTTCGCGAGTCGGACCTTATTCCAATGTGCTTTAACACTATTGGGGTCAGCGACGGGATTTCCATGGGAACAGAGGGTATGAGTTATTCGCTACAGTCTCGGGACCTGATCGCGGACTCTATCGAGACCGTCATGGGAGGGCAGTGGTACGACGCATTGGTCACCGTGCCTGGATGTGACAAGAATATGCCTGGATGTCTGATGGCCATGGGTCGCGTCAATCGACCTGCGTTGATGCTGTACGGCGGGACCATCAGGCCAGGCCATGCAGGATCACAGGTGGTCGACATCGTTTCTGCCTTTCAGAGTTATGGTCAGTACATCGCTAAGGTGATCACTGATGAGGAGCGGCAGGATATCGTGAATAACGCCTGCCCGGGTGCCGGGGCCTGCGGGGGAATGTACACCGCCAATACGATGGCGAGTGCGATCGAGGCGATGGGGATGTCGCTGCCATACAGTTCCTCGGCTCCCGCCACTACAGAACAGAAAAAAAATGAGTGCCTTAATGTCGGTGCCGCCGTAAGGAAACTGCTCGAGCTGGATCTTCGCCCACGCGACATCATGACGCGGGAAGCGTTCGAGAATGCGATGGTCATGGTGTCGGCATTGGGCGGCTCCACCAACGCGGTTCTGCACCTCATTGCGATGGCGCGCGCGGTCGACATACCGCTTGGGGTTGATGATTTTCAGGCTGTCAGTGATCGGGTACCGTTTCTGGCGGACCTCAAACCCAGCGGCCAATATGTGATGGAAGATTTGCACAATGTCGGCGGTGTCCCGGCAGTTATGCGTTACCTGCTTTCGGAAGGCATGCTGAACGGAGACTGTATGACCGTGACAGGCCACACCATGACCGAAAATCTTGAGAAGTTGCCGGACCTGTCTGATGGGCAGCAGGTGTTCCACAGTCTGGCTGATCCTATCAAGGAGACTGGTCATATACGGATACTGAAAGGCAATTTCGCTCCCGGTGGGGCGGTAGCCAAGATCACGGGAAAAGAGGGTCGGCAGTTCAGTGGGCCCGCCCGGGTGTTTGACGGTGAAGAGGCGATGCTCAAGTCTCTTGAAGAAGGTGGAATTCAAAAGGGAGACGTCATCATCATCCGCTACGAGGGACCTAAGGGAGGCCCGGGAATGCCTGAGATGCTGACCCCCACCTCTGCGATTATGGGTGCGGGCTTGGGTTCAGATGTGGCTTTGATTACCGATGGTCGATTTTCAGGAGGTTCTCATGGATTCATCATTGGGCACGTTGTTCCCGAGGCCCAGGAAGGCGGACCGATCGGCTTGGTGTGTGATGGAGACATGATCCACCTCGATGCCGATGCCAATACGATTGACGTGGAGCTGAGTGAAGAGGAACTGAAGACGCGGCGTGACAACTGGACGATGCCGCCGTATAAAACGAGTCGCGGTACTCTTTACAAGTACATTAAGAACGTGAAGACGGCCAGCGAAGGTTGTGTGACCGACGAATAACAGACCGGGTCAGTTAAGGCTGATCCGAAGCGCGGCGCTTGTAGCAAGCGGGGCGAGCGCCAGCGCAAGGATCATCATGGCTCCCAGAATGTAAAAGTGCCCCACAGTTGGCAGCCCTGCCTCCGCGGCGAGCACCACGCTGGCGCCAAAAATCAGAACCGGCACATAAAGCGGCAACACCAGCAAAGTCAGTAGCAATCCGCTTCTTCGGATTCCCACCGTCAGGGCTGTGCCGACCGCGCCCACAAGACTTAACGTCGGCGTACCAAGCGCGAGCGCGCCAAGCAGTGTCAATTGGACCTCGCCAGTTATGCCAAGAAGTCCTGCCAGCAACGGGGTCACAACCAGTAGCGGTAGGCCGGTCGCGCACCAGTGCACAAAAACCTTCCCCAGCACCAGAACGGTAAGGGGATGCCCGCTGAGCGCCATCTGTTCAAGGGTGCCATCATCAAAGTCGGATCGGAACAGCGCGTCCAGGCTTAAAAGGGTTGCGAGTAACGCTCCCACCCAGATGACTCCCGGGCCGATGGTTCGCAGGAGAAGCGGATCTGAGCCAACGGCGAAGGGAAACAACGCAACCACAATCACAAAGAACATCACCGGGTGAGCGATGTCGCTGGGATGGCGTACAAAAAGGCGCATATCCCTGCGGATCAGCGCGATCAGAGCGGCGGAGAGCCCTGACATTGCTAATGACTCCACTGCACAGTGTGAATAACGGCCTGTTTCAAATGCAGCGGTTGGTGCGTTGTAAACACGGTCATCCCGCCTTGACCAAGATGCGTTTCGATCACATTCTCGATTGCCTTTACCCCCGCGGCATCGATTGTGCCCAAGGGCTCGTCGAGCACCCAAAGGGGAGCGCGGCTTAAGTACAGGCGAGCGATGGCAACCCTGCGCCGCTGCCCTGCGGAGAGTACCCGGCACAACAGATGCTGCGATCCACTCAGACCCACCCGGTCAAGCGCCTCATCAATCGAGACATCTGTGGTGCCCGAATGCAGGGTTAAAGCGAAGGCGAGATTTTCCTTTGGTGTCAGGTCCAGTTTTATTCCGTTGCTGTGCCCGATGTAGATAAGATCAGACTGAAACTTTTCCGGATCCTCGCGAATGGGTGCCGCATTCCAGAACACCTCACCGCTTTCGGGAAGGCTCAGGCCGCAGAGGATGCGTAAAAGCGTTGTTTTTCCAACGCCATTGCCGCCTTGGATCTGGCAGGCCTCACCGGGATTTAATTGAAGGCTAAGGTCCTGAAACAGGAGGCGATCGCCTCGGACGCAGGTGATCGACTGGGCGTTTAGCATCGGCCAACCAGGCAATGTAGAAAGGTGATCGTCACAGGTTCAATTATGCGGCCAAAAGAGTCGTGATGCCCTGACCCGGCTCAAAATTGGTGACCGATCCGGATCCACACTTACACAGGCATCCTGTCCTTGGGGGAGGCTGGGATCCGCTTTGGGGATGGCTTTGAACGTGACGCATCCGAGCCATTTTTTGGTTCAGACAGACGCGATGATCTCATCTGAACAGACTATCATTCTTTGACAAACATACCGCTAGAATTTAGCGGATCAGTTAATACATCTTCAGAACATGAAAAAGTCTAGCCACAAGAGAATTCGGGGAAAAGGCGCCGGTAAGGGTCGCGCAGTTGATCCAGCCGCCCAGGCTGAAGTGAGTGCCGCCATCGACGGCATAGCACTGCAGCGCGATCATCTTATTGAGTGCTTGCACAGGATTCAGGACAGATATAAACATCTTTCCGCGCCCCACCTTACGGCGCTGGCGGATCTGTTGCAGCTCGCGCCGACTGAGGTGTATGAGGTGGCAACCTTTTATCACCATTTCGACGTTGTACGGGAAGGGGAGAAGGCGCCGGCGGATCTGACGGTTCGGGTTTGCGATTCGGTCAGCTGTTCCCTGTTTGGCGCCGAACCGCTGATCAGCGCACTCGAGTCCCAGTATGGCGAGAAGGTTCGCATCCAGCGTGTCCCGTGCGTCGGACGCTGTGACGCCGCGCCGGTAGCCGTGGTCGGGCAAAACGCGATCGGTCATGCCGATGCCCCCAAAGTCTCCGCCGCTGTCGATAAGGGCGAGAGGTCGGCAGAAGTACCGATCGACTGGGTGCGGTACGAGGCTTACTGTGCCGATGGCGGTTATACCCTCGCAGGCCAGTGTGTGGATGATCCGGCAGTGGGGGATTCGATTATTGAGACTCTTGAATCATCCGGTCTTCGCGGGCTGGGCGGCGCCGGGTTCCCGGCGGGACGCAAGTGGCGGATTCTCAAGGAGCAGCCTGCCCCCCGCTTGATGGCCGTTAATATCGATGAGGGGGAAGTTGGTACTTTCAAGGATCGTTATTATTTAGAGCGCGATCCCCACCGATTTTTGGAGGGGGTACTGATCGCGGCGCAGGTTGTGGGCATCGACAGTTGTTATCTCTATGTTCGGGACGAGTACCCCGGTGTGATTGAAATTCTGAACGCAGCGATTGAAGAACTCAGAGAAGCTTATCCAAAACCGTTGCCTGAGTTGATCGTTCGGCGCGGCGCAGGAGCGTATATCTGTGGTGAAGAATCCGCGATGATTGAATCCATCGAGGGTAAGCGCGGACTGCCCAGATTGCGTCCGCCCTATGTGGCTGAGGTTGGACTCTTTGGACGCCCCACGCTCGAACACAACTGTGAAACACTTTATTGGGTAAGAGATATTGTCGATAACGGCGCTGACTGGTTTGCCAATCAGGGACGGCGCGGCAGAAAAGGCCTGCGCTCGTTCTCTGTCAGTGGTCGGGTCAAGCAGCCGGGCGTCCACCTTGCACCTGCGGGGATCAGTCTTCGCGAACTCATCGATGAGTATTGTGGCGGCATGCTGGAGGGGCACTCCCTCTATGCCTATTTTCCCGGCGGCGCTTCCGGCGGAATTTTGCCCGCAACGCTTGCTGATGAGCCGCTCGATTTTGATACGTTGCAGCCGCACGGCTGTTTTATTGGCTCCGCTGCCGTCATGGTGCTGTCTGACCAGGATAAGGTGCGCGACGCAGCTTTGAATACGCTCAAGTTCTTCGCCCACGAGTCCTGTGGACAATGTACCCCCTGTCGGGTGGGCTGTGATCGGGCCACCGAACTGATGCAGGACGCAGTATGGGACCAGACATTGCTCGAGGAGTTGGCTACGGTCATGGAAGACGCGTCCATCTGTGGTCTGGGGCAGGCGGCGCCCAACCCGATTCGTTGCACCATCAAATATTTTCCCCACGAGGTTGAAAATCAGTGACCACCGCTACCGATACTTCTCATCAGGTCAGTTTTACGTTAAACGATCAGCCGGTGACCGCGTCATCCGGCGAAACCATTTTGCAGGCGGCAAGACGGAACGGAGTTGATATACCGCATTTATGCTACGCCGATGGTCTGGCAACCGCCGGCAACTGCCGGGCCTGTGTCGTGGAGATCGATGGAGAGCGGGTACTTGCGCCTTCGTGCTGTCGGGCTCCTACAGAGGGGATGAAAGTCTCCAGCACCAATGCTCGGGCCCGTCGATCCCAATCGCTGGTGTTGGAGCTGCTGCGCGGCGAGGTCGGAGAGGCCAGTCACACAAACGAATCAGAACTGGACCATTGGTGTGATCAGTACGACCTTGAGCAAAGCCGTTTTGGGGGCCGCCATCAGCCGAAAGGGGATCTCTCGCATCCGGCAATCGCGGTCAATATGGAGAGCTGTATCCAGTGCACCCGTTGTGTCCGAGCCTGTCGTGAAGAACAGAATAACGACGTAATCGGTCTGGCGTTCCGCGGCGCGCATGCCCAAATTGTGTTTGATCTGGGCGATGACATGGGAGCCAGTTCCTGTGTGGGCTGTGGAGAATGTGTGCAGGCCTGTCCGACCGGTGCGCTGATGCCTGCGGGAGAGGTTGGCCTTAAACAAATCGATAAAAAAGTCGATTCGGTCTGCCCCTATTGTGGCGTGGGCTGCCTGTTGACTTATCACGTCAAAGACAACGAGATCCAGTTTGTGACGGGACGTAATGGACCTGCCAACAAGAGCCGGCTCTGCGTTAAGGGACGCTATGGCTTTGATTATGTCAGTCATCCCGACCGGCTGACTCAGCCAATGATCCGCAAAGACGGTGTCCCAAAAGGGCTGAACGAATTTTTCGACCCGACGGATCCCTCGAAAATGTTCCGTCCTGCCACGTGGGACGAAGCGCTTGAACATGCGGCCGAGGGCCTTAAAGCGATCAAAGACAGCTCCGGTCCGAAAGGGCTCGCAGGGTTCGGTTCCGCCAAGGGTTCCAACGAAGAGGCCTACCTTTTTCAGAAGCTGGTTCGCACCGGATTCGGTACCAATAACGTCGACCATTGCACAAGGCTGTGTCATGCGTCATCGGTGGCAGCGTTACTTGAGGGAATCGGATCAGGAGCGGTATCGAATCAGGTGGAAGACGCTGCGCATGCCGAAGTGATTGTGGTCATCGGGGCCAACCCGACAGGTAACCACCCCGTTGCAGCAACTTTTATCAAGAACGCTGCCCGCAGAGGCGCGACGCTGATTGTGATGGATCCGCGACGCACTGAACTGGCTCGGCATGCCAAGCACTTTCTCCAGTTCAAGGCAGATACTGATGTCGCTCTACTGAACGCGATGATCCACACGATCATCGACGAGAATCTGGTCGACGAAGAATTCATTGCCTCAAGGACTAGCAACTTCGAAGAACTCAAAGAGAGGGTAAAGGACTTTAGCCCCGAGGAAATGGCGCCGATATGTGGTATCGAGGCCGATGTGATTCGGGCATGTGCAAGGGCGTACGCCACCTCCAAAGCATCGATCATCTTTTGGGGAATGGGAATCTCTCAGCACGTGCATGGGACAGACAACGCCCGGTGCCTGATTGCGTTGTCCCTGATGACGGGTCAGATTGGTCGCCCAGGGACGGGGCTGCATCCGCTGCGTGGGCAAAACAACGTTCAGGGCGCATCCGACGCTGGACTGATTCCGATGATGTTCCCGGACTATCGCCGGGTCGACAACGCTGAGGCATCAGAATTTTTCTCCAAGTACTGGCATACGGAACTCGATCCAAATCCGGGTCTGACGGTCGTCGAGATCATGGATAAAGCCTACGAGGGTGAGATCCGTGGCATGTACATCATGGGTGAGAACCCGGCTATGTCGGACCCCGATCTCAATCACTCGCGCGCGGGCCTTGCGGCGCTCGACCATATGGTGCTGCAGGATATTTTCCTCACAGAAACTGCAGCCTTCGCAGATGTCCTGCTGCCGGCATCGGCTTTCCCTGAAAAAACCGGTACGTTTTCGAACACAGACAGACGTGTGCAGGTGGGTCGACAGGCGCTGAATTGCCCCGGTGAGGCGAGGCAGGACCTTTGGATCATTCAGGAGTTGGCGAGGCGCCTCGGCCTGGATTGGGACTATCCTGAGACGAAAGATGTCTTCGAGGAGATGCGCGGCGCGATGCCCAGCATCGCCGGTATGACCTGGGAAAGGCTTGATGCAGAGCACAGCATCACCTACCCGTGCGATGGGGACCATGATCCGGGTCAAGGGGTGGTCTTTATTGACGACTTCCCAACGGCGGACGGACGAGGCAAGTTTGTCCCTGCCAGCCTCGAGAGCGCCGATGAGCTGCCTGATACAGAGTACCCCTTTGTGCTCATTACCGGCCGCCAGCTCGAGCACTGGCATACGGGCTCAATGACGCGTCGCTCGCAGGTGTTGAACGCGATCGAACCTGAGCCGGTGGTCAGCGCGCATCCCGA
Organism: Proteobacteria bacterium UBA7447; assembly: GCA_002477475.1. Lineage (GTDB taxonomy): Bacteria > Pseudomonadota > Gammaproteobacteria > Arenicellales > UBA868 > UBA868. Next base: position 18,398 of record DLPX01000063.1, read on the forward strand.
TGATCTCGACAGGATGGGAGTAATCGAGGGCGGCACGATCAAGGTAGCCTCCAGAAGGGGAGAGGTCGTCGCGCTTGCCAGGGCGGACCGGGGGATGCGCCCCGGTGAGGTCTTTATTCCTTTCTGCTATCACGAGGCTGCGGCGAATCTGCTGACCAATGCAGCGCTCGACCCCATAGGCAAAATTGCGGAAGTTAAATACTGTGCTGTGCGTGTCAGTGCAGCTTGATTACAGGAGTCATCATGGCAAAGAGAATCGACGGTAAGGCATTTGCCCAGGGTTTGCGAGAGCGTGTGGGTGCAGCAGTCAGCAACCTGCAGCGCGATCATGGACTCACTCCCGGCCTGGCGGTCGTGCTGGTAGGCGAAGATCCGGCGAGTCAGGTCTATGTGCGGAACAAGGGCAAGCAGACGCTCGAGGCCGGCATGAAGTCCTTTGAGCATAAGCTTCCGGACACCACGAGCGAAACCGAGCTGTTGGGCCTGATCGATCAGCTGAACGCGGATCCTGATGTACACGGTATCCTGGTGCAGTTACCCCTGCCGGATCAGATTGATTCCCATGCCGTCATCAACGCCATCAATCCTGACAAAGACGTGGACGGCTTCCATCTCATCAACGTGGGTCGGCTATCGACCGGCGCCTCGGGCCTGGTGCCGTGCACTCCGCTGGGCTGTCTGATGCTTTTGAAAGACGAGTTGGGAGATCTCTCCGGAAAGAATGCGGTGGTGGTGGGGCGGTCGAATATTGTTGGCAAGCCGATGGCAGCTTTGCTGCTTGCGGAAAGCTGTACGGTGACAATCGCTCACTCGCGCACCCAGGATTTGGCCGGGGTCTGTCGTGAGGCCGATATCCTGGTGGCGGCGGTTGGCCGTCCGGAAATGATCCCGGGAGACTGGGTCAAGCCCGGCGCAACGGTCATCGACGTCGGAATCAACCGGATCGAAGGAGAGGAAGGCAAGACCCGACTGGTAGGAGATGTGGACTATGTATCTGCAGAAGCAGTTGCGGGTGCGATTACCCCGGTGCCGGGCGGTGTTGGTCCGATGACGATTGCGTGTCTGTTGCGCAATACCGTGCAGGCCGCCTGCGCGGCCAACGGGATCCCGTTTGACCTCGATTAGGGTACGTTCCGGCTGAAAGGGTGTTGGTACCGGGCCGGTGCTCAATGAAAATCCCGGCTCCGGATCGTAAGACGACCCAGCATAGCTGTGTAATCTTTCAGGTGATGGGCAATCACATGAATCACCTGACCTTCTCGCTGAACCCGACCCCGTACGCTGAGTAACTGTGCGCCCACGAGCGCCTGGTGCTGTTGTTCTGCCAGACGCTGCCAGACCACCAGGTTGATATTGCCGGTTTCATCCTCGAGGGTCACAAAGGTCACATTGTTGGCGCTCGAAGGTCTTTGCCGTGTTGTAACAATGCCGGCGGTGTGTATGTAATGCCCGTGCGGCAACCGGCCTACCTCCGCACTGGTGATGACACCGAGGGTCTTTAACGGCTGGCGCAAAAGTGCCAGGGGATGCGGACCCAGTGTTAGACCGGTACTGGCGTAATCGGCACAGACCGATTCGCCCGCGTGTGGCGCACGCAGCATGGGTACCGCCTCTTGGATTCGGGGTGAGGGGAAAACGGGGGATGGCTTCTCAATACCTCCAGCTGCCCATGCCGCCTGACGGCGATGGCTATGGAGCAGAGTGGATAAAGTATCTGCGTCAGCCAGTGCCTGAAGATCTCCTTTGTCCAACCTGGCGCGATGGGCGAGATCTTCAAGGTCGGCAAAAGGCTGATGCGCTCGGGCATCTGTCAGGCGTAAGGCGCCAGCCTGGCTGAGATGCTTGACCCGGTTGAACCCAAGACGCAAGGCCAGGCTTTTGTCGGTCGATTCGATAGTGCAGTCCCATTCGCTTTTTGTGACGTCGACTGGTCGGATACTGACGCCGTGGCGGCGTGCATCCTGCACCAGTTGTGAGGGTGAATAAAAGCCCATGGGCTGACTGTTCAAAAGTGCGCAGGTGAATATTGTCGGCTCATGGCATTTGAACCAGGCAGATACATACACCATCAGCGCAAAACTGGCTGCATGGGATTCAGGAAAGCCGTATTCGCCAAATCCCAGAATCTGCTGATAGATGCGTTTGGCAAAGTCTTCAGCGTAACCCCGTTCACGCATGCCCTGTATCAGCCGTTCCTCATAATGACCGAGTCCGCCGTGACGCTTCCAGGCTGCCATGTCCCGCCGCAGGCCGTCCGCCTCGCCGGGCGTGAATCCGGCTGCCACCATAGCGAGTTTGATGACCTGCTCCTGAAAGATCGGGACTCCCAGGGTTCTTTCCAGCACCTCCCGGACCGCCTGGCTGGGGTAGGACACCGCCTCTTCGCCGTTACGCCTCCTGAGATAAGGATGCACCATATCTCCCTGGATCGGCCCCGGGCGGACAATAGCCACCTCAATGACCAGGTCATAAAAGCAGCGCGGCCGCAGGCGGGGCAGCATGGCCATCTGCGCACGGGATTCGATCTGAAAGACGCCCACTGTATCGGCATTGCTGATCATCCGGTAAACCTGAGCGTCTTCTGCTGGCACGGTCGCCATAGTCATTGAAATGCCCCGATGCTTTTGCAGGAGATCAAACGTGCGGTGAATCGCGCTCAGCATACCCAGCGCAAGACAATCGACTTTAAGCAGCCCAATAATGTCGATATCGGTTTTATCCCACTGGATGACGGTGCGCTCCGCCATGGCAGCATTTTCGATAGGCACCAGGTCGCAAAGAGGCTCATTAGAAATCACAAATCCTCCGGAATGCTGTGACAGGTGGCGGGGAAAGCCAATCAGTTGCTGTACAAGTTCCAGCACCCGAAAAAGGAGCGGGGCTTTGGGGTCGAGGCCGATCTCCCGTACCCGCTCGGGAATGACTTGATTGTTCTGCCACCAGATACGGTTTCCAGCGAGGCGTTCAATCTGGTCCTGTGACAATCCCAGCGCCCGCCCCACGTCGCGCACCGCACTGCGCGAGCGATAGGTAATGACTGCGCTGGTCAGTGCGGCCCGGTGCCGTCCGTAACGGCGATAGACATACTGCATGACTTCCTCGCGCCGTTCGTGCTCGAAGTCCACATCAATATCCGGCGGCTCGTTACGTTCGCGCGAGACAAAGCGCTCGAACAGGATCTCCATATGTGCCGGATCGACTTCAGTAATCCCAAGCGCAAAGCACACCGCTGAGTTGGCCGCTGACCCTCGACCCTGACAGAGAATGCCGCGGGACTTTGCAAAGCAGACGATGTCGTAGACTGTCAGGAAATAGCCCTCATAACCCAGTTCGGCAATCAGACTGAGTTCATGAGAGATCTGGCGGGTGACTTTTTCAATCGGTCCGTCTGGCCAGCGCCTGCGAATACCTGAATCGACCAGTTGGCGAAGATACTGTGTGGGACTGAGATCGTCCGGAACCTGTTCGCAGGGATAGTGATAACGCAGTTCATCCAGCGAGAAGCGGCATTGATCTGCAATCCTGAGGCTTTCATCCAGAAGAGGGCGCGGATAAATATGTTCCAGAATCGATTGGGTTCTGAGATGGCGCTCCGCATTGGGTGCAAGCGTATGCCGGATATCCGCAACAGACTGCTGGCACCGGATTGCACATAGCGTGTCCTGCAGGGGCTGGCGCGCCCGAATGTGCATGTGGACATTTCCGGCAGCAACCAGAGGCACACCGGTTTGTTGCGAGACGGCCAGCAGAGATTGTGAATGGATATGGTCAGCACCGTATCCAGGCTGCTCCAGCGTGATCCAGATGCGACCGGGCATCAGTCTCTGTATGCGCTGGGTGTGCTGCAACAGTGCCTGATACCTTGAGAGCAACACGTCGTTGGGTGCCGGGGTAGGGTCACTCGCAATCAGCGCAAGGCAGTTCTGCAGGTGCTCTGCACAAAGGTCGTCGGCATCAAGCTGGTAACGGCCCTTTTCAGAATGCCGGCGGGCAGCGGTAATCAGCCGAGTCAGTTCACGGTAGCCCTGCCGGTTCATGACCAGCAGAATCAATTTGTCGCCATTGTGCAGGGTGAACTCACTGCCGATGATGAGATGCAGGCCAAGTTCACGGGCGGCAGTATGGGCCCGGACAACTCCGGCAACACTGCACTCGTCGGTCAGGGCAAGCGCGCGATACCCCAGCTCAAAAGCTCTTTGCACCAGTTCACCAGGGTGGGAAGCCCCCCTGAGAAAGGTGAAATTCGATAGGCAGTGCAGCTCGGCATAGCCGGACATTTCAAGATTCCAGTATACTGTATAAATATACAGTATACTGGAATCACTTTGAGAGGACTATCGAATCCCTTTCTTCACGCATTGGGTTTTGTCAGCGCGATAAAACCCACCGCCAGGACCGAGAGCATCGCGGCGAATCCAAAGCTGGCCACCAGGCTGAAGTCTCCGATGAGGCCTGCAAAGACTGCGCCCAGAGCGCCCACCCCGTCCAGGACGACAAAAACAAAGCCCATTGAAGTGGCTTCATGCTTGCTTGAATAATCCACGGCCATCGCAAGTACGCTCGAGCGGATGGCAACGAGTATTGCCATAGCGCCTGTGAGCAGGCCGACCGAACTGAGTGGTGTGTCAAGAAAAAGGACAGAAGCAGAAAGCGCTGCAGCCAGCACTGATGAAACCGCGAAAATCCCGAATCGACCACGCCGATCGGATATCCGGCCCACCAGGGGCTGGCCAATCGACCCCACCAGCATGGCCAGGGCAAACGCAATACCCGTCTCGGCTGGGCTCAAACCGAAAGCGCGCTGGGAATAAAACGGCATCATCGTCATCAGGGCAACCAGTGCCATGTTGTAGGTCGCAATCCCGCCCACCAGAAGCAGGCCTGTGCGACTTCGCCACTGGTGCAGAAACGCCACCAGATCCCCTTTTGTGAGTGCGGTGCTGACGTGTCTCGAAGGAATTCGCCGAAACAAAAAGAAAAAGGCGGTACCCATCAATGCCGCTGGCAGTACCGATAACTGAAGAACCTGTTGCCAGTCGAGCACCGCAAGCAGAAACCCCACCATCAGGGGTGAAAAGACTTCAGCCAGTGTTCCCCCGATGGCGTGGATGCCGAGCGCCTGACCCCGTTTATCGGGCATCTGGCGAACGAGCATGCCGGTGGCGATCGGGTGCCACGCGGCATCGCCCATACCGCCAATCGCGATCAGGATAGCGAGCGACCAGAAACCCGGCGCACCCGACGCCAGCAGGTAGCCGAGAGTGACCCACCAGAAAGTCCCGAGGAGCAAGACTCCCTGAGAGCGGACGCGGTCGGCCAGAATGCCGGCAGGAAAGTAGGCGAGCGATGCCCCAATTGAATGAATGGTGAGCAAAAGCCCAATTTCAGAGGGTCTCAGCTCGAGCGCCAGGCCGATTGCCGGCGCCAGCAGCCACATGGCTCCCGCCGCCCAGTCATTCGCGAGATGCCCAAGAACACATACACCCTGCAGCGCCCTTAGATTCAGCAGCTTATTCGATGAATCCTGTGTTTCGCCTTGGGGATTTATGGCGGTCATTGTGTCAGAATCATGCTCACCGAATGCAACCGAATACCAACTCCGTTATGGATGCTGCTGTGCGCTCTTTTACCCGTCTTCCCGTTTATGAAACCCCGGAGCAGGTGGTGGCTGATCTGCAGCCAAGCTATCCGGTGTTCTGCGTTCGGCGCCACCATATCAGTGCAGTGGCGGAGGAGTTTTTGGAAGGGTTTCCGGGGGATGTTCTTTATGCGGTGAAGTGTAACCCCGAAGCGCATATGCTCGAGACCCTTTTTAAGGCAGGAATCCGGCATTTTGATACAGCCTCGCTTGCCGAGGTCGCTTTGGTCGCGGAACAGTTGCCGGAGGCGACAAGTTACTTCATGCATCCCGTGAAAAGCCGGGCGGCGATTCGTTCCGCGCATGAGGTATACGGCGTACGCCACTATGTTGTTGATCACGAGACCGAACTCAACAAGATTGCCGAGATCATCCCTCCCGGCCCCGAGACCGTAATCGTCGTGCGGGTTGCCATTCATTACGAAGGCGCGGTCTATGAGCTTTCCAGCAAATTCGGTGCGCCGGTGTCCGACGCCATTGCGCTCGGCCGGGCGGCGCTGAAAAAAGGTTATCGCTATGGCGTGGCCTTTCATGTTGGATCGCAATGCCTGGATGGCGAAGGATTTGAGCAGGGCCTGCAGTTGGCAGATGAAGTGATTCGCGGGGTGGGCGCAGAGCCCGTGTGTGTGGATGTCGGGGGCGGATTCCCGGGCGAATACCTCAATTCCATGGGTCAACAGATGGGAAGTTATTTTTCCAGCATCAAAAAAGGACTCTCCGGTTTGGCACTGCCCGACGACTGTCGCGTTCTGTGTGAACCCGGCAGGGCACTGTGTGTCGACGGAGAGTCGTTGATCACGCAGGTGCATCTGCGCAAGGACGAGGCGCTCTATCTCAATGATGGCATGTACGGCAGCTTTATCGAGGAGAAATACAACCTGCATCTGCCGATGCGGCCAGTTGCGACGCGGGAGTTTGCCATCGAGTGTCAGGACTACACCTTGTATGGGCCGACCTGTGACTCGTTGGATATTTTTCCGCGCACCGTCAGTCTTCCGGTTGACCTTAAGGAGGGTGACTGGATTGAGTTCGACCGAATCGGCGCCTATGGCGCAGCGTGCCGCACTCACTTCAACGGCTTCTTCGCCGACACCTTTGTCGAGGTGACCAGTAACTTCGGGGATTGAAGATCAGTTAGATCAGCCGTTCGGCGGTACCAGGCCCCGGCGCTTGATCAGCGCCTTGCATGCGAGCGCTGATACCATCAGGAAAATTATGAATCACGTTATCAGAATCAGTGAGACCGGCGGCCCTGAAGTCATGCAATGGGAGACCCAGGAGGTCGCGAGCCCTGGTCCGTCAGAAATCCTGTTGAGACAGACCGCAGTCGGGCTTAACTATATCGATGTGTATTTCAGGACCGGCGTCTATCCCGCACCCCAGTTGCCGTTTACGCCGGGGTTTGAGGGAGCGGGAGTCGTCGAAGCCGTGGGGGAGGAGGTCACCGATCTCGCTCCCGGTGATCACGTCGGCTATGCCGCCCAACCGCTGGGTGCGTATACTGAGTCTCGGTTGATTTCTGCAGATCGGGTAGTGCGCCTGCCGGGCGGCATTGAAGACCGGGTGGCGGCCGCCATGATGTTGAAGGGCATGACTGTACAGTACCTTCTGCGAAGCACTGTTGTCCTTAAAGCCGGGGACACGATTCTGTTCCATGCGGCAGCCGGTGGAGTGGGATTGATCGCCTGTCAGTGGGCCAAGCACCTGGGTGTGACTATGATAGGAACGGTTGGCTCAGAAGAAAAAGCGGAATTGGCTCACGCGCATGGGTGCACCCACACGATCCTCTACAACGAAGAGGACTTTGTTGAGCGCGTGCAAGAACTTACCGGCGGCAGGGGAGTGGATGCGGTCTATGACTCGGTCGGTCGGGATACCTTTCATCAGAGTCTTGACTGTCTCAGGATGCGCGGAACGCTGGTGCTGTTTGGGCAAAGTTCCGGCAAAGTGGAGCCTTTTGATCCGGCAGTTCTGTCAGGCAAGGGTTCGCTTTTTCTCACACGACCCACGCTCTTTAATTACATCGCGAGCCGAGAGGATTTGCTTCACAGTGCGATAGAGCTTTTTGACGTTTTGCAAAGCGGCGCCGTGAAGGCGGATATCAATCAGGAATATCCGCTGAGCGAGGCGCAGCAGGCGCATAAGGACCTCGAGGCTAGAAAGACAACAGGTGCGACGCTGCTGTTGCCGTAGGCAATTTTTTAGTGGTGTAAAGTTTAGGTATGAATCTGCCAGACGCAATCCGGAAGGTCTCTCGCGGCGAGGATCTTGGCCGAGCAGAGATGGGTCAGGTAATGCGTATCATTATGAGCGGTGATGCCACGCCCGCCCAGATCGGCGCTGTATTGACAGCCCTGCACATCAAGGGAGAAACAGTGGAAGAACTGACCGGTGCGGCGACGGTGATGCGTGAATTTGCCGCCAGCGTCAGTGTCCAGGCAGATCAGGTTGCTGATTGTGTCGGAACGGGAGGTGATGGAGCGAGTCTTTTTAACGTATCCACGGCATCGGCCCTGGTGGCTTGTGCGGCCGGAGCCGTTATGGCCAAACACGGCAACCGCGCCGCGACTGGAAAGTCCGGCAGTGCCGATGTGCTGGAGGCGGCCGGCGTCAATATCAGTCTCTCTCCCGAGCAGGTCGCCAAAACCATTGACGCAGTGGGTATTGGATTCATGTTTGCGCCGACACACCATGGCGCCACCCGGCATGCTGTTGGACCGCGGCGTGAGATTGGGGTTCGAACCTTGTTCAATCTTTTGGGCCCTCTGACCAATCCAGCAGGCGCCCTCTGGCAGCTGGTCGGGGTCTTCGATCGAGGGTGGGTGCCTCCTCTGGCCGAGGCGTTCTTAAGCCTGGGAAGTGTTCACACGCTGGTAGTGTGTTCGGACGACGGGCTGGATGAAATCAGCATCGCATCAGATACGCACGCCTCAGAGCTTCGCGATGGCGTGATCACCGATTACACCATCACACCAGAGCAGTTTGGGATCGAACGCCAATCTCTTGAACCTCTGGTGGTCGGTAGCGCCGAAGAAAGTTTCGCGATGATTCAGGGGGTGTTGAATGGCGAGTCCGGACCAGCCGGTGACATGGTGGCCTTGAATGCAGGCGCGACAATCTATGCGGCAGACCTTGTCGGGTCGCTTGCCGATGGTGTGGAGCAGGCGAGAGAAATCCTCACCAACAAATCCGGCGCGGCCAAACTTGAGGAGTTGGCCTCTTATACCCAACAGTTTTCGAACTCAGACTGACCAGGAGCCCAAGCGATGCAGACAATTTTTGTGCAGGTCAAGTGTGAGTTGGGGCAGGCGTACCAAGTGGCGCAGTCACTCGTCGATGTTGACGGGGTATCCGAAGTATTCTCGATCTCCGGTCCCTATGATCTGCTGGCAAAGTGTTATGTTGGCGACGGCGACGATGTGGGTCACTTTGTCAATCAGCGCGTCCACGTGTTGGACGGCATCCGGGATACGCAAACGATTATTGCATTTAACGCCTTTAGCTGACTTTTGCGATCTCTCGATCTTTCGATCCACGGAGCATAAAAAAGGCCGGCTTAGCCGGCCTTTTTGTTTGAACTCGGAAGCACGCCTACTGAGATTGAGCCACCATATGGTCGACGGCCGCTTTGACTTCATCATCAGAGAGCGACATGTTGCCGCCCTTGGCAGGCATATATCCAGCTTGCCCCGCCAGACCTTGGATGGCATTGGTATAAAGCGTTTCGTCACCTTGAGCTACTCGTGGAGCCCAAGCCGCAACGTCACCCACGCGGGGGGCCCCGGCGATACCTGCGGCATGGCAAGCCATGCAAGCGTTCTGATATACATTCGATCCGTCAATCGTCACCGCAGCTACCTTTACGATTTCAGCTTGGGCCGCTTCATCGCCAGTGACGCTGATCTGCCCTACGGGCTGAAGCGCATTCTTGTTGCCCGATTCGGCTAGCGCGTTGCGTTCATCACGAACTTGATCACCAATCGTGCCTGCATTGAGATTTCCAAGAAGAATCAGAATGAGGGTCAGAACGACGCCCAGCACAAGGAAGATAGAAAAACTCTTCATAAACTTTTGGTCACTCATACCGCTTGACATACAGGGGTGCCTCCGTGAAGAAATTAAGGAAAAGGGTGAGGAGATTCAACTTTTAAATGAAATATTATACTGCACTAGGAGTCTATAAGCGGTCGTTAAAGTGCGCGTGAAGGGTCTCTTCGTGACAACGCTGAGGTGAATTGAAATGCGAACGAAGACGCTTGGTGAGGTGAAATCGGTGCTCCGTCTGCCAGCATCATTGGCGCTGCTTCATCATGTGACGGCAGTTGGAGAGCAGGTTAAGGTGCGGCTTGCTCCCAATCCGTCACAGGCATGGACGCAGGAGCGGGCGCAAGATCTGATCGTCGGTGCGGGATTTGAACTAGCAGGATCCTGCAGCCTGAACCAAGGGGCTGCATTGGTGCGGATCAGGCGCATCCAGAGCCTGCCGGACTCGGTGGGGCCCGGGATGCGGGTGCTCATCGTGGGCCTGAACCCGAGCCCGTATTCAGCCGACTCGGGCATTCCCTATGGCCGTCCGGGAAACCGGTTCTGGCCTGCCGCGCTGGCGGCAGGGCTCGTGAGTCTGGATCGCGATGTCGATCACGCGCTGGTTTCGCATCACGTAGGCTTTACTGACTTGGTAAGGCGAACGACCCGCCGGGCGGATGAGGTGACCACGCTGGAGTATCAGACAGGTTTTGGGCGGATCTGCCGACTTGCCCAATGGCTAAAGCCCAAGGTGACTTGTTTTGTCGGGCTGAGCGCCTGGCGCCTGGTGGCGGATAAAAAAGCCAGCCCAGGTTGGCAAGAACGACCCATTGGGCCCTCGCGGGTTTACGTCATGCCGCATACTAGTGGTCTTAATGCGCATTCGCGGCTCGAAGATCTGACAGAACACCTTGCCAGCGTGAAGCTGTTTTGCGGGGAATAAATCTCGCTTGTTTTTCAGGTAGAGGGCACAACCTTTGGTGATCGGAATTAAAACCTATAAAGCTTCATTGAAAGTAACGTTCAGAACATCCACAGGGGAAGTATTCGATGAGAGCGTCGATATTGTGCTGGATGCGGACAGCAAGGAGGAAGCGAAAGCGCGACTTGAGAATCTTGATGCATCGGTGGAAGTGGACGATATTCGAATCACTTCAGTGCATCACGTGGGACGGGGGGTCAAACCGGCTTAATCTCTTATGGTCGGCAAGGATTTAAACGCCAGGCGGTAAATAAAATAATACCCATAATCACAAACGCGGTTGGCGCGCTATTGCTCGGTGCGGCAATCCTTATGGCAGGTTGCCTTTAGCCCCAGCCTTACGCCTGCTAACTGCCGCGTGTGTGCTGCCGGGGATGGGTGCCGTAGTGCGGAGCCTGCGAAGAGGTTCCGACACTTGAAGAGTGGTTTAAAACGACCTGCCTCGATGGCGAGACAGATCGGTACTAAGGCGGTTGGGATGAAGCAGCCCAAAAGGACGTTTGAATCTGTGAAGATAGAGACAGGCAAACCATTCAGATCTCGGAGTGGGATTTTCCTTCGAGATGTCTATTTACAATAACGGCGTCACGCGCATCACCTATGCGTCCGTAGCTCAGCTGGATAGAGTGCTGCCCTCCGGAGGCAGAGGTCAGGGGTTCGAATCCCTTCGGGCGCGCGAAAACCTCCTGTTTTTAAGCCATTTTCAAAACCACTGGTTTTGCGCTCTTTGCACTGTGCTGTGATTGTGCTGCAAATCCCAGATTCGGCACTGCCCGTTGCAAATGATCCGGTGCCAGATGTACACACCGCTCTGTCCTCGTCGTACTGCTGTGTCGGCGCACCTTGCTGACCTCAAGCATGGGTGCCCCGTTCTTGACTAGCCAGCTCGCAGAGGTACAACGCAGATCGAGGATGCGAAAGTCCTTGATTCCAGCCCGTTGACAGGCGTCACTAAACGAGGCTCTAACGTCCTTGACCTGACCACTAACATTTTGGATTCTGAATTTCCGAGTCTATTACGGTGTCATCGTAGTAAGGACGATTGCTTGGTATAGTCGCCGCCCTAATTTATATCTTATTCTTACGCAATGACTTTACGACAGGCTTAAATGCGCCGCTTTTGCTAGGAAACTACCAAAATATTTGACTGTGAATACCAAAGAGTTACTTCAAAGGGCTCGTGATGTCCTAAAGATTGCCGTTGTTTATGCGGGTGATAAAAATGATCACAACGCTGTCATCGAAAGACAATTGAATAGTCGAGATTGGAAAAGTTATCGA
>DLPX01000090.1 GCA_002477475.1 Proteobacteria bacterium UBA7447
AACAGGTTTTTCACGCTTTGTTGGCGGTAGTGAAAGAAGTTTGATTTCTTGAGGAGTGGAAAGATGCTGATCGGAAGCCAACACCAGGCTCTGATCATTTTGCAATACTGCAAAACATAAAGCTCCAAGCAAAAAAATGTGACGAAATAGTCTGGGGATTTCTATGTTTTTATGGCGACGCATTGATTGAGCTCTCAAGCGTAAAAAGTAGGGAGTGGCCGAAACAAGTAGTTACGGGTGCTCTGATAACCTGAAGACATATCTCCACTTCCAAACCTTAAGACCGCTAATGAGCAGAACTGCCACCAGGGGAAGTATAGACCCAGAAGAACGCCCTAATAAGTTTGACATGTATTTTCTGAGACACTCCTAGTTAGGTAAATAGCGGTCGAATAGGAGATAACCTTTTCCAAAACATATCAAGTGCTTGAAATATGGAGCCCGCAGACGGATTCGAACCATCGACCTGCTGATTACAAATCAGCTGCTCTGCCAACTGAGCTATGCGGGCATACGAGAAAACAGCGAAGCAGATTTTACCTGTCCCAGACTTAAACTGCAGTGGATGCCAAAGTCCTAGGGGCTTTTGGGGCAAGGGATTGGGGTCACCTCGGTCATGGCATCGCCCCATTGTTGTTCTGCGAATTCCTGTTTTCGCTCCGGAGTGACCACATCCGGCACATCAAGCCAATAAAGCGGTCCAAGCGTCCGCGCCTGAAGTTTGATGACTAGCGGAAGCTCCATGTCGTTCAGGCCAGCGGCAAATTCTTTCGCCTTCGACTTTATCGCGAAGTCTGCCAACAAGAGCATCTTGTCTTCTCCAAAAGCCAAGTCCGAGGGTTTTTGACCCACGTCCTGAAGCCGAATGCGGGCATTATCCCGGGCAATATCCGATCGAAATGGGCCAGCCAGAACCTGGTAAACGTGAACTTCGCGGGCAGCAGTACGTTGCTGCGCGAGTCCGTAGCCTTTGTTGACCAAGATGCGTTGTCCCTTACTCAGCGTCTGCTGAGTAGAAAAAGGCCCAATCCGAAGGCAGTCGGCACGGGCATCGATCACGATCGATTCCTCAGACACCAACTCCATAACCTCCAGGTTATGCCCCGCCTGCGCTTCGGGAAGGCCTTGCTCCGCCTTTGGAGATAACTGCGTCGCCCAAAGATAAATAGCGAGATTTGCAAGGATCAGCAAAGCAAACAGTGTTCTCATGCTTCTTGACCTGCAATAACCTGAATTCCCTTGAGCACCAGATCGGGATGTACCACCGCATTGACTGTCATCAGCGGCGTCAGCGTCTCAGCCCAGCCTCCTGTGGTCAGCACCTGGAATTCCTCGCCAAGTTTCGCTTGAAACTCAGTCAATACTCTTTCAATGCCGCCAACCGCAAACACCAGACTCCCTGAACCCACAGCACTGGAAGTATCGGTGTTGAATACGCCGGTGTAACGTATCTCATCGAGATCAAGATGCGCCGCTTTACGCAGTAGGGCTTGTGCCGCGGCCTCAGGCCCGGCACTGATAACACCACCGAGGAAGACCCCCTCGGCTGAGAGCGCATCGCAGGTTATCGCAGTGCCAAAATCAATGACTGCAAGCGGGCCCTCGCAAAATTGGCGTGCCCCAATCATGGCTAGCCAACGGTCGGAACCCAGGCTCTCAGGGTCGGCATAACTATTGGTCACATCACACTGGGCTGCTTTGGCGCACAACATCTTAGGCTCGAGATCCCACTGACTCTTGCAGAAGTCTTCAAGGCAGGCAAGCGCTTGCGGTCCAGCGCTATTGCTCGCGAAAATCCTCCGCGGCGCCTCAACGCCCCGCAAGGGAGAATAATCGGTCTCTTCCCCTCGCACCCCAATCGGATTGCCGGACGTCCATGTGCCGCTCCCCGAGAGCGCCCACTTGATCCGGCTGTTTCCGTGATCTACCAGAAGATCAGGCTTCGAACTTGGCATGCTGTAAATACGCTGAGGACTATTGGTCAACCAGGGATAAACTGAGATCCCCGGATATTATCGTTTCAACGCTGCCGTTCGAGAAGCGCAGTCGATACCTCCCAAATTCATCGACGCCCTGTCCAATCCCCTCCAAGGATGTCCCGCCTGAACTGATCTGAACCTTACGTCCCGCAAAAACATCAAGTGCGTTAAACCGCTCACGGTCACAACCAAACAGATGCTGCCCGAATCGATCCAAACTTCTGGCAACAGCCGTCATGACAACAGCGATGATTGATATGCGGGATGGCAGCTCACCCTGTACGTTGCTAGCGAGGTCGGTTACAGGCTGGCCGGGATCAAAGTGCTCAAGACCGGGTTCTTGCAGATTGATACCAATGCCGACAATAGCCTGCGTATCCGGTTTAGAGGCAGTGTTCAGATCAATCAGAATTCCGCCCAGTTTGCGGTCACTGCACCAAAGATCGTTAGGCCACTTTAGACCTACAGGCGCCCCGCTGAGGTTTCTGAGACTGTCGGCCACCTCAACCCCCACAGATAGACTAAGCCCCGTCATCTCGACGGCTTCTTTTTGAAAACGCCAACCCATTGAAAACATCAGGTGACAATACGGGGAACCTTGCCAATTTCGGCCACGTCGACCACGGCCTGCACTCTGAAATTCAGTGATGCACGTTTTGCCGTGAATATCGGCACCGCCGCTTTGCTGTCTGCTGAGCCAGTCGCTGGTGGAATCAACGGTATCCAGTAGCTCGACTTGGCCGGCGTAAGGAAATGCTGCTTTCTCCAGTTCTTCGACAAGATTCCCGGCATCGATCGGAGTTATTTCCTCACGCAGCCGAAAGCCACGGTCACCCGGGCGCTCAAGGGGTAATCCATCCTGCTCGAGTTGTTGCAGATGCCCTGCGACAGTTGCTTCATCAATCTTGAGTGCAGCCGAAAGCTGCGCAACGGTCTGGAATTTCTCTTCGCGCAATATTCCGACCAGACGGGTCCGATCAGTTGTCATTGCTCGAACCACCGCGCTTTCGGAGACGCTCCAGCTTTTCGCGGATCTTGATCTCAAGGCCCTGATTGACGGGTTCGTAATACCGCTGACCAGTCAAGCCGTCGGGCAGATAGGTCTCTCCATGGGCATAAGCGCCGGGCTCGTTGTGGGCATACCGGTATCCCTTGCCGTGGCCAAGCTCTTTCGCCAGACGGGTTGGCGCATTCCGAAGATGGAGCGGTACCTCCTGTGTGCCCGTCTGTTTCGCCGCTGCCATGGCTTCGTTGAAGCCTTTGTATACAGCGTTGCTTTTTGGCGCGCATGCCAGATAGACCAGCGCCTGCGCCAACGCCAATTCTCCCTCTGGGGAGCCTAAGCGCTCGTAACTGTCTGCAGCATCAAGGGCAAGCGTGAGCGCCCGGGGATCCGCATTGCCTACGTCCTCGCTGGCCATCCTGATGGCACGCCGGGCGATGTACCGAGGATCACAACCACCATCGATCATCCGGCAGAACCAATACAGCACTGCATCGGGATCTGTTCCACGCATCGATTTATGCAGCGCCGAAATCTGGTCATAAAAAAGATCCCCACCCTTGTCGAAACGTCGTAACGGTGTGCCAATGATCTCTGGCAGCACATCATCGGGCAGAACAGCGCCTTCATCGGTTGCGGCGGCAAACTGTGCAGCGATTTCCATCAGATTCAACAGTCGACGCGCGTCGCCGTCTGCCGCATCAATTAACTGGCTGCGCGCCGATTCTGAAACTGACAGACGCATAGCACCGAGGCCTCGTTCGGTGTCGCCCAATGCGCGCTCAAGCAAGCGTGTCAGGTCGGCCCGCTCAAGCGGTTTCAACACGTGGACGCGAAGGCGGGACAACAGCGCGTTATTGAGCTCAAAAGACGGGTTCTCGGTTGTGGCGCCGATTAAAACAAGGGTACCGTCCTCAACGTGCGGGAGAAACCCATCCTGCTGAGCCTTGTTGAACCGATGCACCTCATCCACGAACAGCACGAGCCTGCCCGGGAGTGTCTTGGCGCGGGCGACGACCTCTCTGACGTCCTTGATTCCGGCCGTCACCGCCGAAAGCACTTCAAAATGGGCGTCACAATACTGGGCCACCATTTTGGCGAGGGTCGTTTTGCCCGTTCCCGGAGGACCCCACAACACCATCGAATGAATTTGCCCGGCAAGCAGTGCCTGACGAAGGGCCGCCCCCTCCCCTACCAACTGACTTTGGCCCACGAATTCGTCAAGGATTTGCGGGCGCAGGCGCTCCGCAAGCGGTTGATAGTCTCCCGATGTCTCGTCTGGCTTCATATCGCTGGGATCGTATCTCCTGAAAGGCAACCTGCAGGCTGGAACTCAACCTAACCCGCTTTGATACTGTCCTTTGCCGGCATGATGTGACGATAGGTGAGATTGATTCTGGGTGCAACGATTCTGCGGGTCTTGGGGAGGCTGTGACGCCAGGCGCGTTGGCTTTCTCCCCGCATCAGCAATAAAGATCCGCTTTCAAGCGTGATCTCATGGGTCTGGAGTTCCTTACGGCGCCGATGCCGCAGAAGGAATCTTCTTGCGCCGCCAAGACTGATGGACGCAATCACCGGCTCGGGGCCGAGCTCCTTTTCATCATCGCTGTGCCAGCCCATGCTCTCACTGCCTGAGCGGTAGTGATTTGCGAGCACACTGTTAAATTCACTTTTACAGAAATCATTCAAGCGCTCGCCCAGGTTTTTTAATTCGGGGAGCCATGGGATTGGTTCGTTTATTGTGCCGGAGTAGCGGTAGACCGCCCCGCGATCGCCGTACCAGGCGGACTGTCTTGGTGAATCTATCCAGCGGCCATACAAAAACACTCTCGGGGTGTGCCAATCGATCTTGCTCTGTAGCGCTGCAAAACACGAGGATGTCTCTTTGGCATCCAGAAACCCCGGCCAGTACTCAAAATCGCCATCTTCGATGTCGAGGAGTCCCTCACCCTGAATTACGCGGACTGCGCGGGTCTGCGGCTCAGCTTGCGGCATGATACTTGGTGCGGCCTGGGCCGGTTTGAATCAATTAAGTCAAGGAACCTTCGGCGATCGCCGCCGCAAGCGGTGACGTTACGAACGCCGCACCAATGGAACAGCCGCTGTCCGGCGACACGCTGGCAATCGAAGGACAGCCAAAGAGGCTCGGATAAACGCCATGCTGGGCCGTAGAGACATCCTCAAAAGCATTTTGCAGGGCCGACTGAATAGACCCATCAAGGGCTGCATCAGCCAAAACATGATCGGAGCCCCCCACGTCGATTCGGGGCTGGTGCATGGCTTGCTCAGGAGTCATCCCAAAATCAGTCATGAACGAAATTAACTGCATGCACGACGATACGATCCGCCGGCCCCCGGAAGCGCCAACCGCAGAAATCTCACCGGAGGGCAATCTTACGATGGCAGGACACATATTGCTCAGCGGCCGCTTGGCCGGCGCAAGTGAATTAGGACGACCCGGCGAGGGATCAAACCACATGATGCCGTTATTCATCAGGATGCCGGTATCCGGGAGCAATAACCGTGAGCCGAAAACAGACAGCAGTGTCTGGGTAAGCGCTACGACATTGCCTTGACGGTCTGTCACATTGAGGTGAGTTGTGCAGCCGGGGGTTTTACCGTCGGGGCTGTCTCCCATTTGGCTGAGTCGATATTCATAGGCGCGATTCAGCCCGTTGGCTACTGCGCAGTAAAAGTCGCCATCAGGCTGACTGGTGGATCGCGAAATCTCCCGGGCCAGCGCATCAAGGGCAACACACATGCTCGGCCCGCCGCAAAGCCCTGTTGGGGTGTATACCGTGGCATCACGGTAAGCCGTCCCAGCCAGTTCATAACACTGCGCCTGATAGGTAGCGAGATCCTCAGCGGTTAATCCGATACCCGCACTGGCGGCATCATTCAAAAGGCGGTTTGCCAGATCTCCCGAATAAAACGTCTGGGGACCTTCATCAGCGATCTGCTTCAGGGTCTGGGCAAGCCCTGTGAGTTCAATTACTGGAGGTGCTCCCGCCCAATGACCCATCGGCACCTGACCGTCAGGGAGGTAAACTGACCGAGTCGACTCAAACGCAGAGATATCCTGCGCACTCGACGCAATCTTGAGACTGGAGTACCAGTCCACTGTCAGGCCCTGCTCGGCCAGCCTCACCGCTGGCGCAAGAAGATCCGGCCACGAAAGCGTTGCAAAGCGCTCAGCCGCGAGAGCAACGCCGGCGACATATCCCGGCACGGCGACTGAGTAGGGTCCGAGTACATTGCGGTTATCCAACACCCCCGGCCAGGCAAACAGATCAGAATCAAATCCGCTGCTGAGCGGATAGTCTTTCGGATTCAGAGTGTTCGATGCCCGGACACCAAACTCAACGGCATAGCTCTTGCCGGTATCGGCCAGGTAAATCGTCATGAAACCGCAACCGCCAATACCGCTCATCCAGGGCTCTACGGCTCCCAGAGCAAATCCTGTCGCAATCGCAGCATCGATTGCGTTACCTCCCTGCTCCAGCACCCTGGCCCCCGCCTGCGCAGCCAGATAATGCTGAGACACTACAACGCCGCCCCGTGCATGCACGGAAGGCTTGGTAATAGACCAGTTTTCCATTGAGTGACTAACGAATTTCCTTAAGCGCGATCGCGTATCGACGCGCAGAAATGAGAAGCCTCGGATCCGACTTGCGCTCAGACCCTGAGAATTTTTCCCGGGTTCATGATGTTATCGGGATCAAGTGCCTGTTTGATTGCGCGCATAACGCTCACTGCCTCGCCATGCTCAGCGATCAGGAAATCGAGCTTGCCGTAACCGATACCATGCTCTCCAGTACAGGTGCCGCCCATGGCAAGGGCGCGCATTACCATCCGTTCATGCAGTTGCTGTGCCCTTTCATTTTCTTCAGGGTCATTTTTATCGACCAACAGCACCAGATGGAAATTCCCATCTCCGACATGTCCGACAATCGGGGCGACAAGATTGGACTCCTTGATATCACGTTGCGTCTCGCGGATACATTCAGCGAGCTGGGAGATGGGCACACACACATCGGTTGCCCAGATTTCCCCGTCGGGACGTAGCGCCTTGCAGGCATAGGCAGCGTCATGGCGTGCCTGCCAGAGACGGTTACGCTCCTCGGTATTGGTGGTCCACTGAAAGTTGCTTCCACCTGCGTCAGCCGCCAGTTCCTGAACCACCTGCGCCTGCTCTGCAACCCCCTGGAGCGAGCCGTGAAATTCCAAAAAGAGTGTCGGCGCGACGGCGAGGTCGGTCTTGGAATAACGATTAATAGCGTCGATCTGGGCCTCGTCCAGCAATTCGATGCGCGCCACGGGAACACCATATTGAATCGTATTGATGACCGTCCCAACGGCGCTATCCAGATCTGAAAAGTTGCAAACTGCCGAGGAGATCGCTTCAGGAATGCCGTACAGCTTAAGCGTGATCTCGGTGATCACCCCCAGCGTTCCCTCAGATCCGACGAAAAGCCGAGTCAGGTCATAACCGGCTGCCGACTTGCGGGCGCGCCTTGAGGTTTTGATCACACGACCATCGGCGAGGACCACGGTCAGTGCGAGTACGTTTTCGCGCATGGTGCCATAGCGGACTGCATTGGTCCCAGACGCCCGACATGCCGTCATACCGCCGATGGACGCATCGGCGCCAGGATCTATCGGAAAGAACAGCCCGCGGTCATGCAGGTACTGGTTCAGTTGCTTGCGGGTGACCCCCGGCTGAACCACCACATCAAGATCCTCATCATGGACCTCAATGACGTCATTCATCTCCTGCATATTGACGGAGATACCGCCATACAGCGCGGCAACATGCCCCTCAAGGGCCGTGCCGGTTCCGTAGGGAATCACAGGTACCCGATGCGCCGCACAGAGTTTTACGATCTGGCTGACTTCTTCCGTGGATTTGGGGGTCACGACAGCGTCCGGGGGGACACTGGCATGAAAGGATTCGTCCTTACCGAAGCGTTCCCGTATCGCCGCCGTCTTAGAAAGACGTTCACCAAACTGCGCCTCAAGGCGGGAGACCACCTCGGCCACTGCCGATGCCGAAACTTGGATTGGAGCCTGATTAGTCACGGATAATGTTCAGTGAAAACGCTTCGCGGTAATTATATCCCGCTCGGATATCTTTCACGGGTCCCAGCCGGATTTTTCCTTCTCTGTTAGTATCGTCGGGTTATCTCCCGCAATTCATTACTTTCAAACCAGAGCAGTGCCGCGTGTCCCGACTGAACGTCATCCATCCTGATGGGGAGTCAGCACCGTTTCTGCGCGGCGTCCTGACCCGCTCTTTGCAGAAAGTGGGCCTGACCTTCAGTGAGGCCTACGAGATCGCGTCAGCGGTCAAAAACCAGTTGGCAGCCAAAGAGGACATAACCTCCAACGACATTACCGAGGCCGTTTGCAGCACCCTGCTTGAGGAATCTGGACCGGAGATGGTCGAGCGCTATCGACTCACCAAGGTCGGTCCCGCCTGGATTCGGATCAATGAAAAGGATCGGGACGGGATGTGGTTCTCCCGCACCATATTTCGGCATCGTCTAGAGATCTGCGGAATACCAGAAAGCCTCTCTGAACGTCTCGTTCGGGATACCCATGATCGACTGACCCAGGACTATTCACAGGGCATTGATCGGCAGGCGCTGCACGAACTCGCCTGCGAGATGGTGAAGCGCGAAGCGGGAGAACTGTTTGCCGATTATCTTGACGCCTGGCACCGGCTGCGGCAATCCAACCGGACGCTCGTCATTCTTATCGGCGGGACACCTGGAGTGGGCAAAAGTCATGCGGCCTCGTTGCTTGCGAGCCGACTCAATATCTCACGAACCGCCTCTACCGATATGTTCCGGGAAGTCATGCGCTCTTTACGTCCTCCTGAGATCGCACCAGAACTGCACTACTCAAGTTTCGAGGCATGGAAGGCCGTAAACAATCCTCCATCGAACAGCTATACCATCGAGACATTGAGGACGGGCTTCAACCGACAGGCAGACGAAATTGAAGTAGCGCTCCATGCGCTACTCGCTCGCTCACAACGCGAACAGTTCTCTACGATCGTTGAGGGTGTGCATGTCAGGCCTTCGATCATCAAGGGCTTTACCCTGCCGCCCGATGCCGTCGTGGTGCCTTTGCTGATCGCTGCAGACCGTGCAAGAACCCTCAAGGCTTTTTTCAGAGGCCGCGCGATTTCCGCTCCCAGGCGCGGGAGGAAGCACTATCTCGATAATATCGAAGCAATATGGGACCTGCAGACACTGCTCGTTTCTGATGCCGAAACGAATGGTGTTCCTATCGTCGTCAACGAGGCGGAGGGGGGTAGCATGATGACGCGGATGTACTCGTTGATCTCAGCGGCGGTACTAAAGGCCTCTCCTCTCTAAAGTCCGCGCTCTCTTTCGATGCATCAGGGTTTGGGCTAACATACGACCTGCGGTCTCCCGCAGTTCGTATCAAATTCTCAACCGCAATGCTGAATCGCTAGCCCTGTCGACTGCTCCAGAACAGCCCCTGCATCGTCCACTAGAAAATTTATGAGCAAAAAGAACAAACGAAGTAAAAATTCCCGTCATCACGACCCGCTGGCGGCTCGTATACGCCAGGCTGATCAAGCGGACCGGCATATCCTCTATGAGCGCGCAGTGCAGTGCGTCGAATCCGAGATCGACATGGTTGATGAAACCTTTCTAAATCTGAGAGGTCGACAGGCCCGCACCCTGCGAGAAGATTTTTGCGGAACCGCCAATACAAGCTGCGAGTGGGTTCGGCGGCGGGCAGACAACTTGGCGTGGGGAGTCGATCTGGACGAAGAGGTACTTGGCTGGGGCAGAAAACATAACCTGGGATCACTGACCGAAGAGGCAATGGATCGAATCCAACTTCTGCACGCTGATGTCCTGAATGTTGACACTCCTGCAATGGATGTCGTCCTCGCAATGAACTTCAGTTATTGGATCTTCCGCACGCGGGAAGCCTTAAGAGGGTATTTCTCCCGCATCCGCGAATGCCTTGTCGATGACGGCGTATTGTTCCTCGACTTCTACGGCGGATATGAAGCCATGCGGGAGATGGAGGAAGAAACTGATCACGATGACTTCATCTATGTCTGGGACCAGAATCGATACAACCCGATCACGGGCGAAATGAACTGCCAGATTCATTTCAAGTTCCCGGATGGCTCACAAATGAAACAGGCCTTCACCTACGACTGGCGGCTGTGGACTCTGCCGGAAGTTCGAGAACTGCTGGAAGAGGCTGGTTTTTCGCGCGTGCTTGTCCATTGGGAGGGCACCGATGAGAAAACCCAGGAGGGAGATGGCGTCTTCACCGCCACCGAGCTAGGTGAGGCAGACGCGGCGTTTATCTGTTACCTGTCGGCCGAAAAGTAACTTTCCCTTACCAGACTGTTTTCATCGCACCGCCATCTACCACTAGTGTCTCGCCGGTGATGTAGGCTGCCGCATCCGACAGCAAAAAGGCGCCCGCCTGGCCAAACTCACTGGCCTCGCCAAACCGGGCCAACGGCACCGTCGCTGCCCGAGCTTTTGAAATCTCCTCATAAGGCACACCAGTTCGGTCGGCTTGGGTCTGCATCAATCCGCGCAGACGATCAGTGTTGATCGCCCCCGGCACCAGATTGTTGACCCGGATTCCTTCGGCCGCCAACTGTTGCGAAAGGCTTTTGGCGAGACTCGTCACACCTGAACGCATCACGTTCGACAGGAGCAGCATGTCGATCGGCTCTTTGACTGATGATGATGTGACCGTCACGATTGACCCCCCGCCCCTCTCGCGCATGGAAGGCAGCACTGACCGAATCATCCGAACCGCGCTTAGCAATGTCAGTTCATAAGCTGACTGCCAGGCTTCGTCGTCAAAATCATCAAACAGGCCAGCCGGAGGACCTCCCGCGTTGACAACAAGACCATCGACACCTCCAAATTCAGCAATCGTAGCGTCCCGCCACCTGGCGATCGACTTTTCATCCCGTGCATCAAAAACGCAGGAGATGACATCAGCGCCGGTCTCTTCGCGAAGCCGTTGCGCACTCTCGTGAACCCGCGGTTCAGTTGGCGCCGCAATGGAGACCCGTGCCCCCTCTTTCGCTACCTGGTCTGCAATGCCGTATCCCAGGCCGCGACTTGCCGCAGCCACCATGATGCTTTTTCCTTTAAGACCCAGGTCCATATCTTTAACTGACTCCTCTGAACGTGTATCGATTTAAAGCTGGCTTTCTACCGGCATGATGCGGGAAATCCAGGCAACCGTTTTTCGCCACAAACCGGCATCTGGCTCCTTATATAATGCGCCTCACCATATGCGATGTCGAGCCACTCCTGCACATATTCCGGGATCCAAAAAAAAGAAATCCACATCGACTTCCTTTATATAGACAGTGACGGCCTCGAGGTGATCTTCAAATTATCCCTTTCCCGCGAAACAGCAAATGGCGTTCTTTACGCAAAATTCAAAAAAGTCTCTGCGCATTTTGAAATCGTTGACAATGCCCCTCGAATGATCGGATTTGGTGGGCGCAAAAAAATCCTGCAAGAGGTGGATCTGTCTCGCCTGGATGCGCAACAATAATCCTCCCGACCATGCCCACTCCAGACTTATCCGAATTCGCTGATTTCGCAGCGACAATCGCCGCCGAAGCACGAGACATCGGACAGAAATATTTTCGTCAGCCCCATGATGTCTCGAGTAAATCGGATGGCACCCCCGTGACCATCGCAGATCTTGAAATCGAACAAAGAGCGCGGTTATTGATTGCTGAACAGTATCCTGACCACGGCGTGTACGGAGAAGAAGAAGGAGGAGAAGACAATACTCATTCCGAGTGGTTATGGGTAATCGATCCGATCGATGGCACCAAGAGTTTCGCCACGGGGAAGCGGACTTTTGGATGCCTGATTGCGCTCCTTCAAGATCGCAAACCGGTATTAGGCATCATTGATATGCCCTCTCTGGACGAACGCTGGCTGGGAATCAAAGATCAGCCCACCCTATATAACGGGCAACCCTGTCGCACTGCCAAGACGCCTTCCCTGCAAAACGCAACGCTCAACGCAACCACCCCCGATATGTTCAGTCCGGACGAGTGGTGCGTATTCTCCCGCATGAGCGAAGTCGTGCGATTCCGCCAGTTTGGTGCTGACTGCTATGCCTATGGACTGCTGGCCTGCGGATTTACCGATCTTGTGCTCGAGGCAGGGCTCGGTCGGTTTGACTATCTGGCACTGGTCCCGGTTATTGAGGGGGCGGGTGGCTGCATCAGCGACTGGCAAGGCCGCCCGCTGACCTTTGATTCGGCCGGGCAAGCGTTGGCAAGCGCCAACGAGACCTTACACGCTCGCGCTCTGGATTTTCTTGGATCAGTAATATGACTGGGCTAGGCATTATGTCTCGTACAGCAATTCTCTTTGCTGCGCTGGCAATGTGGGCGCTGTTCATAACCCCATCCGAGGCAGACCAGAATGATCCGCGGTTGGATAGACTTTTTACTGAACTTAAGTTGGCGGCTGACCAGGCGTCAGCCGACGACATCGCGTCGGAAATCTGGGCCCTGTGGCGGGAAACGGACAACCCCGTGGCGGCCCAGTCGCTTGCCGACGGCATTGAAGCAATCAGGACGAGGCAATACCGAAGCGCTTACCGGCACTTCAGCAAGGTTATCGAGCAGGCGCCTGCCTTCGCCGAAGGCTGGAATGCCCGCGCGACCGTTCTCTATCTGATGGGGGCCTATCGGGAATCTATCGACGACATCAGAGAAACCCTTCAACGCGAGCCGCGCCATTTTGGCGCATTGTCCGGTCTTGGACTCATCTTTCTGCAGCAGAAGCAGTTTGGCCCGGCTGCAGCTGCGTTCCGGGATGCGCTTCTCATCAATCCGCACCTTCCCCGCATACACGCCGCCATTGACGAGCTGGAATCCCGACAAAGATCGATCGATGAAAAAAACGCAATCTGAATTCAGTTGTCGCCCGGCCAAACCCGCGCGTTCAGCCAGGCTGATAAATCTCTGACCTCTTCGGGCGTGACGGTATGCGGCATTGGATAGGTGTGCCACGACACATCGCAGCCGTTGTCCTCAAGCACCTGCCTGCTGCTCTCCCCTAACGCCAGCACGAGAACGGGATCAAAAAGTCCGTGGGCAAGAAAGACCGGCGTCGGAATAGCGCCCTTTTCTGCTGACTCCGGAAACGTTCCCGAAAGCGGCAGATAGGTTGAAAGCCCAACAATCCCGCCCAACGGTTCCTCGCAACCAAAGCCATAGTGCAGGGCCACCGCACCTCCCTGGGAAAAACCTCCCACCACTATTCGGGATCGAGAAATGCCTCGTCCCTCTTCCCGACGGACCAGGGACTCAACAATGCCCGCCGCCTCGGAAAGACCCGCCACGTCCTCCTGCTTGACGATTTCCATGCCGGTCAGATCGTACCAGCCCCGCATGATCATGCCCCCGTTAAGCGTAATGGGTCGTTCGGGCGCATTGGGAAGGATGAAACGAACCGGCAGCCCCGAGGGGAAATCCAGCATATTGGGCAGATCCTTGAAGTCGTTACAGTCGGCGCCGAGGCCATGAAGCCAGATAACCGAAAACACTGGCGCCGCGCCCGTTTCTATTTCAAGGGGGTTAGAAAAAAGGTCACTCATGTTGACAACCCGGTAATGTTTAGTTGATTGTAACGGCAAAGATTGCGTTTACTCGACCCGGCTCAGGCGGGGTTGATGGGCTTTTAAACACCAACCGGATTTCACCTTGTCTCTGCCATTACCAACCTACGAAGACGTTCTTGCAGCTGCGGACCGGCTAAAAGGAGTAGCACACAAGACGCCCGCGCTACGCGACACGCCCATCGATAGCAAGGTGGGTGCCGCGGTCATTTTTAAGTGTGAAAACCTGCAACGTATCAACGCTTTTAAATTTCGCGGCGCCTGGAACGCAATCAGTCAGCTAAGTGAGGCTGATCGACGTAAAGGTGTGATCACCCACTCCTCCGGAAATCATGCCCAGGCGGTTGCTCTGGCCGGGAGTCTGCTCGACATTGAAACCACAATCGTCATGCCCCAGGATGCTCCGCAGGCGAAACTCTCGGGCACAAAACGGTACGCGACACGGGTAATCACCTATGACCCGAAAACAACCAAGCGTGAAGCACTCTGCCAGGAGCTGATTGTTGAGCATGACTACGTCCTCATCCCGCCTTTTGATCATCCGCATATCATCGCCGGCCAAGGGACTGCGGCAATGGAACTCATTCGGAGAACCGGCCCTATTGAGACCTTGCTTGTGCCCTGTGGAGGAGGAGGTCTTTTAAGTGGCAGTATTCTGAGTGCGCAAGCGCTTTCGCCTGAATGCAAAGTTATTGGTGTCGAACCCGAAAATGCCGATGATGCCGTCCAGTCGTTTCGAACGGGCCAGCTACAAAGAATCGAGAACCCCCAGACGATTGCAGACGGAACCCGGACCGAATGTCTTGGCGAACTGACCTTTGAAATCATTCGTCAGAAAGTGCATGACATGGTGAGCGTCTCTGAAGCAACGATTGCACTGGCCACGCGCACACTGTTTGAAGATGCCCGGGTGGTAGCAGAGCCATCCGGAGCCCTCGGGCTTGCGGCCCTGCTCAGCGGTGCTGTTCAGGCGAAAGGACGCGTTGGCGTCATCCTCAGCGGCGGCAACATCGATCCCGCGCTGATGGCGACGATTTTGAAAGATTCCTGAGGCGCTCGAGCAGACAAAAGGCGCCGTGATGGATGGGCCGACAAAACTCCGAAAGTGAGTCTCAGTTTTGCGTATTCAACGGGATGGAAATTGTGCTGGAGCTTTCAGAATCTTTCGCGGCATCACGATTTAGCTCCTGAAATGTGGGCAGCAGGCCGCTAAACCACCAGGCAGCCAAAATACCGGCCAGGATCAAAATCGAAATCAAGGCCGTTTTGCGCCAGCTCTTCTTCTGTGAAGTCGAGAACTTTAGCCACTGGCGCCCCTTTTTATCCTTAAAGGCCTCTTTGCCGAGGATCGGCACTACCGAACCGATGCTCTCTCCCTGGGCGTCATCGGCTCCAGCCAGAACCGTCGACTCATCAATCTCCATCAACCGTGCATAGGCGCGAAGGTAGCCCCGAACAAAGGTAGGGCCAGGGAGGGCTTCGGTATCACCGGACTCCAGTGCCCTCACCATCTCGACGGTCAGATTGAGATTTGCGGCAACGTCTTCCACCGACCAGCGATATCCCTGGCGGGCGTTTCGTAACTGCTCTCCGGGAGAGAGATTACGGGTTTGCGGACTTGGTGTGTCAGCCATAGGAAGACAGCCCTTCTTTACTGCTTGGCCTGGCCTTATTATCGCTTCAAATGCAGATTTTTGTTTAGGCGCTCACGATATGCTGTAAGCACCGGTCCCGACAGCGATAAGTGATTCTTCTTCGTTGTGCAGTTCCATGCGCGTAACAACAACTTTCCGACCGGCGCGAAGCACAAAGCCTTTGGCCGAAAAGGTCTTGCCCAGACCAGGCCTGAGGTAATCCACCCGAAGATCTATCGTGCCCAACCGGGAGAATTTGTCTGCCTCGTCTTCAAGCGACTGCACCCCCTCGCGTCGAAGCAAGGCAATAAACGCAACCAACCCCCCCACAACGTCGAGAACGCTCGAGATCACGCCTCCATGCAGATTCCCCCGCGTGAAGTTTCCAATGAGCTCATCGCGCATATCAAAGCGTACGACCACGTCTGATTCCCCCAGGCGCTCCATACGAAGACCTAAAACCTGATTAAATGGGATACGCTCTTCAAAAACCCGCGCGGCGTCCAACAAGGCCTGCGGTGATACTTGTGGGGTTTCTGTCAAGATGGCTCCTTACTGATTGGGATTTTTGCTTGGGGACGTCACGCGCTCAGATACGAGTTTTATTTCACGCTCGATTATCCCTCAAAAGGTGGAATGTCCGAGAAATCGTGAGATAGAATTAGCAGGGCCGTTTCTTGCTGGCGAAGCGGCATGTACACCATGGGGCCGTAGCTCAGCTGGGAGAGCGTCGCGTTCGCAATGCGAAGGTCGGGAGTTCGATCCTCCTCGGCTCCACCAATTCCCTCCCGCCAATCGATCAACGCCACAGAGGTCTTTATCGGGTCTGTGTGATCTCCACTTTCGGCAAGAAAGAGACAAATGCCATTATCGCAGCGGCAATTGCCGCAAGAATCATGAAGAAAGCGCCAAACCCCCACGTGGTGTGCGTCCAGGCGATCATCGGGATCGCGGTTGCGTTGACAGAAAAGGTAATGATGTAACGCGCGCCGAGCGCCCTACTCCGCCAACCACTGCTGGTAACCCGACCGATCAACACGTCGTTGATCGGGATCTGACCGAATACCACCAACATGAATGCCGCGCAGACGACGATCGTTGACATACCGCTCGAGTTGACCAGCGCCAGAGCAAGCAGACATTGTCCTGTAGCCACAGCGAGAAATACGAGCTTTAATGGCCAACAATCCACCAGATAACCCACGATCAACTGCCCAACCGATGCCAGTGCAAATATACTGAAGGTGTACCAGCCGATAGCAGTTATCGAAATCGTGAGGCCTGACAGGCGCTCATCGATGACCTTGGACAAATCGAAGGTTGTGCTCTGAAAAATAAGGCCGCCAAGAGCGGTTGACGCAAAGACAATCACGAAAACCCGCACGAGGGTTTCCCACGTAAATGCCTGCAAAGGTTTTGTATCCCCCGATTTCTTCTCGTACTGATGCGGGTCATCCGCTTGTGGACCACGAATAAGGATCCAGTACGCAACGCCCACCAACAGAGTGACCAACCCGGGCCAGATAAAGGCAGCCCGCCAGCCCGATGCCTCGATCAAGAGGCTCGTAAAGAGCACCGCACAGGCCACGCCCAGGTTGCCGAACACACCGTTGACTGCAAGCGGCAGACCGGTCCGCTGCCCCCCCTGAATAACCATCGCCAATCCCACCGGATGGTAGATCGAGCCAAAAAGCCCAATGGCAAACAGTCCCAGCGCCAACGTTAACGGAGTGTTCGCATAGGCCGTCGCTATGGCGCTTGCGCCGATGCCGAAAAAGAAGATCACCATCATCTTCTGTCGGCTCCAGCGGTCGGCCAGCCAGCCCGCCGGCAGCGCGCCCAACCCAAACACCACCAACGCGGGTGTGGCGTAGGGAATCAGTTCTGCGTAGCTCATGCCCCACTTTCGGGTGAGCACCAGGGCGGCAACGGTGGCAAATACCAAAGGCAATAGATGATCAATGAAGTGCCCAGCATTAAGAAAAGCGAAGTGCAGCCGGGAATTCACAGATAAAAGACCCTTGATTCTTTTGCTGCCCGATTATATCCACCACCGAACATGCTCCTCAGGCTAAGCCCATGGCTGATCAAATTCAGATCCTGACCCTACCGGATGGACGCTTTTTCTAGAACAGTCGGGCTCCCGCCGCATTGGCCTGGGGTATCGGCCGGGCATCCTGAATGCACTGCCCCGAATGTCTGCAGCGATGTTTTTCGGCTGGATACCCGACTTGGTATACTGGAAGCGGAGTCCCCGTAGCTCAGCTGGATAGAGCAATCGCCTCCTAGTTAACTGGGCACCAGTATCTGGAAACAGTCTGTGTGAATCTGCTCAAACTCGGTGAAACCTCAGCACCCCGGGTGGTGGCAATACCGAGCCAAGCCCGCCTGTTGCAAAAAGTTAAAAAGGTGGGAAGGTGTAGAGACTTGACGGGCAGCACCTACGGGCCGCGCGCCTAGTGGTGAAGATAAAGTCCAGACCCCGAACAGATCCCCAAGGTCTGGCAGTGAAAACTGAAGGGGTATGAAGCGGTAGGTCGCAAGTTCGAATCTTGCCGGGGACGCCAGTTCAATTAACCGATAAGCGCTGTTCATAACCCTGTGGATAACCTGTTTAAAAGCCCTGTATCAGAGCGACTCTCGGTAATCAGTCGATATACCTCAAAGAGGTCCGCACACTTAATATCGTGAGCACGAACTTAGAAGATTCTTTTCGCAAGGCGGGCCTCGGCCGACGCTTTGGCGCGCTTTTCTACGACCTCTTTGTCCTTTTGGGCATTGTTTTTATTGCTGCCCTGCCGCTGCCGTGGTTCGACCAGATTGTCGGTGGGTCAGATTTAGGACTCTGGATAAAGCGGCTCTACTTGCTGGGCGTATGCTTTGCCTACTTCGGCGGCTTTTGGGTCAAAGGCGGGCAAACGCTTGGCATGAAGGCATGGCAATTAAAAGTCATCCAAAAAGACGGGAAGGCACTCGGATGGCGTGATGCCGTAAAGCGCTTCATGGGGTTATGCCTTTCTGTCATCACGTTGGGGTTGGGATTTTTTTGGATGCCGGCTGATACCCGACACAGCAACTGGGACAGACTGTGCGGGACCCGTGTGATTTGGTGCCCCAAACCCGTGCACTAGCGCATACTCCCCCTCCAACAGCCTTCACTCGAAACGAAAACCCGCCCACGACACTATGCCTTTTTATTCCGAACACAGCCTTAAAGCCCTTTGCGCAGGCGTGCTGCTTTTCTTGAGCACCTTCACAGCATCAGCCTCCAGTTTAATTCCTGATCCTGAGCCTTCAACCGGCTGGCAGGATAAGAAAGCGGTTCGAGCAGAACGCTTTATGGTGGTCACAGCGCACCCGCTCGCCACCCAGGCGGCCTACCAAATCCTGAAAACGGGCGGCAACGCCGCTGATGCAGCGGTCACGGCACAGCTTGTCCTTAATCTTGTTGAGCCGCAGTCTTCGGGGATTGGCGGCGGGGCATTCATGCTGTACTGGGACGCCAAAAATAAGATGCTCGTTAGCTTTGATGGCCGCGAGACGGCTCCCGGTGCTGCCGATGCTGATTACTTCAAGAACGGTGCCGGCGAACTAATCAAATGGCGGGAGGCAAGACTTGGTCCAAGGGCCGTCGGCGTGCCCGGCACCCTGTCTTTACTGCACACCGTCCACCAACGCTTTGGTGAGCACCCTTGGGCGCAGCTTTTTGCACCCGCCATCACACTCTCGCGCGAAGGATTCGCCGTATCGCCCAGAATGGCCAAGTCCATCGAAGGATCAAAGGAATATCTCAACCGGTTTGCCGCCACCCGAGAATACTTTTTTACTGATCAAGGGGCTCCGCTGCCAGAGGGATATCACCTCACGAATCCCGACTTCGCACAGACCCTGGAACTGATTGCTGAGCAAGGCATCGCGCCTTTCTACGAGGGGTCGATCGGCGAGAAACTGATCGAGACGCTTCAGGAGGCATCCGGCCGCCCTGCATTAATGACGATGCAGGACCTCAATCGCTACAGAACCCTTTCAAGGCCGCCGGTTTGCGCTCGTTACCACGATAACGCCATCTGCGGAATGGGTCCACCGAGTTCGGGAGCGCTCACGGTAGGTCAGATTCTGCAACTCATCGAGCGTTTTGATGTAGCCGGAATGGGCCTTGCTCCCGAGAGTATTCATCTTGTAATGGAAGCCTCTCGTCTGGCTTTTGCTGACCGGGCACGCTACATGGCGGACAGCGACTTCGTTGAAGTCCCTGTTGCGGGATTGCTCGATCAAGAATACCTAAGGGATCGCAGTCAGTTGATCCAGCTCTCAAGCTCGATGGGTAAAGCATCGGCCGGCAACCCGCCCGGCGTTACCATTGCGCACGCCGCCATGCAGCAAATCGAGCCTGCCGGCACCAGTCACTTCAGCATTGTCGATGCGCAAGGCAATATCGTCTCCATGACAACGACCATCGAGTCCGGCTTTGGCAGCATGCTCATGACACAAGGGTTCCTATTGAACAATGAGATGACCGATTTCTCTTTCAGGGCGAATAAAGCCGGCCAGCCCATCGCCAATCGGGTTGAAGGAGGTAAACGACCCCGCAGCTCAATGGCGCCGACTATCGTCTTTGACAGCACCGGTGTGCCGACTCTGGTTGCCGGATCCCCCGGTGGCAGCCGGATTATTTGCTACGTTGCGCAAGCCCTCATTGGCATACTCGACTGGCAGATGAATCCCCAGCAGGCAGCCGCCATGCCGCACTTTTGCAACCGCAACGGGACAACAGACATCGAGTCTCATGCGGGAGCAGAAAGGTTTAGCGCAACCCTTACTGATATGGGGCACGAAGTCCGGATTCGGAACCTGAACAGCGGACTTCATCTGATCCAAAGACTGCCTTCCGGCGGACTCCTTGGCGGGGCAGACCCTCGACGCGAAGGCCTGGTGCTGGGGGACTAGCGCTTAAGATTCAAAAGATGCCATCACACGGTGATGGTAATCCACCCCATCAAAACGGCTCATTTCCTGAAGCCCAGTCGGACTGGTGATATTGATCTCAATCAGCATCCCGCCGATGACATCGATGCCGGCGAAACGGACGCCATGCGCCACGAGATCATCGCGCATCGCGTCACAGATTCTCCAATCCTGCTGATCCAATTCAGTGACTTGGGCGCTTCCCCCCTGGTCGAGGTTATTCAACTCTGCGCCTTCGGCATGGACACGAAGGATGGCGCCGAGCGGCTCGCCATCCAGCAACAGGATACGTTTGTCTCCCTCGCGCGCGGCCGGTAGGTATTGCTGGGCTACCACCCAGTGGCGCCCTCCGTGGGTTGCCGTATCCAACTGCTGTGATAGCCCTTCGCCGTCGGAGTCTAAAAATATGATGCCCTTGCCGCCATGCCCGTCCACGGGTTTCACGGTAATCCGCTTCTGGTCACGAAGAAACCCACCGATCTCCTGCTCACTTCGGGAGACCAATGTCTTCGGGGTGAAATCCGGATAACGCAAGGCGGCCAGTTTTTCATTCCAGTTTCTGACCGTGACAGGTCTGTTGATGATCTGGACACGCTCAGGCAGTTGATCCAGCAACAAAGTGACGTAAAAGTAACTGCGATCGAACGGCGGATCCTGACGGATCCAAACGGTATCCATGGTTCCAAGAGCACAGGAGCGTTGCGGTTCACAGTCGAAAGGCCGATCGTGTGCCGATGAGACCTTGACCTTGACCACCGTCGCGTAGACTTCGTCATGACGCAACGAGAGCGTCGCGGGGTCTACGTAAAACACCTCATGCCCGCGATCGTGCGCCGCGAGCATGAGGAAATAGGTGGTGTCCTTGTGCGGTTTGACCCCCTCAAGGGGGTCCATGATGAAGGCGTGCCTCATTTGCGCAGGATAACACCTTTGTCAAACAATCATTCTAGGCGCGGTGCCTCCTTCCCTGGCGGCTTCTGCGTTTGTACTCGACGGGTGAGGTCGAATGACTGCGCACATGGCGAGTACCGGCTGTCACCGGCCCCAGCGCTGACACCACCGTTTCGATATCCGGCATGGGTCGGGGATGATGATTGAGCAAAGCGCGGTTCATGGCCGCAAGATGCACCGGGGTGGTGCCACAACAACCACCAATAATTCGCACACCACAGTCGCGAGCCAATCGAGCGTACTCAGCCATCAGCTCCGGTGTCCCGGTGTACTGTATCTCGCCATCGACGAACGTCGGGATGCCGCAATTGGCCTTAGCCACGAGAATATCTTCATTGTTACTCTGCGAGCGCATGGACAGCAGCGTCCCGACCAGATCGGCAGCACCCACACCACAGTTGGCTCCGTACGCCGCAAGAGGAGGAACCGTTTCCCTGTAAATTTCCACGAGTTGCCCCGGTGGAACACCCATCATTGTGCTGCCGTTGGTGTCAAAGGTCATCGTCGCGACTACCGGCAGGCCGCTCTGCGCGGCTCCAGCCCTGGCTGCTTGAAGCTCTTCGCGGGAGGACATGGTCTCCAGCCAGATGACATCGGCGCCGCCTTTCGCAAGGGCCCGCGCCTGATTGGCAAAGGCGTTCTCGGCTGCGTGAAGCGAGAGAGTCCCCACAGGTTCGAGAATCTCTCCGGTTGGCCCCATTGACCCGGCAACGATGACATCACGGCTCGAGGCGTCCGCGCACGACCGTGCTATTGCCGCGGCCTCGGCATTCAGCTCCCCCACGCGGTGTTCAACCTGGTGAAGTTTCAGACGGTAAGCAGATCCGCCGAAGCTGTTGGTCAACAGAATGTCGGCGCCTGCGTCGATGAACTGCTGATGCAGTAATCTGACGCGATCCGGATGCTCTACGTTCCATAATTCGGGCGCGTCGCCCGACTGTAGGCCCATGGAGAAATAATTGGTCCCCGTGGCCCCATCGGCCAGCAGCCAATCTCGATCGCGGAGAAGCTCTTCAAAACGGTTAGTAGTCATGGCATTTCCTCAAAGTTACCGTTCGGCGCAGGTCGGTCACTAAGGGAACCCCATAAAAAAACCCGCACCGGCGAACTTGCTAGAGCGGGTCCATCAACAAACACTCGCTTTAGCAAACTTGTAAAGCGCCTGCAAGCTGATGATCAAATCGGCGCTATGGTGGATTTATACCACAGATCCCAAGAAATGTGGGCTCTAGCCCATCTATTTTTTCCTATAAAGACAGTCTTTGCTAAAAGATACTGGCCAGGGGTTCATGGGGGTCTACCCCCGGCATAAAGGGCCTTCGACGGTCTCGATCAGTGAGCTGGTAAATCGCCCCCAGCCAATTGTTAAAAACGATTTTTCCCGAATCGCCCCAGGTGTTGTCCACAGGGACATCTTTTTCAGGAAATGCGCGGACCTTGCTACCTTTCGCGCGCGCGTGCTCCGCTTCTTCGCGAAAACCCTCTAAAACCGGGAAAACCTCTTCCGTGAAGTAGTTATCGGGATACGGCGGGTAATCTTCAACCTCCCCTGAAAGATATCGGTTTACCTCGCGCTTGTATTCTTTCAACAGGCTGAAGCTGTCGTATTCCGGATGACCCTGGAAAAACACCAGTCGCAGGCCATCAGCACTGGTTGCCAGATGCACTCCTGCGTCTGGACTTTCTACCAGCACAAGCTGATCAACCCTGTTCATCTCATTTGGACTAATGTCATTCCAGCGAGAATGCGGGACATCGAAGCGCGTGTTTATACCGCGTACCAACGGATGCTCCATCACCACGCGATGGGGAAACACACCCCAGCGTTTCGTTGGCAACGGCTGGCGCTCGATTCCATGAAAATGCAGGAACGCTGCGTGGGTTGCAAGGCATGCGCATAGCGTAGAGGTGACATTTTCTACCGCCCAGTCGAACACCTCGCACATGGGATCCCAGAAACCTTCATCAGGCAACTGATCACAGACCGGGTTCGCCCCACTCACGATCAGCGCATCAAGCCCCTCTTCCTTCAGCTGATCGAAATCATAGTAGTACTTCTCAATATGTTCTCGTGCCACTTCGCCACGCGGCACCTGTGGTGGCGAGAATGGGTAGATATGAAACTGGGCGATACGGTTACACCCCCCGATCAATCGAAGAAACTGCCGCTCGGTCGGCTCCAGGGCAGCATCCGGCATGTTGTTCATCAAGCCGATATGCATCTCGCGGATATCCTGTGATCCGGCACGCTCCAGCGACAGTAAATCCCCCCCCTCGCGGCGAAAGCGCTCGAAACTAGGTAATTCTGTGTTGGCAACAATCGGCATCGCTACTCCAGTGCGTCACAAATCAATTCAAGGAATTCAGATTCGCTATGGATGTCGTCGATCCGCGTTGCATCAAGCACCACGCCAAAACGATCTGCGATCTCCTGATACCGCGGAAGCCGATGCTCAACCAGGCGAGGGAACATCCAACGAAAATAATCGTCCGGCACAATCTCCTCTGGCTTTGATAACCCTTGCTCTTCGAGATATTGGGGCAATACGCGATCAAGAAACTGATTCTGATAGTACATCGGCTTGGGCTCCTGCAAGGACCGCTCGATAATTTGACTCAGCATCGCTTCCGAGGGCTTGAGATAAACGATCAGCGTATCTTCGGCCAGTTGCTCGAGCACGCCTGGCGCGTCGATTTCGCACAGGCTGCCCCCAGCGTCATTGAGAAAATGCGGGTAGCCATAGGTGTCATGTCCCTTGGAGATAAACGCCCTGACATCCTGCATTGCGTTGATCTCTGCCTCGCGATGAAGACTCTGTCGACGCTTGAATTCATCGACCGACAGCCCGCCCAACTCTGGATTACCGATCATCCCCAGAAAGCTCGCAATTGGCTTAAGGTTGTGGACAGAAATATTATGGCAAAGGTAGATCGAATCTGTCCGCAGCAATTCTGCGAGAAACGGCACCCTCATAGCCTCGCGCTTGACGTTATCCAGTATGGGTTCATCAAGATAACGCGTCCCAATTCGGTAATCCCCGGAATAGTGGAACCAGGTCTGGCGGGGCAATCGGGATGCCAGCGTGGTCTTTCCCACACCTGACATGCCGAGCAGAGTGATCGCCTTACGCGGAGACTTCCAGAACGCGGCGCCTTTTAAATTGTCACGGTACATAGTGGTAAAAATCAAAGTCTTCAGACAAGGCTCTGAAGGACCGACCGCACCGGCACTGACAGAGCGCAGGGCCTGCGTGCTTCCCGATCCACAAATACATGGGTGAAGCCGCCAACCGCAGCGACAGCCGCTTCGGCCTCAGCAAACATACCCACCTCATAACTCACACTGCTATTTCCCAGATGCGTTACCCGCAACCCGCAATCCACCCGACCTGGATAAGACAGTGGCTGGAAAAACTGGCATTGTGACTGAACTACCAGCCCGATGGAATCGCTCTTTTCGATGTCCAGCAACTGGCGTTCGATCAAAAACTGATTCACAACGCTGTCGATGTAACTGTAATAGACCGCGTTGTTGATGTGGCCATAGGCGTCATTATCCTTCCATCGAGTGCTGACTGACTGCCAGTACCGATAGTGCTCTCGCGAATGATCCGGGGTCGGGCTATTCTCCGGGTGACTCAAGAACCGATCCTGATGACTGTTCGGCCTGTAACTGAACCGGTCAGGTAATCATCAAACGCGCCTGGCAAATCATCAAATTCAATCGTTTGCGGCGCGATCAGATCAAGATGGCCAGGGCGAAGGTCTTCTGCCAGGCGCTGCCAGGCCCGGTTGCGAAGTGCTTCAGGCATTTCAATCGAGTTAATCCCCAGCAACGACACCCCGCGCAGGATAAACGGCATGACCGTGGTTTCCAGTTTGATGCCACTGGCGTTACCGATTGATGCGATATTTCCCCACGGTTTCACCGTACGGGTGAGCCACCCTAGCGTCTCTCCACCAACGTTGTCCACTGCGCCGCCCCAGAGGCCTTTCTCCAGCGGTCTGCCCCCCATCTCAAGCTCGTGTCGGTTAACAAATTCAGTGGCGCCCAATGACTTCAGGTAATCATGCTGATCTGATTTTCCCGTCAACGCCACTACCTCAAAGCCTTTTGCCGCCAGCATATCGACCGCGATGCTGCCAACACCGCCGGTCGCACCGGTGACAATCATGGGGCCGTGATCAGGACTCTGTCCATTTTCCTCGAGCCGAATCATGGCAATCGCGGCAGTGAATCCCGCAGTTCCGATCGCCATCACTTCTCGGAGATCCAGGCTGTCTGGCACAGCAACAACACATCCCGCTGGCACCCGAGCCATCTCTGCATAACCACCGTCGCGGGTCTCAGAAAGGCCACAACCACATACCAGCACACGATCACCGGGCTTGAATCGATCGCTTTCGCTGCTCTCGACCGTACCAGAAAAATCAATCCCGCCATTGAGATCAGGCACTCTCAGAATCTTGGCCTTCCCGGACGCAGCCAGGGCATCCTTGAAATTGATGCCCGAGTAAGCGACGCGGACAACGACATCCCCCTTGGTCAGATCGCTGACCTCCATCTGCTCAAACCCGGCGCGAACGCCCTTTTCCTGCTGGTGTATTCTGAAAGCCTTGAAAGACATCTTTTAAAATCTCCGGTTTCTCGGGACTGTCTGCTATCTGGTGATACTCCCGTGACAGCGATGGCAGGATTTTAACGCGTAGACTATTGTCCCGGACAGGCGATTGCCGGCGAGAAACTATCCCACCCCAACCGACCGCACACTACCGACCAGGATCCAAGATATGCAAGAAGACACTCTGTTCAGCAAGATCGTGAAAGGCCAACTGCCAGCTGATATCGTATTTCAGGACGATCGCGTCACCGCGTTTCGGGATATTCATCCCCAGGCGCCAACCCATATCCTGATCGTGCCCAACAAAATCATTCCCACTGTCAACGACGTATCCGAGGAAGACGAAGCGACGCTGGGCCACATGTTTATCGTGGCGCGGGATCTGGCCGCCTCTGAACGCATTGCTGAAGCAGGCTACCGGTTATTGGTGAACTGCGGCCGGCATGCCAATCAGGAAGTGTTTCATCTGCATATGCATGTTCTCGGCGGCCGCCCGCTGGGTCGGATGCTGCAGAGCGAATCGTAGGCCGATCAGGAGTTGCGCTTTCGGGCAATCTCCTGTTCGCGCAGTTCGATGCGGCGCACTTTACCGGTGGTGGTCATGGGCAGTTCGCTGACGAACTCGATCTCGCGAGGATATTCATACGCAGCGAGATCTCCACGGACGAGGTCCTGAATATTCTGAGCTAGCGCATCCGACGGCGTCTCATCAGAAGCAAGCACAATAAAGGCTTTAACGATCTCTCCCCGAAGTTCATCGGGAGAGCCCACTACTGCTGCCTGCACGACTGCGGGATGCTTCAATATGCAGTCTTCAATCTCCCCCGGCCCAATGCGGTGCCCTGCGCTTGAGATAACGTCATCCTTGCGCCCCACAAACCATAGATAACCGTCACTGTCACGATAACCCACATCACCCGTGGACCACCAAGGGCCAATAAACTTGTCCCGGGTTGCCTGATCTCGCTTCCAATAACCCAAAAACATTACTGGATCGTCCCTGAGCGCGCACAACTCCCCGATCTCGCCATCGGCCAGGACATTGCCGGATTCATCAATGGGCTCGACACGATGACCAGGGTAGGATTTCCCCATTGAACCGGGTTTAACCGACATGATCTCGGAGCAATTGCCCACGATATAGTTGAATTCAGTCTGACCCCACATTTCATTGATCTGGATACCCAGGGCCTCTGCGGCCCATTCGTAAATCTGCGCGCCCAACGCTTCCCCTGCCGACATGACGCTGCGAAGTCTTACCCTACGATCCCGGATATCGTGAACCTGACGAAGCATCTTGAGCGCCGTTGGCGGGATAAAGGCATTACGGACACGATATCGCGCTATAAGATCACAGGCTTTTTCAGGATCAAAACGTCCTCCGTCGTACCCCAAAACCGGGCGACCATAGAACCAGGCCGGAATCAGCCCATCGAGCAGACCACCCGTCCAAGCCCAGTCAGCCGGCGTCCACATCAGGTCATCCGAGCGAGGAAAGAAGTTCTGCGACATCTCAAACCCGGTCAGATTTCCCAACAGGCAACGATGCGCCAACACAGCACCCTTGGGAGGACCTGTCGTCCCCGAGGTATAGATCACGACTGCGGGGTCGTCCGCAAACGTATTCAGCGTCTCACACTCGGCTTTTGCCTGCCCAAGTAGCGCCCAGAACCCGCGTTTCTTATCATCGCAGTCAATAACCTTCTCAAGTTCCGGCAACTCATTTCGCAGCGACTGAATCTTCCCCAACCCTTCCCCAGCGCCAATCAGAACCTTGGAGCCGCTGTCTTCGAGCCGATAACGCAAAGCGTCTGTTCCGAACAGGGCGGAGAGCGGCAAGGACACCGCGCCGATCTTCCACGCGGCAATATGACAAAGCCCCGTTTCAACCCGCTGTGGCAATAGAATGGCAACGCGATCGCCCTGCCTGACCCCGATTGCCAGAAAAACGTTGGCCAGCTGATTTGAGAGACGATGCAGGTCGGCGAAGGTGTACTCGTTTGCGACACCGGATGTATTTTCACAAAGAAGTGCGGGATGATTCACTACTTCCCGATGGCGATCACAGACCGCGGCAGCAATATTGAATCGTTCCGGGATCTGCCATTTGAACGCTCGACCGATCTCGTCAAAATCAGCCAAGCCCGAATCAGTCAGTGTCGTTAAGTTGCTGATGCTTTATCTCCCAAACAAGAAACCCTCGACCCGGGTGGATGCTTTATAAGCGATGATTCTAGTACCGCCGACTGGCGACACAAGAGCCAGTCTCAAGGAGCCAGAAATACCTCACACCGGGTGTCATCGTGAGACAAAACATGCCACACAGGATATTTCGTGCTTGGGTCTTGCCGGGTCACTTTGTCGAAGAGCACCTGCTTCTTCTCGCCAAAGATCGGCAAAATGATGCGCTTGGCGCCTTTCAAAACCCAGGGTGCGAGACTGATCCTTTCATGAGGGGCAAGCGGAGAACGGGACGCGACGACCTTTCGCCCGGTTTCCAAATTCTCGGCGCCTTGTGGAAAGAGCGAGGCAATATGACCATCATCGCCCATACTGACGAATAGCACATCGATCGGCAACAACCCTTGATCCAGCCGCTGCTCCACGGCGTCCAATGCCTCCCGAGCACAATCGTGATGGGTTTTCAGTCCGACCACTGTGGCAGCAGAACCGTGACTCTGCAGCAATGTGTCCCGCACCAGTTTTTCATTGCTTTTTGCGCTTTCGCTAGGCACCCAACGCTCATCGATCAGCAAAACATCCACAGAGCCCCAATTTAACGGCAACTCTGACAGCATCGGAAAAAGGGCTTCGGTGGTTCTGCCCCCGCAAACGCCAAAAGTCACCCGATGATGGTTTGCCAGCGCAGATTCGAGTACTTGCCCCAGATGGCTTGCAAGGGCCTCCAATGCATCCGAGCGGTTTGGATACCTCTGGGTTGAGTACCCGGACATCAGAATATTTAGCGCAAAACTTTCGTTCTGGACAGGGTAAAAAGACTTGCGACCACAAAAAGAAGTGTAGCCGCGGTAACGATGCTTGGGCCTGTAGGCATATCCCAGTAGAAGGACCCGGACAACCCTGCCGCAACCGCCGCAACTCCCGCGGCGACAGCGATACCGGCCATCAATTCTGGCGTGCGTGAAATGGGACGCGCAGCGGCGGCTGGAATGATCAGCATAGCCGTAATTAAAAGCGCGCCCAAGATTTTGATGGCGACCGCCACCAGCACCGCCAGCATTATCGTCAAGATCATGTTCTCGCGTCTGGTATCAACTCCCCGAGCCGCAGCCAGATCGGCGTTCAGGGTAAACAGCAGCAGTCGCTCCCAACGAAACCACAGCACCACCAAAATGGCCAAGCATCCCGCGCCGATAATCAGAAGGTCCAGACGCCCCACCGCCAGGATATCGCCGAAAAGATAGGCTGCAAGATCAACCCTGACACCAGGAATAAATGTGACGGCCACCAGCCCCAATGCAAGCGCCCCATGCGACACGACCCCAAGCAAGGTGTCAATCGCGAACATCCTTCCGGAAAGTGAAAGAATCAGAAAAGCCATGGCCAATGCGGCGAGAAGCACCCCGATAAAAACCGAGATAGAAAATCCGAGAGACAGGGCCACTCCCAGGATCGCGGCGTGGGCTGTGGCGTCGCCAAAATATGCCATCCGACGCCAGACAACAAAACAGCCCAAAGGGCCAGACGCTAATGCCACCGCTACCCCGGCAAGTGCTGCACGCCAGAGAAAATCATCCAGCATCACTTCCGCCCTGCTGCGCATGATCATGACGATGATCATGCTCGTGTCGGTACAGCGCCAGTGCCCCTTCGGTATCAAAGCCAAAAAGCGCCTGATACTCAGGCGCATTAGAGACCAACGTTGGCGTTCCCTGGCAGCACACATGGCCGTTCAGGCAGATCACATGATCAGATGAACGCATTACCACATGTAAATCATGACTCACCATCAGAACGGCGCAATCTAAGTCTTCGCGGACGCCTTCAATTAGGTTGTAGAAGGATGCCATGCCAGGCTGGTCAAGACCCTGAGTTGGCTCATCCAGCACCAGCAGATCAGGCCTCATCAGAAGCGCCTCAGCCAGGAGTGCGCGCTGAAATTCTCCACCGGAAAGAGAGGACATCTGCTGCTTGAGCAGGCCGGAAATCCCGACCTGCTCAGCGATCTGCAGATGCTGTTGACTGTTTTTTATCCCGGATAAAGCAAGCCACCGGGCTACCGTGAGGGGCATGGCCTGATCGATGGCGAGACGCTGCGGCACATAGCCGACCCGCAACCCTGCCTCCCGGATCACCACCCCTTCGGAAGGCGTTTGGGCCCCAATCAATGCCCTAAGTAACGTGGTTTTGCCAGAGCCGTTCGGACCCACAACGGTAACAATCTCGCGTTTTCGAACTGAAAGATCGACATCGCGCAAAATCTGCTTTCCGCCAGTACGCACACCCAGCCCCTGGGCCTGAATCAGACTCACATCGAGGCCTTTTCACGGCATCCAGCGCACACGCCCTGAGCCTCCACTACCATATGCTCAACATCAAAGCCGATGGCACGAGCTGTGCGATCAAGCGAACTGCTCTGTGTTCTTGCTGAGGCCTCCGCAACCTGCCCACAGTCATTACAGATCATGAACACTGGCGCATGTCCTTCACCCGGTCGGTTGCAAGCCACAAAAGCATTGATCTTCTCAATACGATGCGCAAACCCGTTTTCCACCAGAAAATCCAAAGCCCGGTACGCCACTGGAGGCTGGGCATTAAAACCGGAATCGGCGAGCTGTGACAGGATAGCGTAGGCGCCAAGCGGCGCGTGTGACTTCAGCAACAGTTTCAGCACTTTTTGGCGTACCGGTGTCAGCCGAAGCCCCCGCTCGGCACACAGCGCTTGCACTGCATCCATCAGCGAGCGGGAGCATTCGTCATGATCGTGCGCACGAAAGGCTTGCGCAGGTAACTCTGATGTTGTTTTCCTGGAACCCATGGAAACTAAGGCGCGGTTAGTGGTTAACGCATTCCGCAATTCTGGACGCGAGGTTTTCAAGCAGTTCCAGATAAAGCCCAGAACCCAACTCTAAATCTACCCCAATCGGGTCCGCCACACCAATATGCGGCTTAAAACCGCCAAACACACTATCGATCAGTTTCGACGAATATTGGGGCTCAGACAACACGCAATGAATTCCTTCCTCTTCAAAATGGTGTTTTAACTCCTGCAAGCCCTTGGGGC
Source organism: Proteobacteria bacterium UBA7447 (assembly GCA_002477475.1). Taxonomy (GTDB): domain Bacteria; phylum Pseudomonadota; class Gammaproteobacteria; order Arenicellales; family UBA868; genus UBA868. The sequence continues at coordinate 31,077 of DLPX01000090.1, forward strand.
TTGGCTTTGAGGCGTCGCCTATGGAAATTGATCCCGTTGCGGAGATTCCAAACCGATTCTCAAAATATTGGTAAGCATCATGGAATACAAGGAATCCTTTCCCTTGGACTGACTTCAGATGATCTTCGAGATGATGTATCTCATGTGAGATCTCTTCTTTTGCCGTGTTGGCATTTGCCCTATAGCGCGCTGCATTTTCGGGGTCGATGTGGCCGAGTTCGGACGCGATGGCATCAAGCCAAACAAGCGCGTTCGCCGGGTCGAGCCACATATGAGGGTCGTTGCCGTCGTGGTCGTGATGCGCATGATCGTCGTGGCCTTCGTGGTCATCATGATCG
>DLPX01000028.1:0-529 GCA_002477475.1 Proteobacteria bacterium UBA7447
TATGCAACCGGGCTGGAAGTGGTCCGAGTGCATTAAACCTCACGTTGGCACCGAAAGCTGTCAGGCAGGACATGTTGGGGTCCTGATTCAGGGGCAGATTCACGTTGTATCCGATGATGGATCCGAAGTAACAGTCAGGGCAGGAGATGCCTATTGCCTCGCTCCAGGCCATGATGCCTGGGTTGTTGGAGAAGAGCCGGCTGTTGGTGTGGAGTTCGCGATGGACAACAAAGATTTTGGCCCCTGGACGCATGGCGACGGTTAATCTTGGCGTATACAGGACAATAAGCTAGGACGCTCGGTACGTGCAGTAACAAACTGCATACCCGATCTGAAGCCCCGCAAAGTGGGGCTTTTTTTCACTCGCAAGGAGAAGTCAGAAATGAAGTCAATTATTCTCGGAACCTACAATGAAAAAGGTCTCGAAGGCCTCACCAACAGCAGCTTTGCAAAGCGGGAAGCTGCCGCCAAAACTGCCTGTGAGGCAGCTGGAGCGAAGTTGACGGATATGTTTTTCACCATCGGTTCG
>DLPX01000028.1:877-52117 GCA_002477475.1 Proteobacteria bacterium UBA7447
AGCGTGGAACAGGCCATTGGCGTGAAAGAGGCATTCATGGCATCAGGTGTTTGGAAGCATATTCAGCTGTTGCATGAGTTTGACGTAGACGCGGCGATCGCTGCTGCAAACAAAGTGCGCGAAATTTATCAGCCAGCGGGCCAGGAATCCTGACCTGCATTTGTAGGGTCCCTTAACTTCTCCTAAAATTCGCAGAGTTAACTTTGATCGCTGCGACTTGAACATCTGAGGGCGTTCATCTCCTGGCCTTTCAGAGGGAGTAGAAGCAGAGGTCGAAGCCTGCTTAGAGCTTTGATTTAGTGCGGTAATGAGTTCCTTTTTATAGTGTCAGGGAGCGAGGACGGCGCTTGAAGTGCTTCAGATGTCGTCGATAGACTCAACCCCCCTTGGTCCCTTTCATGGGTGCGCATATGGAAGGTGATGCGCAGATAAAACAAATCATTGGAGGACAATAATGTCTATATCTTGGGAACAGTTTGTTGATGCCTTTAAAGTGGGGTCTGACACAGGAAATATTGAGCAATTAGCCAGCATGATTACTGAAGACTTCAACTGGGTTACATCAGATATGGACAGAGAAGCCACGCTGTCTTGGACATCGGGCACTTCGTTCAAGATTAACGGTGATGCACAGACACTCTACGAGAATGAAGAAGTTATTGCTGGCACGCACCCAGTTTTGGATGATGAGGGCAAGCAAAACCTAGTAATGGGTGTAGCTAGACTGAGAGACGGTAAAGTATATCGCTACGACCATATGAGGCAATTGTCAGATCTGGTGAGTCTTGAGCGCCGTACACGCTCGGGCTGATCCTTAGTTTTGGCAAGGACTTCTTCGAAACTTATAAAGCACAGCGTGAACATCGATGGTTGTATCGGTTGACGGAGCTTATGAATGGCCGGTCAGTGGTGGTGGGCGTCGGCAGTATCGGCCGCGAGATCGCGCGGCTGCTCAAGCGGATGGATTTTGTTGTGACGGGAGTTGGCCGCTCGGCACGCGGCGCTGACCCGGATTTTGGCGATATCCACGGCGTCAGTGATCTGAATAGTTGTCTGTCACAGGCTGACTACGTTGTACTCATTACCCCCCTGACTCCCGAAACCCACGGGCTTTTCGGGGCTGAGCAGTTCTCGGCCATGAAATCTTCGGCACGTTTTATTAACCTTGGCCGAGGTGAGCTCGTCGATGAAGACGCACTCCTTGAAGCGCTTCAAGGCGGTCAGATTGCGGGCGCCGGGCTCGATGTTTTTTGCACGGAACCCCTGCCGCCCGAGAGCCCATTCTGGGACCTTGATAACGTCATTGTGTCGCCGCACATCTCGGGCGATTATCAAGGGCACCAGGAAGCGATGGCCGAGATCTTTCTGGAAAATTTCGAGCGGTTCCGGGACGGCCGCGAGCTACTCAATTGGATCGATAAATCCCTCGGCTTTGCCAAGATTTGAGCGCTACGGCGGTGTAGGATTTGTTGAGTTTTCAGAATTATTGATCAATGGCCGGGGTGGTTCAGAGGTGTAATCGAAGGATGTTTGATGTATTTGTCGTCGGGGGCGGGATCAATGGCTGCGGGATCGCAAGGGATGCGGCAGGAAGGGGTCTTTCTGTTTGCCTTGCTGAGAAAGATGATCTGGGAGGCAAGACGTCCTCTGGCTCAACCAAACTGATTCATGGGGGACTGCGTTATCTTGAGCATTATGAATTCAATCTGGTCCGAAAGGCCTTAATTGAGCGAGAGCGGCTCTGGAGCCTGGCTCCACACATTATCTATCCCCTGCGATTTGTATTGCCGCATCATGAAGGCCTGCGCCCCAGTTGGCTTTTGAGGCTTGGGTTATTTATCTATGATCATCTGGGCGGCCGAAAGGCATTGCCCAAATCCCGCAAGATTTCCCTCGCATCAGATCAGGCCGGAGCGCCATTAAAGTCGGACTACAAGATAGGATTTGAGTATTCTGACTGCTGGGTTGATGATGCCCGCCTTGTCATTCTGAACGCGCAAGATGCAGCAGGAAAGGGCGCAAAGGTATTGCCACGCCACGAGGTGATTTCGGTCCGTGGGGAGAACGGGGTGTGGCTGATTGAAACCCTCGATCGAGACTCAAAGAAGCATCTATTTCAGGCGCGAGTGCTAGTGAACGCTGCGGGCCCCTGGGTTTCGAATTTAACGGATTCCGTGATCGATAGCGCGATCAGTCGCAGCATGCGTCTTATTCGCGGGAGTCATATTGTTGTGCCCAAACTCTACGCGCATGATCGTTGCTACCTTCTGCAGAATTCAGACGGGCGTATCGTTTTTGTTATTCCGTACGAAGAAAAATTTTCTCTGATCGGCACTACTGACCAGGAGCATCAGGAAAGTCTCAACCAGGTCATCATTAGTAACGACGAAGCGCAATATCTGTGTGCATCAGTCAATGACTATTTCCACTCGTCAATTTCGCTCGAGGATATTCTCTGGTCCTACTCTGCTGTTCGGCCGTTATTTGATGACGGCAATGCAGACACAAAATCGATCACACGGGACTACCGGATTACGTCTGAGACCGATGGGACGGGCGCGCCGCTCATTAGCGTATTGGGTGGAAAGATCACGACCTATCGGAAGCTTGCTGAGAATGTTCTGACCGAGGTGAATCAAGCTTTGGGAGTCAAGAACGAGGGATGGACCGGATCCAGCCCGCTGCCAGGCGGTTCGTTTGATTTTCTTCGGTTTGATAATGAGGTTGAGCAACTACAGCAGGAATATCCGTTTCTCTCTCATTCCCATGCTCATCGTTTGATGCGCCTGTATGGTTCACTATCGAGGGAGATTCTGGGTAATGCGATGACTTATGGGGAGTTGGGTCGGTTTTTTGGCGGTAATCTTTATGAGAATGAGGTGAGGTATCTGATGGAGCGTGAATGGGCAATGTCGGTTGAAGATATTCTGTGGAGACGGACAAAAGAGGGATTGAATCTCTCTGATAGCGAAGCTCGCACGCTGAGTGATTTTCTTAAGGAAACCGTTGGAGTCCACTAATCCCGCCGGTAAGACTTCTGAAATGTGAGCGCTTTGGGATAAACATGACGTGAAGAGACAAGCCGATGGATTCGATTGACTTAATAGGGTTTAGGTACGATGAAGAATATCCGCGTCGTTGATCTGACAAGTGTCCTGTCTGGCCCGTTTTGTACATGGCTTTTATCAACGCTTGGCGCAGAGGTTATCAAAGTAGAGAGCCCAAAAGGGGATCTGGCTCGGGGGACGCCTCCTTTCGAAGACGGTATCAGTCTTTACTTTGCATCCCTTAACCGCAACAAGCGTTCCATTGTGCTCGATCTAAAGAGCGAAGGGGGTAGACGTGCTTTGCATCGGCTGCTGGAGACAGCCGACGTACTGGTCGAGAACATGCGTCCGGGTGTTCGGGACCGGCTGGGATGCAGTGATGAGAACCTTGAACAAATTAATCCAAATCTCATTTGTGCATCTATCAGCGGCTTTGGGCAAAAGGGTTCGCTTTCACAACGCCCTGCCTACGACATCGTCGTTCAGGCAATGAGCGGCATGATGAGTGTTAACGGTCCCCTGGGCGGACCTCCTACTCGGGTGGGTTACTCGGTTGGAGACATCTCTGCTGCGCTTTTCACGACGATCGGAATTCTCCAACGGCTTTATGAGCGTGATGCGAACGGCGGCGGCCCGGGTTCTACTCTGGATGTCTCAATGCTGGCTTGCCAGTGGGCGTGCCTGGAAAATGCGTTTGCGCGTTACCTCAATGCCGGTATGGTGGCCGGCCCAATCGGATCACGTCATCCCTCCATCACACCCTTCGAGCCGTATCCAACAGCCGATCAGGATATTGTGATCGGTCTTGGCAGCGGACAGGACTGGCCCAATTTCTGTGAAACCATCGGCCTGCCCGAATTAAGTGATGATCCGAGATTTGCGGAGGATGAAGTCCGACTAACGCATCGCGATCTGCTCGACGAGATTCTGGGTCAACACTTCAAGCAAAAGCCTTCGTCTCATTGGCTCGCCCTGTTGATCGAAAATGAGATCCCCTGTTCGGCTATCGAGAACGTTGAAAGTGTGGCGAGTAATCCGATAAGCGCGGAATATCATGCATTCTCAACGGTGAATGCGCCAGGCAGGGGCGAGATGCGCTTTGCCCGAAATCCTATTGCAGATCCTGATGAAGCCGAATCTGCTGCGCCGACTCTCGGCCAACATACGAGCGAGATCCTTTCAGAGCTCGGCTATACCCAGGATGAGATTGAGGAGATGCTTGACCAAGCATGACCGCTTGATGAACTCTGTCGAATTGACAGCAATTAGTGTTCAAATTTTCGCGGACTGAGCCCCAACCAGCGGTCTCGGTAGGTCTTTTGGGGATCGTACCTTTCGGCCTGCGACTCGAGATCAAAAATCCGACCACCACGCGGGTCTGCCCCAACGCCTGCGATGTAGGCCCAGTTTCCCCAATTGCTGGCAACGTCGAAATCTACCAGCTGACTCTCAAACCAGGCGGCACCTAACCGCCAATCAAGACCATATTCGTAAATAACATGGCTGGCCACTAGCTGGCGTCCCCGATTACTCAGCCAACCCGTTTGCTTTAACTCACGCATGGCAGCGTCAATAATGTCGACGCCGGTGTTGCCTGAGCACCAGTTCTCAAAAAGCACAGATTCGGATTGGTTAACCTTGCAGACGTCATTTTTACTGGTTTTGGTGAAAAGGGCGGAGCCGATGTGGCGGCTGTACCATCGAAAAAATTCTCGCCATAGCAACTCAAATCGTAACCAATAAGTTGACTCATTGGCGCCATAGCTCTCCTCATATTGCAAAGTGTCGTGCCAGGCTCGCCTGACTGACAGACATCCGTGGGCCAGCCAGGCGGAAAGTCGACTAGACATATTGGCCCCTTCAAGGGCATTGCGGGTTTTCTTATAGGTCGAAAGCGCCCCGCTTTCGAGGTACTGCTGCCAGCCTGGTTGCGCATAACGGTGCTTATCAAAATTCCTTGCCTCATAAAGTTCTGGCGGATCAAGCCATATTTGTGCGACAGGGGAACCCATCGCAGAGAACTTAACGGGTAGGGAGGGAGCAACCGAGCCATCTTTCTCGATGGTTTTGCGGAACTGTGTAAAGCTGCAAGGAAGTCGTTCAAGTGCGGAGTGTATGTTTGTCGCCTCAAAGAGTTCGTCACTTTGAGTGGTGAGGACCTTAAGCCCAAGGTTTTGGAGTCTGCGGTTCTCTTCTGTTTCCTCAGTAGCGAGCGGCAAGTCGGTGATAATGGCGGAGATGCTGAACCACTCCCTGATCTGTCTAACGAGTGCCGAAGGGTCGCCAGCACCTATCCAAAGAGAGATGTCATGCTGTAGGAGTTCAGTACGCAATTGGATCAAGGTATTGGCCCTGAAGGATTTCCAGGCAGAACCCGTCCGGGCGAGCCCGAACTGGTAATGCTTCCATCGCCGGGGTTCGAGGCAGGCGAGAGCCAAGCAGGCAGTGCCGGACTGTCCTGCCGTTTCCAGAGCCAAATTGAGGCTGGGATTATCTTCGATGCGACAAGTGTCGCGGACAAGCCAGATGGTTACGGATCGCTCGCTCATAAAGAAAAGTTCAGCGGGTATCTACGGATTTGCCGCGACTCTAAGGCGGGCGTTTGTCCCGGGTTCACTTTGTGTAGACATTCAGAAGGCGAGCCACCGCTAGACTCGCGGTCTGTCGACTGAAATCGGGGATTCAATATGCCGGACGTAGTTCTTGTGCAGGGAGCAAGCCGGGGTTTGGGCCTGGCGTTCGTTAAGCGCCTGATCGGGCAATTTCCGTCCTCAAAAATAATTGCCACATGTCGAGATCCCAACTCGGCCTTGGCATTGCAGGAACTCGTTGAATTACACCCGCAGAGAGTCACACTGCTTCGGCTTGATGTCACAGATGGGGATTCCCTTGAAGCAGTCGCAGAGGCTGTTTCAGTCTCCGGCAAGCCGATTGATCTGCTGATCAATTGTGCGGGGGTGTTACATAGCCCAGAGGGTCTTCGTCCTGAAAAACGGCTCCAGGATGTTTGTCTGAGTAACCTGGAGCAGTACTTTCGGGTCAATACCATCGGCCCGTTGATGGTCGCGAAGCATTTAGTCCCTCTGATGACCAGGCGGAGGAGGGCCATCATCGCGAACCTCTCGGCTCGTGTGGGAAGTATCAGTGATAACCGATTAGGGGGTTGGTACGGATACCGCGCGAGCAAGTCCGCACAAAATATGATAACCAAGACGCTGTCGATAGAGCTTAAAAGAACCCATCCAGAAATGATCTGTGTGGGGTTGCATCCCGGTACAGTCGCTACCGAACTCTCCGCCCCATTTTCCAGCCGAGTGGCCCCTGAAAAACTGTTCTCGCCAGAAGAAGCCGCGACCAAACTGCTCGCGGTCATCGAAAAGCTGATGCCCGGGGATACGGGAAAAGTCTTTGCTTATGATGGGTCGGAGGTGCCGTGGTGAATTTGGCTCTCGGGGGGCAAAAAGACTGTGGAGGCGATGTCGTGATAAACAGAATCAGAAGCCACGCTTGCCAGAAAATTGTATGGGTAACTCTGTCAATGATCTTGAGTTGTGGTGGAGTCAGTTCCCCGGCGCTGGCGACGGATTTATCAGGGAAAGTCGTTTTTATGCGGCATGCCCTTGCTCCGGGGAACGGCGATCCCAATCACTTTGATCTTGAAAGCTGCGCGACCCAGCGAAATCTGGACGAAGAGGGCAGGCAGCAGGCGAAGCGTATTGGAGAGAAGTTAAGGGATCGTCAGGTCCGGTTCGCAGCAATCTACTCGAGCGAATGGTGTCGGTGCAGGGAGACAGCCAAACTGCTTAATATGGGTGAGGTGACACCGTTGCGAGCATTGAACTCATTTTATGAGCATCACTTCTCTCGGGATGAATTACTCCCGGCGCTGGAAGAGATGTTATTTGATGTGGAGTCTGGTGATGCGCCGATCTTGATGGTGACACACTTCGTTACGATATCGGCCGTAACCGGAAAAGCAGTCAGTTCAGGAGATCTGGTGGTCTATGATCCCATGGCCGGAGAGTCTTTTCTGTTTTATCCGTGATTTCGTCCGGCCATCCGGCCCACGCAGACTGCAAGCGTCCCTTGCTGTTAAATACTGTTGCAAAGGCGAAGCGAGTCAAGCATGGCGCAGTGAATGTCCCGACTGCCTGAGGCGTCGCCTACCCGGTAAAGATGAAACCCCGACCCATGATCGGGCTGCGCCAATCCCTTTGAGAGAAGATTGAGATCCATAACGCCATTATTGGTGGCCTGAGGCTTCAGTTCATAGAAGAGTGCATCATTCGGCAGGGTGCCGCCCTCCACCACCAGATGATCAACAAATCGCTCGGAAGTTTGGGTGGTATGCATATTCCGGGTTGTGACGCGGGTTTGCTTGTCCTCTGCGTGCGCTGAGATAAGTTCCTGGTCCACTGTCATCTGGACGCCTCTTTCGTAGAACCGTTTCATAAAGGGGGATACCTCAAGGACCATGGCTTCTGCGCCGATATGACCATCCTGTGTATTCAGGGTGACATCAGCGCCCTGCTCAGAAAGAAAGTCCGCCACGGCCAGCGCAGTGTTGCGCCCCGTCAGGTCATGGACGAAGACGTTGCCGCTGAGTGATGTCATTCCAGAAAGCACATCCCAGGGGCTGATCACGGTTCCGTTGCCTTCGATCCAGTCGATATTGGGTAGGCCTCCTGTGGCGATAATGACAACGTCTGGCTCTTGGGCGAGCACATCCTCCGCTTGTGCGAACTGATTAAAGCGGATGTCGACACCGAGAATGGCGCATTCTCTTTCCAGCCAGTCGACAATGGTATTGAGGTCGGTTCGCCAGCGAACTTTTCCTGCCAAAAGCACCTGACCGCCCACCTTGTCTGCTGCTTCGAAGACGATCACCTCATGGCCTCTTGCGGCGCACACCCGAGCGGCCTCAAGACCGCCCGGCCCAGCCCCCACGACCACGACCTTTTTTTTGCGTTCAGTATTCTCTGAGATCCGATGAGGGAGCGTTGATTCCCTCGCCGTGGCCGGATTCTGAATACAGTGTTTGAAGTTAGAGCAGTACGTTGCGCCAACGCAGGAACGGATGCGGTCTTCTTCACCCCGTATGAGTTTATCGACAATATAAGGGTCCGCAATGTGGCCGCGGGTCATGCCAATCATGTCTACAACGTTTTCGGTGATGGCATACCTCGCCGTCGCGATATCGTTTATCCGGGTCGCGTGAAATATTGGCAACTTGACTTCTTTTCTGAACGTCGCGACCTGCTGAAGAAAGGGGGCAAGCGGCGCGGCCATCCCCGGCATGTAATTGGTGAGCCTCGGCATCGAATCGATTCTGCCGGAGACGAGATTCAGAAAATCAAGAATCCCATCGTTCTGAAGTCGTTGCGCTATTCTGATGTTGTCTTCGAACGAAAGACCTGAGGTATCGTGGTCGTGCTCGTTCATCGTCATCCGCACACCAAGCAAAAAGTCGTCCCCAACGGCCTCACGCATCGCCTCAAAAACCATCCGTCCAAAACGCATTCGGTTCTCGAGAGTGCCTCCATACTTGTCAGTGCGGTGATTGGTCGTGGGTGACCAGAACTGGTCAATCAGATGGCCCGAGGCGATAACTTCGAGTCCATCAAGGCCGCCGGTTTTGCAGCGGACAGCAGCGGCAGCAAAATCTCTGACGATCCGGTCAATATCTTCTTCATCCATTGCCCGGGGGAAGCCCCGATGCAGGATCTCTCGAGTCGCCGACGGTGCCACGATCGGTACCCATTCGCCCGCATTGGCGTTGGTGCGCCTGCCAAGATGCGTTATTTGAGTCATCAGGAGCGCATCATGCTGATGGTAAAAGTCTGAAAGCTCCGAGAAAAAAGGAATGATCTCGTCGTCGATGATTAACTGGTCGAATACGGGCGCAGTATCAATTGAAACCGTGCCAGAGCCGCCTACGAATGAGACCCCTATCCCGCCCTTGGCCTTTTCCATCTGGTAGCGAAGGGTGGTTTCTGTGGCGCGACCGTGAACAGCATGACTCAGGGCATGACCAGAACTGAATATGCGGTTCTTGGCGGTTCGGTTGCCAAGCTTGAATGGCGTCAGCAGGGGGTCGGTAGCGCCGGAAGTTGAGGTCAAGGTTCTGCTCCAGTTAGAGATGGATACTGTAGTTTTTTTGGAACACCTTGGCCATCCTTTCGGGAAGATCGAGCAAAATAGATACAATGGATACCGTCCGAGAGGTAATTGGTGTCTGTCAGCCCGCACGGGCAGAACTGCGATCAGGCTTGCGGATTCTTGTTCAGTCGCCGGCGCCTTCTTTAATCATCAGAACCTCAGAAGAATTTTTTATGACACAAACGAACCGCCAAATTGTGCTCGCCGCCCGCCCAGAGGGAGAGCCAAAAACCAGCGACTTCAATCTTGTCGAGGGCGTGGCCCGACAGCCAGAGGTAGGAGAGGTTCTGTGTCGAACCATCTACCTCTCGCTTGATCCTTATATGCGGGGCCGTATGAGCGCAGCCAAATCCTATGCAGAGCCGGTCGAAGTCGGCGAGGTCATGGGAGCCGGAGTGGTGGGCGAGGTGGTGGACTCTTCCTTTGACGGACTCAACCGTGGCGATCTCGTTGTCGGGTTGGGCGGGTGGCAGGAATACTTTACGGCTCCTGGCACCTCAGTGCGAAAGCTCGATCTTGACCGGGAATCAGCCTCAACTGCGTTGGGGGTGCTCGGCATGCCGGGGATGACTGCTTATGTGGGCCTCAAGAATATAGGGAAACCACAGCCCGGAGAAACCGTCGTGGTAGCAGCAGCGTCTGGCGCCGTGGGGTCGGTGGTTGGGCAGATTGCAAAGATCCAGGGCGCGCGGGCTGTCGGCATCGCGGGTTCTGCCGAGAAATGCCGGTTTGTTGTCGAAGGACTGGGATTCGACGACTGCATTAATCATACGGATCCGGATTTTGAGGAGAAACTGCGACAGGCCTGCCCGGACGGGATTGATGTCTATTTCGAGAATGTCGGCGGTCTGGTGTTCAAGGCGGTGCTTCGGCTGTTAAATCCTTTTGCACGGGTGCCGGTCTGTGGAGTGATCGCTCACTATAACGATACCGCTTTGCCAGACGGGCCGGATTGGACCTCGCTTATTCTTCGCAGTGCGCTGGTCAAACGATTAACTATCAGGGGTTTTCTGGTTTTTGATTATGCAGATCAGGAGGCTGAAGCGATCGAGCAGCTTTCCCAGTGGATTTCAGAAGAGCGGCTCAAATATCGCGAAGACTTCGTTAGCGGCCTTGAGGCTGCGCCGCAGGCGTTTATTGGCCTCTTGAAGGGAAAAAACTTTGGAAAACTCGTAGTCAAAGTGTCGTCGTAACACCCTGAACCCAGGAGTGGCGAGTATTTCTTAGGGCGGTGCTTCGGTTTCGCTTACGGCTCAAAGTTTTGAAGCCCGACGGGGGAAAATCGTGATCTGCCGGGCGCGGGCGACAAAGATGCCGCTCGCCGCAATCAACCCGATGCCAAGCCAGGAAAGAAAAGAGGGCAGTGTGCTGAAGAAAAGATAACCAAAGGCAACTGCCGCCACAATTTCGATATAGGTAAAGGGTGCGAGGGTGGACGCATCGGAATCGGCAAAGGCATATACCAGCAGAACCTGATTCGCTGTGCCAGAAAGGATCAGGATCCAGATGTAGGGCCAGGCGGATTCCGAAATAGTCTGCCAGCTGCCGGGCAAAAAGGGCGTTAAGACAGCCGTTGCGCAGACGGCCCCCACGAATGCCGTGATCAGCGGGGGTGAGACGGCACCCAGTCGACGACTCAACGCAAGTTGGATACTGAGGATCAGGGCGCAGAGGAATATCAACACCGCGCCCGTATTGATCTCCTCGAACTCCGGTCGGATGACCAGCAGCACCCCCGAGAATCCGACAGTGACGCCAATCCACACAGGCCAGCCTGCTCGCTCGTTAAGAAATAACACGGCAATGATCACCAGAAGAAAAGGATAGGCGTAGAGAATCGCAATCGCATCCGCATAATCCACAGTCTGCGATCCAAGAACAAAGAGGGTTGTTGCGCCGGCCATTGATAGACCGCGAATCAGCTGCATCCCGGGCCGGGCAGGTTTCAGGCCGCGAATACCGAAGCGCCACAGCAAATAGGGCAGCAACAGCAGGCTCATTCCCAGAAATCGAAACCAGGCTACGAGATAGGCCGGAATCTGTTCGCCAAGCAGTTTCATGATGGCGCCCGCGAATGCCGCAATGGTCATGCTGGCCATGATGAGAATAATTCCCCGAAGGGTGCTTGAAGGCATCACTGTCTTGTCGGATCTCTATTTTTCCTCGCTGGCGCGCTGTATTCTAGGCGAGATTGCGCGATCGATTAGAGATATTGTGAACTACTCGATTCATGATGTAATCGCATCTTTGAGGCTTTTATGTAAGCAAATGGCGCCTTCTCTCAAGAGAGAGCGTTAAGATTAATGAAAGTAAATGTCTTTGTACCTGCCTAAAGATCAATTGCTGGCCTTCTGGGCTTTTTAGGGACTACGTCCATACTTTCCGTTTCGGCAAAAAAATGACCAATTACGATGCGCAAGAAGTAGTGCGAATACATCAGGAACTGCGGGAGCGTCTTCCACGGGATCCGGCTTCTAGGGTGGAGGCTCTAGAAAAGATCCTGACGGAGAAAGGGCTCGTTGATCCTCAGAGCATTGATGCTTGGGTAGAAGCCTATCAGGATCATATCGGCCCAAAGCGCGGTGCCCATGTGGTTGCTAAAGCCTGGAATGACACGGGGTTTAAGCGCCGTCTTATGGCGGACGCACCAGCGGCTATTGATGAGTTGGGTTATTTAGGTCGGGCGACGGGGCATCTTAAGGTAGTAGAGAATACAACTACAGTACATAACCTGGTTGTCTGTACCTTATGCTCGTGTTACCCGTTTTCGATTCTAGGGATGGCGCCCGCTTGGTATAAGGTCGCTGCGTATCGCTCCCGGGCGGTGCGTGATCCTCGGGGAGTATTAGAAGAATTCGGTGTTGAGATCAGCAATGACATCGAAGTCCGAGTCTGGGATAGCACAGCAGAATTACGCTATTTGGTTCTTCCTCAGCGTCCAGATGGGACGGAGCATTTCGATGAGGACGCATTGGCAAATCTCGTAACCCGTAATTCCATGATCGGAACTGACCGTGACCTTAAAGTCACCGCGCTAGGAGAAGGTTGATGGACGGCGCCCATGATCTTGGCGGTCAGCAGGGATTCGGACCTATTGAGGTCGACTCGGTTAGCGAGCCCTTTAACGAAGAGTGGGAAGGGCGGGAGTGGGGGATGGCACAATGCGCATTAACTCCTGAGTTAACAATCGATTGGTGGCGTCATTGCCGGGAATTAATCCTCCCGGAGGATTATTTAACCCGACCTTATCTCGATTCATGGGCGCAAACAGACTTTGCAACCTACATTGAAGCGGGTTGGATCTCGCTAGAAGAAGCTGATCATCGGGGTTCACTGATCGAGGTTGATGAACCTCTCGACCTGCCCCCCACTGTCTCAGTCGAAGATATATTGAAAGATGAGCGAAATCATGCAGTTCGATATCATAAGGTGGTGGAGTCCAAGCCCCTGTTTTCGGAGGGGCAAAACATCGTCACAAACAAAGAGGGTGTTGCTGGTCATACGCGCTTGCCGCGATATGTAAGAGGCATTAAGGGCGCGATCAACGCCTATCATGGAACTCATGTCTTTCCGGACCTCTCGGCCCAAGGTAAGACAACTCATCAACATCTTTATTCGGTCGTATTTGCTTGTGCCGATCTTTGGCCGGAGACTCATAACAGCAAAGACAAAGTGTTTCTGGATCTTTGGGAATCTTATCTGACGGAGGCGTAATTGTGGTGAGCAGTCAGTCGGCGTTGCCGAGTTCTTTGGTTGCAGCAGATGATGAGCCTTGGTTTGCCAAACCGTGGCAAGCGCAAGCGCTTGCAATTGCCGACAGCTTGATGGCAAATGGGGTTTTCAGCGCCTCGATATGGTCTGAGACCCTGGGTCAGACGCTAGAGCAGTCCAAAGCTCAAGGAAACGCCGATGATCAAGAAAACTACTATCGGTGTGTCCTAACCGCACTCGAAGCCCTCTTGGCTGAAAGAGCCTCGATCGACCTCGGAGACCTTGATGAAGTTTGCAGGACTCTTGGTATCGAAAGTGATACTCACGGCAGAGCTAGTGAGGCCCGCTGAGCCTATTTTCTCGACAGTTTCGCTCATTTTCGAGCGAGTCGATAGTTTTGGTACGAATGCAAACACAGAACGTTTCGCCCTCGTCGACGATCCATAATCATCTCGCCAAGATATTTAGATCACGCACCAGTCCATGCCGATGGGAGATAATGTGGTTTTGAGAGTCGGGTCGAATTTGTCCCAAGGCCACCAAAGCTCGGGAGGGCTGACTGAAACCGACCTGACCAATCCGTTAGATACCATGGCTATCAGCCCTGAAGGGCTTCAATATGAGTAACGCATTAGCTGTCATTAGAAAACCCGGGTGGGGTTTGACTCTTCTTGTCACACTCTTGCTCACTTGTGTCGTGCACGCCCAGGACAACTCGGAAAACATTTATTTTGACCTGCCGCCCGGCTTCGAGGAGGGCTTTGAGGATGGCGACGAATCATTTTTCATCCAGGAATGGGTGCCAAAGGGCGAAACCGTCAATGACTGGAGCCAGATGCTGACTTTGACTGTGCAGGATGTGGCCAATCTGAATCCGGTCGAGTTCTTCAATCACATGGCAGATGGATGGGAAGAAGCCTGTCCGGAGTACGGAGGAATGCTCCTGCATGAAGGACGTGAAAACAATTATCCGGTAGCGGTGTGGTTCTTGAGATGCCCGAACAATCCGATGACGAACAAACCGGAATTCACCTACGTAAAGGGTATCTCTGGAAACGAGAGTTTCTATACGGTTCAGTTGGCTTACGCGTTGCAGGCCGACGAGGTCGACGATTCGATTGTCAACCAGTCGATGGTGTTTTTAAAGCAGGTGACCGTCTGTGATGACAGCCGGCCACAGACACACGCTTGTCACTGAGGCGTTTAACGCATTGATTCAGAGGATGACTCGGCAGACCGACCTTACGCCCGAGCCCTGGGCACTACATCTTCTGGGATTCATCACCCCACTTCTCGTGATTGCAGGAAACCTGCTCGGCGGTGCGTATACGGCGATGGGCGTGGTGTTCGTTTGGTTCGTTGGTCCCGTTTTGGACATTGTTATGGGTGAGTCCAGAAACCCTCGCCCAGCAAGAGAATCAGGAATGCCCTTTAGGCTGTTGCTTTGGATGCATGGCCTGATGCATTTTCTGGTGCTCGCATCTTTTTTCAGATTTGCTTACCTGGAGGCCTCACTATCGTTCTGGCTCCTTACCGCAGTGTTGTCGACCGGCCTTTCCGCAGCGGCTTCTGCAATCGTCACCGCCCATGAGATGGGGCACCGAAAGCCAAAAAGTCTGGCCTATAGGTTAGCCCGGTTGATTATGTTCAGCGTGAACTACTCACACTTCACCACCGAACACAATCACAACCACCACAAGTGGGTCGCCACCGAGGATGATCCGGCAAGTGCTCGAAAAGAAGAGGGTTTATGGTTGTTCTGGGCCAGAACGATTCCAGCTCAGTTTGTTTCGTCAGTTAGAGTAAATGCAAGAAAAGGGCGCCCCGGTCTTCGCAACCCGTCATATCAGTGGCTGGCTGCGCAATTCGCGGTATTGCTCTATTTGTTCTCCCTTACGCATGGACACATCATGGCGATCGGTTGGCTCGGGTTATCGGGAATCGCGATTTTGACCCTCGAGTACGTCAACTACATCCGCCATTGGGGGCTGAGACGCGGACGGGACGAGCGCCAGACCGAAATGCATTCCTGGAACACCGAGGCAAGATGGTCCCGGTGGTCTCTGCTGGAGTTGACTCGCCACTCGGGTCACCACCTACGGGCGAGCACACCTTTTTGGCAGCTTCGCCCGCATTCGGCAGCACCTGAACTGCCCGGTGGCTATTATGCCTGCTGGTGGCCGAGCCTTATCCCTGCGATCTGGAAGCGCTGGGCAGGCAAACGTATCCCCGCCAACACCCTCAGAGAGCAGGCGTCAAATTAGCGCTCTAGGCTGCCGTTGGCGGGTCAGCAACAAAAAGAAACTCTGTAACCAGAGCTTCTAAATCAGTTTTTATTGAACTTCGATAGCCACATGCGCCAGTTCGCCCGTGTATGCACTATGCCGCTTGGGGCCGATATTACGCATCAATACGGGCGTCGCGCGATCTTTGGCTATTTTTCGCGACCAAACGATCATACAGCTGCTGCACCTGTGCTCTCAAGGAAGACCCCGGCTTGGGGAGTTGCTGTTTTTGCAATGTGCGGCCGACTGTCAAGGGAAGGAGGCATGCTTGGTCGAGCCTTAGCAAGGCTGAACGAAGCAGGAACTGTTTTAGGGCGCTGCTACCACGTTGATCGGTTTGCCGTCAAAATAGCTGGAGATGTTTTGAACGGTGATGTCGAAGATGGCCTTCACGGCCTCAGGCGTGTTGTAGGCCACATGAGGACTTAAGACGACATTTTCAAAACTCAGCAAAGGGTGATTGTCTCCCAGAGGCTCTTCCGCGAAAACATCGAGCCCGACACCCTTAAGCTGGCCGCTGCGGAGCGCTTCGATAAGTGCTGTCTCATCAAGCAGTCCGCCTCGTGCGGTGTTGATAAGAATGGCGCCTGCCTTGATCCTGCTTATTTCCGGTTTGCCTAATATTCCCTGAGTCTCGTCGTTGAGGGGGAGGTGCAGGGAAATGAAGTCGGAGGTTTCAAGCAGCGTCTTCATATCCAGAAAAAGATCTGGACTAAAGTCGTTTTGATGTTTTTCAGGAGAGCGTGTCCAGACCTTCACATTCATCCCAAATCCTTCAGCCATCCTGAGGACTTTATGTGCGATCCCGCCAAAACCGATAAGCCCAAGTTGTTTTCCTGCTAATCCGACCCCAGGTGTGTCCTGATCCCAGACGCCTTCCCTCATTTTTTGGTCGAGCAGAGTGAGATTTCGGGCGACTCCCAAGAGCAGCGCAAATGCGTGCTCCGCGACAGTCCTGTCGGCATAGCCTGGACAGTTACATACGGTGATGCCTTGATCTTGGGCAGCAGGAAGGTCGATGTAATCACTGGCACCGGTGCCAGTGAATGTAATTAGCTCGAGATGAGGGGCGTTGGTCATGACCTCAGCCGGAAGAGACCATCCCACGATCAGTGCAGCAGCATCCTTAATTCGGTAAAGGTACTCCTCACTGCTTTGAGGCACTCCGTGGTGAATTTCCAGAGTGCCATATGCGGCAAGCCGTTCGGCGCCGATTTCGGTCAGGATAGAATTTTCGTCCGGATCTGCGTCGGGATAAACAATAAGGCGTTTGCGGGTCAATGGGTATACCTATGGTCGGGTCTCGGGCTAGGATAGCAAGATGTCACCTGGCGGAAAACTGCTCGCAACAGGGCGCTGTCGAAGAAGGGTTATCAGGATGAACGGTTGTGCAGGTAAGAACGGCCCGACGCTCTTTTATCTTTGAGACAAGTGAATGGATAAACTCAACTCAATCGTTAATGTTGACGCCTACCCCATCAATGACCTCAGTCGGCCTGAGTCGCTGGAGGTTATTGCCCGGGCAAAGCAGCAATTGAAATTGACGGGTGCCTGTCATTTTGGGGGTTTTCTGAGCGAGGCAGGTTTAGTCAATTTACTTGCCGAAGCGCAGGCCTTAGAGTCTTCAGCGCATGCCAGTGACAACTGGTATACCCCTTACTATGGTCGACCCGACTCCAGTTATCCTGTCGGACACCCCTTCAACTCCGCCGTGCATTTTTCCGTGCGCTATGTCTCGCGCACCCTGCTGCCTGAAGAGTCACCGCTCCGCTATCTTTTTGAGGACAGCAGACTTTTGAGTTTTCTCCATGCGTTGCTGCCAGACGAGCCGTTGTATCGATACAGTGATGCCCGAGGCTCGCTCAACTATACCGTCATGGCGCAAGGGGACGAATTGGGTTGGCACTTTGATGCCTGCGAACTCGTGGCATCGATTCTGCTGCGCCCGGCAGAGGCGGGCGGAACGTTTCAGTACATACCAGCGGTGCGAACGGCGGACGATGAGAGATTTTCGGCTGTGGCTTCAGTCCTGGGAGGTCAGGATCATCACCGGACGAATGTGGATTTTGCACCAGGGGATATGGTGCTGTTCAGGGGGCGACACAGCCTGCATCGTGTTACCCAAATCCAAGGAGAGACCCCTCGACTGATTGCGTTAATGAGCTTCGATAATGTCGAAAAAGCCGTTGAGCGCAATGTTCCAGATGATCTTTTGCCTGCCTAGTTGATGACAGGCCGATCATCTCGGATGCGTGGGGCGGATCGAATCAGCATCCTCGTATAGTCAGATTGTGGAGACCCGATAAGGGTCGCCGTATCCTGCTCTTCGACGAGTTGACCTGATTTAAGTACCCCGATTCTGTGAGCCATCACCCGAACGACAGCAAGGTCGTGTGTGATGAACAGGTAGGTAAGGCCAAGATCGCGTTGCAGTTCTTTCAACAGGTTCAGCACCTGTGCCTGAATCGAGACGTCCAGTGCTGATGTGGGCTCATCGCAGACAATGAAGTCCGGCCGCGAGGCGAGGGCTCGGGCGATGGAGATGCGTTGGCGCTGACCGCCAGAGAACTCGTGCGGAAAGCGTCGGGCATCTGACGTTGACAAGCCAACCTGCTCGAGCAGTTCGTTGACACGCTTTTGCTCTGCCTGGCGACCATCTACGAGTGAAAAAGTTCGAAGGGGTTCGGCAAGAATATTGCCTACGCGCCATCGGGGATTCAAAGACGCGTAGGGTGACTGAAAAACCATCTGAAGACGCTGGCGAATTCGCCGATGCTCTGCTTGCGAGAGTTCTCGATCGTGCAGATTATGTCCGTCGATCAGAATCCGTCCGCTGCTCGGCCCGAGTAGTCCCACCGCGATTCGGGCAATGGTCGATTTTCCTGAGCCGCTTTCGCCAACCAACGCGTATGTCTTGCCCCGCTCAATCGCGAATGAGACATTGTCCACCGCGTCCAAGAAACGCTTTGGTTTGCGATTGATCATGCGAACCAGCCATGGCTCCGATAGATCAAAGCGCCGGGAGAGTTGCTCGACCCGAATAAAGTCAGACATCGTTGTAAAGCCAGCAAGCGACGCGATTTCGCTCAATGTGCGGCCGCTTAGTGGCGCAATGCGCTAACGCCTGTCCGCAGCGTGGATGGAATGCACAGCCGTCGGGCAGGGCGTCGAGTCGCGGCATGGCGCCGGTGATCTGAAAGAGTTCTGTGGAGATATCGCCGTATTCCACAGACGGTGTGGAGGCGATTAAGCCCTTCGTATAGGGGTGTTGCGGGTCCCGGAGAAGAGTCTGCGTGTCTCCAATTTCTGCAAGCCGCCCAGCATAGAGGACGGCGACACGATCTGTGGTTTCGGCGATGACACCCATATCATGGGTAATCAGAATGACGGAGGCGCCGTGTTCCCGGCAAAGCTTCTTAAGCAGTTCCAGGACCTGCGCCTGCACAGAGACGTCGAGCGCGGTTGTGGGTTCATCCGCGATAATCAGTTCGGGCTCGGCGGAGAGGGCGAGTGCAATGACCACGCGTTGACGCATACCACCGGAGAACTCATGCGGGTAGGCATTAAACCGCTCGGGATCAATGTCGACCTCCTCCAGTCCGGCAATGGCCTTGCGCTTGGCCTCATCAGCACTGACCGGCAGATGCGTCAGGATCGTCTCTACCAATTGATCACCGATAGTGCGAAGGGGGTTGAGGCTCGTGAGCGGATCCTGGAACACCATGCTGATACGCCGGCCGCGGATGCGGTTGGCTGCACTGATACCCAGTTGATCAATGCGTTCTTCTTTCAGCCAGATCTCTCCGCGCTCGATATATCCGGGCGGATCGATCAGGCCAATAATCGCCGCCCCGGTCATGGATTTGCCGGCGCCGGATTCTCCTACGAACCCGATGATCTCTCCTTTTTTGACATCAAAAGAGATTTCGTCAATGGGTACCAGTACTCCGTGACGGTGGGGGAAGACCACACGCAGGTTCCGGACAGAGAGAATGGTTTCGCTCATTTGAGTCTTGGGTTCAATATGTCGCGCAGCCAGTCACCCAGCAGATTGACAGACAGAGCGAGCGCCAGCAGTGTGGCGGCGGGAAAGAGAAGAATCCACCACTCACCAGAAAAAAGAAAATCCTGGCCGATTCGAATCAACGTGCCGAGGCTGGGTTCCGTAGGGGGCGCGCCGACCCCAAGAAACGACAACGTGGCTTCGGCGATGATGGCAAGCGCGAGGGTAATGGTTGCAATGACAAGAACCGGCGATAGGACATTAGGCAAAATGTGCCGCACCATGATCTGGCCACTGCCCAGACCGATAAGGCGCGCCGCTTGAACATATTCTTTTTCCTTCTCCACCATGGTCGTGCCGCGAACCGTACGGGCAAAAGGAACCCACTCCGAAAGCCCAATGGCAATGATCAACACCGTTATGGCCAGTTCGTCGCGCATGTGAGGCGGTAGCAGGCCCCGGGCGATTCCAAAAATCAGCATGGCGATCAGAATCGAGGGAAAGGTTACCTGGATATCGGCTGCCCGCATAATGAGGGAGTCGACCCATCCGCCCCGGTATCCAGCGATCAGTCCAAGACTGACGCCCAATACCATCGCCAGGATTACCGCCGTCAAACCGACGAAGAGGGAGACCCTGAGACCAAAAATAATCGCGGAGAGCAGATCGCGTCCCTGATCATCGGTACCAAGATAAAACGTTTCCCCGGTAAAGGCATTAGGTTGCATCGGGGGAGTGAAACCGTTCATGAGGTTGAGCGACCCGGCATCAAACGGGTTTGTGGGCGCCACCAGATCAGCGAACACCGCGAGCAGAATCAGCATCACAACGATTACAAAAGAAACGACCGTAACGGGCGATCGCTTAAAGTCGTAGAGAAAATCGCTCTCGCGAAATCGGCCCATCAGGGACTTTTTTGCACTCATGTGCTCTGGCGCTTGAGTTGGCTGTCGCGGATGCGCGGATCAATCGCGAGGTAAAGCAGATCCACAATGAGATTGATTACCACAAACAACGTACCTACCAGCAGCAGATAGGCAGACATGACCGGAATATCCACAAAGAACACTGCATTGATGAACATCAATCCAACCCCCGGCCATTGAAAAACGGTCTCCGTAATGATGGCAAAGGCCACAATCGAGCCAAGTTGCAGACCGGCGACCGTGATGACCGGTACCAACGTGTTCTTCAACGCATGACCAAAATACACAACCCGTTCGGGCAGGCCTCTCGCCCGGGCAAATCGAATGAAATCCTGTCGGAGAATCTCAAGCATCTCCGCGCGCACGAGGCGCATGATGAGGGTCATCTGGTACAGCCCGAGCGTGATTGCCGGAAGCACCATGGATTTCAGGCCAGAAACGGTAAGCAGACTGGTCGACCAGAACCCGATCTGCACAGTTTCCCCTCGGCCAAAGCTGGGCAGCCATCCAAGCTCCACTGCGAACAGCCAGATCAGGAGCACCCCGATCAGGAAAGTCGGCAGAGATACCCCGATCAGCGAGGTCGACATGATGAGATGAGCAGAAAAGCCGTTTCGGAAGATTGCCGTATACACCCCGGCAATGACCCCAAAAAGCATTGCAAAAAGCGCCGAGACGAGCGCCAGTTCCAGTGTTGCCGGCAGGCGCTCGAGAATCATATCCGCAACCGGCTGGGCCCCTCGGTATGAGTTGCCAAAATCAAACTGTAAGGCGCGGGTTACAAAGCCGAGATACTGCGTATGCAATGGGTCATTCAGGCCCAGCGCTTCGATGAGCGCCTCGCGCTGCTCCACAGTCGCTTCCTGGCCGAGTAGATTGTCGACCGGGTTACCGACATAGCGGAACATCATGAATGAAACGAACGCGACCAGGAACAGCACGAAAACGGACTGACCGAGGCGCCGAAGAATGATCAGCAGCATAGCGCCAAAAGTTGATTGGGCCCCGACAGCATCTGTCTAGACCCAATCACTCCTTGGACACCGGAACTGCCTGACCGATCCCTGAGGGATTAGCCAGGCGAATCGCGGTGAATTAGTTGAAGGTCAGGAACTGGAAGTGCGGTTGGTCTTCAGGCTGGACAGCAAATTCGATGCTGTCTTTCATGCCCCAGTTCAGAACCTGATTGTGAATCGGCAGATACATCTGCTGAGCCTGGATGGCCGCCCAGATCTTGGCAATCGTGGCGTTCCGCGCAGCCAGATCGGTCTCTGATTCCAGGCTGACGATCATGTCATCGACGGCAGAGTCAGAGTAACCGGTGGGGTTCCAGGAACCACGGTCGCCGGTCTGGGAGTGCACCAGGAAGTTGAAAATGTAGTGGGAGTCAAAGGTCGGAACACCCCAACCCAACATATAGAAGTCGGAGTCACCCCCTTTGATAAACGGGAAGTGCTGCGCTTTCGGCTTGGCGTCGAGGGTAACGTTGATTCCGATCTGACCCATCATGCCCACGGCTGCCTGACAGATCGCTTCGTCGTTGATGTAGCGGTCGTTCGGGCAGTTCAGGGTGATGTCAAAACCATTGGCGTAGCCGGCATCGGCCATCAGGGCCTTGGCCTTACCAAGGTCATGAGCAGGATACTCGTTAAGTGCCGCGGTCCAGCCGTTCACGAACGGAGGCATGATGACGCCAGTCGGATCAGACTGCTCTCGCATGACCACTTTCTTGATGGCTTCGCGGTTGATCGCGATATTCATTGCCTGACGTACACGCAGGTCAGCCGTAGGGCCATCCGCATTGTCTACGCCAAAGAAGATCACCCGGTTCTGCGCAGCAGTGCCGACCGTGAGGCCCGCAGTCGAACTGACGCGGCCCAAATCCTGAACCGGGACGTCCTGAATGATGTCTACTTGGCCCGAAAGCAAAGCAGCAACGCGGGTCGCGGAGGATTGGATCGGGGTGTAGATGATCTCCGTCACTTGGCTGGGGTAAATACTCTTGCCCCAGTAGTTGGGGTTGGCGGTCAAAACGGTCTTTTCATCGATGGAACGGCTGACCAGCTTGAAGGCACCGGTGCCGTTGGTGTTCATCGTCGCGAAGTTGGTCTCGCCCTTGGCTACATCGTGCGGCGTCATCACGTCGTTGGCTTCAGCCCACCCCTTGTCCATCATGAACATGTTAGTCAAGTTGTTGACCAACAACGGATTGGCGCCATGTGTTTCAATGTCGACAGTGTGAGAATCGACAGCACGGACTTCCTTGACAGATGACAGCAGTTCTTTCATGTCAGAACCGTCAGCCATTGCCCGGTTGAGGGAGAAGACGACGTCTTCGGAATCAAAAGCCGCACCGTCATGGTAGGTCACGCCCTTGCGCAGTTTGAAGCGCCAGACGTTTGGATTGTCGGGCAGTGCTGCCCACTCGGTTGCCAATGACGGAATAATGGCGCCTGACATGTCACGCTGGAGCAGCGAGTCATAAATCTGGTGTGCCAATGCATGGGTTGGGCCTTCATTCTGAGCATGGGGGTCCATGGTCAGAGAATCGCCGGCACGTGCCCAGCGGATAGTCTCAGCGGAGGCGAGGGTGGATACGAATACGCCCGCGAACACACCGACCGCCAGTCTGGTAGTCAGAGATTTCATGGTTAACTCCTTCGGTTGGGTAAAACTTTATTGCCGCTGTTGTTTTTCACAGCGTCAGTGGATTAGACCCGCAGAAAGGAAAGATTTCAACTAAATCAATGTGATTTGCGAGAATTTGCAATCAGAACCTCACAAAAATAGAGCGCTGGGTAAGAATAGCGACCGCGTGACAGGTTGAATTTGTGTCTTTCGGGCGGATTGAGTAATAACCGAAGTTTAGTCCTGCGTTTCTAATGCCTGAGAGTGAGGGGGTTTCGAAAGCCCTGCCATCAGGTTGTAGAGAAGAGGGGTCAGGAACAGAGTCAATATCAGCGCCATTATGAGGCCGCCCACAATCACCCAGCCGATGGCGATCCGGCTTTCTGCGCCAGCACCGCTCGCAAGAACAAGCGGAGTGGCGCCGAGAATGGTTGAGATCACGGTCATGACAATAGGGCGAAGACGCAGAATAGAGGCTTCGAGCACTGCTTCCCGAACCGTTTTTCCAGTCGAGCGCAGCTGGTTGGCAAATTCAACAATGAGTATGCCGTTCTTTGCCATGAGTCCAATCAGCAGGATGATCCCGATCTGACTGTACACGTTAAGGGATATCCCCATCAGGGTGAGCGAGTAGATGGCGCCAGCCACGGCCAGAGGAACTGACAAAACGATCACCAATGGGCTGACAAAACTCTCAAATTGTGCAGCCAGCACCAAAAAGACAATCAGGAGCGCAAAGGAGAAGCTCAAAAGCACACCGCTGGACGCGCTCTTGAAGACCTTGGATTGCCCTGAGTAACTCATTTTGATGCTGCTGGGCAGAATGGATTCTGCGCCCTGTTCCATAAACGCCACGGCCTCACCAAGCGTGTAGTCCGGAGACAGACCTGCAGAGATCGTGATGGAGGGAAGCCGGTCAAAGCGGCGTAACTGTGCCGCTGCGGCGTTTTCCGTGGCCGAGACGAATACACTGAGCGGCACCAGTTTGCGGGCCCCGGAATCCGGGTCAAGTGCGCGCACGAATACATTTTCCAGGCTATTGATGTCACGCCGATCTTTCTTTTGCGCCTGAATGATTACGGGGTATTCCCGTCCGCGGTCTATGTAGGAGCTCACCTTCTTAGAGGCAAACATTGACTGCAAGGTGAACGCGATCTCTTCGACACTGACGCCCAGATCGTCCGCGCGCCGTCGATCCAGTTTGAGGTCGATTTGCGGCTGGTTTTCCTCGTAATCCATTCCCGGATTGATGAGGTTGTCGTTGGACTCAGCGTAGCGAAGCAGCTCAGCCGCTGCCTGTTTGACCTCTTCGAAATCTGGGCCGCCCACTACAATCCGAAGCGGCGTCGAGCTGCCCCGCAACCCGAGCCCTGCCGGACTGGCAACGCCAGCTCTTGCACCAATCAGACGTCGGGTGATGGGACGCATCTGTCTAACCAGCTCGCCTTGGGAGGCTTCCCGGTTATCCCAATGTGCCAAACGCATCACAACGAAACCACGATAAGGTCGGTTACCCCAGCCAACAATGCTGTAGACCGTTTCGATACTGCCGTCTTCCTGGAAGGGCAGCAGATCGCGCTCAATAATCCGCGCCTGAGAGTCGGTGTAGTTTGCAGTGGATCCTTGCGGCGCGGTCATGGGAATGAAGGCGACACCCCGATCCTCTCTGGGAGCCAGCTCTCTTGGCAGCGTGTCGTAAAGCACAACGCCACCCAGAGAAAACACGATGGCCAAGGCTATGACAACAACGGGTGCATCGAGGGCACGCTTCAAGAGCGCGTTATAGCCTCGACTCATCACCGTTTCGGGCAAATGCGTACTGGCGTCTGGGTTCGCTTCTTCTCTCTCAGCGGGTGAGATGGATTTTGATCGTTGCAGTATTCGGGACGCCATCATCGGGCAGAGCGTGAGCGCCACAAAAGTTGAGATGACAACTGCCGCTGCCAGGATAAGACCAAATTCGCTGAAGAGCCGACCGACCTGTCCTTCGAGCAGGGAGATTGGAACAAAGGTGGCGATCAATGTGACTGAGGTTGCCAGCACAGCAAAGACGACCTGTTGAGTTCCTTCGCTCGCGGCACGCAGCACCGGTTCGCCGTTTTCGATACGACGCTTGATGTTCTCAAGGACCACAATGGCATCGTCGACCACCAGTCCGATCGCAAGCAGCAGGGCGAGTAGCGTAATTAGATTGATCGAAAATCCGAGAATATAAATCGCACCGATACAGCCAATCAGCGCAACCGGGATTGTGATGATGGGCACCAGCGCCGTGCGGAAGGAACCCAGAAAAAGCACAATCACGGCGATAACCAGCGCCAGTGAAATACTCAGCGCAATCAGGACTTCCCGTATGGATGCCGAGATAAACAGGGCATCATCCGAGCCAACAATGATCGTCATTCCCTCGGGAAGAGTTTTTTCGATACGGTTGATCTCGGCGCGCACGCGCTTGGAGATCTCCATCGTGTTGGCTTGACTCTGGCGAAGCACCGAAAGGCCCACCGCCGGTTGACCGTTTGCTCGGACGATCAAACTGTCGTCTTCAACCCCTTGCTCAACCAGCGCGACATCCCCGAGGCGTACCGGATAGTCATCGACCTTCCGCAGTACGATGTTTTGAAAGTCCTCGGGAGTGCTCAACCGACCGTCCAACCGGATTTCCAGCATCCGTTCCCGGGAGGTGATATCCCCCGCGGGCAATTCCAGGTTACTTCGACTGATTGCCTGTTGGATTTCAGATACTGTCAGGTTACGTGCCGCCAGTGCCTGACGGTCTAGCCAGATCCGAATCGCAAACCGTCGTTCACCCCGAACATCAACGCTGGCGACGCCCTCGAGCGTCGATAGCCGATCGACAATAAATCTTTCGACGTAGTCTGTAATCTCCTCGGGGGAGTGCTGGCTGGAAGACACTCCGATCCGCATGACAGGATCTGCATCGCTGTCACTTTTCAGAATGATCGGCTCATCAACATCCTCCGGCAGGGCGCCGCGGGCTCTGCCAACAGCATCTCGAACATCATTGGCGGCCTCATCGATATCACGACCTGATTGAAACTCCACCACAGTGCGGCTTCTTCCGCGCCGGCTTTGTGAACTGAGCGACTCGACCCCGGCGACACCGGAGATGGCGCTCTCGATAACCTCGGTGATGTCCGTATCGATGACCTGGGGTGAAGCACCCTGATAGCCTGTGGTAATCGTCACCACACTGCGGTCGACATCGGGCAGCTCGCGGATCGGAATGGATTGAAGCGCTGCGAGACCTGCCGTAACGATCAGGAGGCTTGCGACTATCGTCGTGACCGGACGACGAATCGCAATATCAGAAAGGGCGTAGCCACGTCGCGCCATCAAGGAATACCGTTAAGCAGACTTGAGCGGTGTCAGAAGAGTGTCAATGCGTCAGGAACCCGTGCCGGCCGAGTGGGCTGCATTTGCGCTATCCGTATTTGCAAGATCACGTTTTTTTACGATTGCTCCTGGGCGGACCTTTTGAGTGCCTCGTGTGACTACCTCGTCGCCTGGATTTATTCCGTCGGTGAGTTCTACAAATCCAAATCCTCGCCGGCCGATAGCCACCGCACGCTTATCAACTCTGAAAAGACCGTGCTCTTTGGTGGGGTCGAGTCGAAAAACAAAGGGTTGGCCTTGGTCAATCATCAACGCCTCTTCGGGCACAACCAGAGACTCGCTTTCCTTAAGCGCGATGCTGACATGCATGAACATGCCTGCCGGGAGGGATCGATCAGCATTCTTGATGAAGCCTCGCACTTTGAAAGAGCGCGAGGCGGTATCTATTCGAGTGTCGATTGCCTCGATCGTGCCCGTAAATTGTCTGCCTGGGAAGGCCGCAGCCTGTGCCGTCAGGACATCGCCTGATCCAAGCGAGCCAAAGTGATCTTCGGGGACAGAAAACTCAACGAGGACGCCGGAAAGGTCATCCAACACCGCTACCACTTGACCCGCCGTCACCCGAGAGCCGATTTCGATATCGGAGAGGCTGACGACGCCCGAAAACGGGGCTCGCAAAAACCGGTCTTCCAATCTTTTGTTCGCTCTTTCCAATTGGGCACGGGCGATCTTGGTCTGGGCTTTCAGGCTATCGATAGCGGCCTGAGACATACCGCTGGATGCCGTCAGACTGTCTGAACGCTGCAGTGCCCGAGAGGCCTCTTCAAGACGCGCTTTGGCTTCGAGCACGTCCGCTTTTTCAACAACTGAGTCCACAGCGATCAATAACGAGCGGGCTTCGACTTCTGTTCCCTGCGATAACTGTGATTCAACGACACGGCCGGCCGAAAGTGGGGCAATTTCGACGGAGCGTACTGCCCGGGTGGTCCCGACTGCTTCGATAACGCGTTCCATGCGCTGCACGGTAGCCGCAGAGGCCTCGACGACTCCAGGCTGACGCGGCGCCTTGAATGCTGCTTTCGAAGACGCGGCGTCTGTTTTTGCGACCGGCCAGGAGTAATATCCGGCGACGCCCACCGCCGCAACGATTGCAACAATCACGATCTGCTTGCTGAGAGTCATAGGGTCAGGATAGCTTGAGCAAGGTGGTGGGAGCGAGAGACTGCATTATCTTATATTTTGAGCTGTGAATCGGAGCGTTACGGCAGCAGGACACACCGGGCTTGATGTCGGCAAAATTAGACATGATTAATGTATTGAGGTTTGGGAAACTGGTTGCGCCGTGCTGGCAGGACGCGCAACGCCGGCCTGATGATGGATCATTTTCCACTCATCATCCTCCAACCGAAAAAGGTTGGTGGCAATGAGTCTGCCGTCGCCCAGATTCTCGTACGCAATGACATAGGCAGAATCCCCACTGATGAACCCTCGGGGTTCAGTGCAGGCGATCTGTGGGGGATTTTGAAGAATGGTTTCCCAACTTCTTATAACGGACTGTCTCCCAAAAATAGAGCCCCAACCTGGATGGATGCATGTGACATCGTCGGTGTTGGACCACACCTTTTGCATTAGGTCAAAATCACCCGTTGCGAGTGCCTCATAAAAACTCGCGTTTACGGACAGGACCTCTTCAAGTGGGTTGGGCATATCGACTCCGACAAATAGCAATACTTTAAGACCGCAGCGGTTAATCTAGCGAAACGACACGGCACATGGTGATGATTCTTTCACATGCCATTGATTCCGGACCGCTTAAAATTCAGTTGTGGTGCAAGCTTTCTTTTCACTGAGTCTAGCGGGGACACTAATTATGCAGTGCGCCTCAGGATTCGCCGATGATTTACTCATCGATGATTTTTCCGACGATGCATCATCTCGCTGGGAATTTATTGCGGATGGTGTAATGGGTGGCGTGTCTTATGGTAGCGTCCGGTTTAATCACGTCGAGAGAAACGACGTCATGACGCTTTCCGGCACCGTCAGTACCGAGAACAATGGCGGTTTTATTCAAGCGCGCCGAGCACTTTCTGTCGACAACACTCTCGACTACCAAGGGATCATGTTAACGGTAAGGGGTAATGGAGAAGAATACTTCCTGCACCTTCGTTCGTTTTGGACTTTTCTCCCTTGGCAGTACTATCAGGCTGGGTTCAAAGCTGACAGCGATTGGCAAGACGTTGCGATTCCTTTCAGCGCCTTCAAGCCTTCGAGCAGGGTCTTGCCGAACAGTATTTCTGCAAAAGATATTAAGTCGCTGGGTGTTGTTGCCTTTGGGCGCGATCACGAGGCCAGCGTCACTATCACGGACATTCGACTTTACTGATCTGATCACAGTTAGCCAAAGCAATGATTACCGTTTTTTTTGATGGCAAATGTGGGCTTTGTTCAAGAGAGATTCGCCACTACCAGAAAATCGCACCTGCAGGACGCTTTTGCTGGTCGGATATCGCCTCTGATCCCTCACCGCTTGAAGTGATTAATGTCTCCCAGGTGGCGGCGTTGG
Organism: Proteobacteria bacterium UBA7447; assembly: GCA_002477475.1. GTDB lineage: Bacteria > Pseudomonadota > Gammaproteobacteria > Arenicellales > UBA868 > UBA868. Next base: position 29,557 of record DLPX01000028.1, read on the forward strand.
AAAGACTGCATGCCCAAAGTGAGGACGGTGCGATTCATGTGGGCGTTGATGCCTTCCTGATAATTTGGGCGGCCTTGCCTCGCTGGCGACTGCTTGGAAGCATCATCCGTTTGCCGGGATGTTATCAATTGGCAGGAAAACTCTACGACCGGTTCGCCAAAAAGCGTTTCGAACGGTTGGCACACTGCCAGGCAGCTATCGCGTCAGATTAAGCCGGTTTGCCCGGCCTGTCGTCACTTTATCCGAGCACTGAATGGTCACGAAAGTTAAGAAAGCGGGCCTGCTCGTTCGCGCGCTTGCGGCGTTATTCGTGCTGATCACGAGTGCCGAGGTGGCGTCTGCGGAGCTTGACCGAGAATCTTTTTCCCTGGTGGGCGAGGCATTAGTTGAAGTGGGGCCGTTCGACCTGGATGTCTACCAGGCGCGACACTTCACTCGCAACTCAAACGAGACTCTGGTTGAGCTGACTTATCTTCGCGACGTTCCCAGATATTTATCCCTTAAGGGCTGGGATAAGGGTTTCGAACACATCGAGTCTGACCCAGATTTGAAACTCGCCATGGAATGGGTGCGTTCCAACACTCCAGACCTTAAAGAAGGTGACCGTTTTGCCATGCTGGTGAAAGGATCGGCGACGAGTTTGTATTTGAACAATCTTTTGGTAGGCGACAGTAACTCTCCAAGCGTCGCTAGAATAATTCATTCCCCCTGGATCGGGGACGAGGCACTGGATTTAAAGATTAGGGCGCAGCTCTTGGGGAAAGAATAAGGAATAAATACCTAATAAAGGGGAAAGAATAAATAAGATCGACCAGTGTACGGGAGATCACTGGCTGTCTGAAGGTGTATCAGGTTCCTCCGTCTTCTCCTCGGGAATGTCGACGCTGCGATGTTTTCCAGATTGATCTTGAACGTAAGACGTATGAATCGACTGGCTGTACCAATCCCCATAGAGAGCCGCTTCGAACCGGAGCTGATCTTCGATAGGGTCCTTTTTGGAGGGTTTCTTTGAGTTGTTTGCGGCCATAACTTTTTGCTTCAGTCTGGTTTCTGTGCTGGGTCATGGGGGAGAGGTCGGCGATCAAGCGCGACGACAATACCTGTCGTTCGGCGCAAACGGTGGTCTCCCGATACTTCGCGACATTCACTCGCCGGAGGCCATCCCGCCGCGACGGGCTCATAGACAAAGTCAGGTCGAAAAGAGGGATTCGACGATGTCACCAAGAGTCGCAGCACGTTGCTCGAAAACTTTTCCATACCTCCATTATCTTTCGATTAAGTGAAATCCTCGTGTTCAGAGGCCTGTTTCAGCAGTTCTGCTCATAACGACGCCAATGCAAAAATTGAATCATCTCGTCAACTCTAAGTGGACCGCAGTAAAACCGATCGACCGATCGCGGCATTTTGAACTAAAAGCGCTTACGGAGCAGACAAGACAAAGTGCCCAAGTCGTCTGCCTGATGAGATGTGTCGTAACGCGTTCTTTGGTCCGCGTCTGCCTGGACGAGCTTTTGAACGAGGACAAGTGGCGCAAAGGATGGTTTCGGGGCGAGCCGCCGGCGAAGTCATCAGAATCTCCGGATTCTGGATAATCAGTTATCGATTATCCGTAGTAGTACTCCACCTCGGACCAGGTATCCGTCGGGAAGGTCCATATAAAAACAAGCGGCTCCGACCCCGTGTTTGTGATCCCGTGCCGATGACATCGAGGAATATAGATAACTGACCCCGGGCCGACTGTCTGTTCACTCTCATTTAGATGCATCAGGCCTTCTCCTTCCAGAATAAAATAACTCTCCTGAGGGTCATGGTGATGTGGCAATAGTGATGCGCCGGGCGCCAGCCGCAGAATCCCAAAGCTGAATCCATCCGTTTCTGCATTTGATGCATCGAGCAGGAGCTTGTATGTCAGGCCAGGATTCTGATCAGATGTATCCCACGGGACGTCGTCCAACTGAGAGATAAAAGCGTTTTGGTTCATTGTGTCTGGAGCGGCTTCTGTGAGGGTGGGGGCTAGGATCAGGGTTTTGCGGAGATCAACCAGCAAGCGCTTTTCATATACACGCCCGCATCCTGCTGGTAACTCTTGAGACCCTCCTGCATGTGTTGCAGGACGCGTTCTTGCAAAGCATCCTCCGCTCCGTGGAGTAGTGTTTGGATTGAGTTCATTGCCATGAAAAGTTCTGCGGCTTCATCCACGGTGCTGCCGACGAAGAGAGTCGGGTGGTGTGAGGCGAGCTTAATATCCTTAAAGCCCGCGGTATCAAGGAGGTCGCGAACTCGAGCTTCTTTTGCCAGGGTAAAAGCACCTGGCGCATCGTAGTCTGGAGAGTCGCGGGTCTCAGAAAATGCCTCAACACATTGCATCGGAAACTGATACCACTCGTTTGCTTCTGGCGAACACCAGACTGCCAATAACAGCCGTCCGCCCGGCTGAAGCCCTTTGCGCAAGCGTGAAAAGGCTTTGACGAGGTCCCCAAAAAACATCACACCGCAACGCGAGACAAGTAGATCCTGGGCTTTATCAAATTCAAAGCGTGCGGCGTCGGCCTCTATAAATGCAACGTTGTTGATGCCTGCTTCTTCGGCGGCGCGGACCGCGCTGTGAATGAGTTTCCTAGAGATGTCGATGCCGATGACATGTCCGCCGTCATCCAACGCTGAAGCGATCTGCAATGCGGTTGCTCCGGTACCGCATCCGATGTCAGCGACCTGTTCGGAACCGGCAAGATTGGCCGCTTCCAACAATAAGTCAGTTAACGGTTGAAGCAATTTATCCAGCGCTGATTTTTGGCGGACCCAGTAGTCGGCTGTCTGGGTATTCCAGAGTTCGCGCTGCTTGGCGTTGACTGAGGCCGCAGGATCCATTAACTCACATTCATGTTTCGTGGTGCGATGGTATGAGAGAGGACGGTCTGACAGTTATTCGGACTTTGCGCAGGTATACAGAGTGAGCCCACCTGCCGGTGAATCAGTTGATTCGCCAGTAAGCCCAATGCGCGAAAGTCGATTATGCGAATAACCAGAAATATGCGATGGCGACAACGATGATAGTCAGCGCCAAGTGTAATAAACCTTTTTTCTTCATGTGTTGCTCGATGGGGGTTAGTAATGCAACTCGATAGTGTTCCCGCGGACAGGATGGGTCACGTGGGTGCTGTCAGGCGGTGACTTCTCCAATTAGCATCTCAGGCTGGACATTAGTGAAGTTGGGAATATCCTCAGTGGCAGGACCCATTTTTGGCATTGCAGCATCCATGGCAGCCTGATCAGCAAACAGAATTGTCGCAATAGCGTGATAGCCCGGGGGTGCGTTGGGGCCGCCCGCATTGCCTTTGGTTACGACACGGCTTTGAATATGCTCACCCGCACAGTTATCAACAATCTCGAAGTGCTTGTTGGCATAGTAATCATGGTCAAAATGCGTGTTTTCCCCGACGGGATAAAGAACCTGAAGTGAGACCGGCATGAATTCTCCTTGAAGCTGAATAGCGTGAGTGGATCACTCTCATCAAGTGTATCAGGTCTAATCTGCATGGCAGGCAAACCCTGAAAAGAGCATGGCACCAGTAATCGGTTTGAATTAGTCTATTGAGTCTACTCGGAGACACTTTTGGGATACTGACGTTCGTCCATGACAAATTCAATTCAAGAGATGCTTTCGGCCCTCGGAAGCTGTGCGCACAAGGGGTATGAAGAGGCTCGGTCAATGCCGCCGGCTTTTTATACCGCACCAGAGTTTTGTGAATTTGAGAAGAGCACGCTTTTTCGCGAGCAATGGATCTGCCTTGGGCGTGTAGATCAGATTCCAGAACGTGGCGATTACTTTACGGTTGATCTCGTCGGAGAGCCGCTGATTGTCGTTCGGGGGCAGGATGAGCAGATCAGGATTCTTGCAAACGTTTGCCGACATCGAGGTTCCTTGATAGCCGAAGGCGCGGGAAAGGCAAGAAATTTCGTTTGTCCTTACCACGCCTGGTCCTACGACATCGACGGGCATCTGATGAGAGCGCCGCTTATTTCCGAGCGACCTGACTTTGATTTGAAGAACTGTCGACTTCCGCGCTTTGCCTGTGAGATCTGGGGCGGCTTCATTTACGTCAATCTCAGTAATGAAGCCCCCCCTCTTGCGCCTCAACTCGAGGGCTTGAGTGATTTGCTTACTCACTACCACATGGACGAGATGGTGGAGTTGCACGGGGAGGAGAGTGTTTGGGAGACGAACTGGAAGTGTCTCGTGGAAAATTTCATGGAGGGTTACCATCTTTCGAGCGTTCATCAGAAAACGCTGCACGCTATCACGCCCACTCGACTTTGCCGTCACTTTCCGCCGGGCGAAGGCTACTTTGGATATTTCTCAAACTTCCCGGAAGACCTCCCGCAACGGGGTGCTTATCACTCCGATCTCACTGCAGAAGAAAGGCAGCGATCTGTAATGTTTGCTGTGCCGCCGGGCCATGTGGGGAGCGTCACTGGCCATATTGTGACTTATCTATACCTGCAGCCTGCTACCGCAGACACGGTCAAGGTCAAAAGGGGAATTGCTTTTCTCGACGAAGAGATTACTGAAGAGGAGCGTCGGGCTGCCGCGGATCTTTTCGAACGGACAATGGCTGAGGACATGCACCAGCTGGCTGCGCTACAAAAGGGCCTCAAGGCAAAAAGTGCGCAAACTGCGCCGCTTGCGCCGGCGGATTATGAGGGAAATGTCTGGGATTTCTATCAGTACCTGGCTACAAGATTAGCTGTGCATGCCTAGGCTAGACCTGACGCATCCAATTGGGAGCTCAAAGTCGCGTATTGGAGCCCTTGAGCTCAAAGACCTGAACTTGTGAATAAACATCTAGGAATTCCGAGTGTTTTCTTCGCTGAACCTGGATCGCCATGCTATATTTTTCCCTGGAGAGCTTTCAAAAACCCCACGCAATTTCTGGGAAATATGGAAAATAGTGCAAGATAAGAACGACTATGTTTTGAAATTTGGGCGATTATCAGAGTTCTGAAAACGCTCAATAATAAAATTCATCACAACTATCCCATGGGACATCGGAGGAAAAAATGAAAAATGGTTCGATTTACGCTCTGCGCGACCAATTGGCGGTCGGTCAGATATCGCGACGGCAATTTCTGAAGCGAGCCGGGGCACTGGGGATCAGTGCGGCGGCGACTTCAACTCTCTTAGCATCGGCTGCGTCCTCGGCGGCAGCTCGGAAAACCGGGGGTACGCTTCGGGTCTGTATCGCAAGCGGTGGCACGACCGACAGCCTGGATCCAACCAAATTTCTGTCAACTGGCGACTACGCTCGCGGGCACTCGATCTACAATCCGTTGGTGGCGCTTAATCCCAGCATGCAGCCCATCCCGGCGCTTGCGGAATCCTGGGAATCCAACTCAACGGCAGATGAATGGGTATTTTCGTTGCGTAAGGGTGTGACCTTCAGCAACGGAAAAGACTTCACGTCAGCAGATGTCCTTTATTCGTTGCAGCGCCATCTAAGGCCCGAATCGGAATCCCCAGGGAAACCGTTGCTTGAACAAGTGACTGAAATGAAAGCAGACGGGGCACATGCGGTCCGAATGAAAACTGCATCTCCCAACGCGGATCTGCCGATTCTTTTCACCCAGCCGCAGTTCATGATCTCACAGGAAGGTGAGGAAGAATTCGTCAATCCGTCAGGGACGGGCGGGTTCATCATGAAAGAGTACGAGGTGGGGATCTACGCGCGTGTTGAAAGAAATCCCAATTACTGGGGTGATTGTTACCTTGACGCCCTTGAATGGATCACGAACGTCGACGGTACCGCACGCATGAATGCGATGATGGCGGGTGAGTACGACATCGCTACCGAAGTTGATCGAAACCTGATTGATCTGGTAACGCGCGCACCCGGAGTCGAGATCGTTGCGTCTGCTTCCGGAAGACACACCAATCTGTCGATGATGTGTGACCGTGAGCCAACCAGTAATCATGATCTCAGGCAGGCGTTGAAATATTGTATTCCACGCGAGCAGATCATCCAGAATGCATTCAAGGGATACGGCATGGTCGGTAACGACCACCAGGTGTCGCCCACGGATCCGTTCTATTGTGATGAGATCGCGCAGCGGACCTTCGATCCGGACAAAGCACGGCACCACTTCAAGAAGTCTGGCGTGGACGGTGCCAGCATCACTTTGTATACCTCTGATATGGCCGTCTCAGGCTCAGAGGCGATTGCATTGATTTTTGCTGAGGGTGCGAAAGCAGCTGGAATAGATCTACAGGTTCAGGTTGCGCCTCCTGGCTCTTATTGGAGCAAAGTGTGGATGCAGGTGCCGGTGTGTGTGTCTGGATGGGACGCACGGCCAACCGCCGATCTGATGTTGACCATCGCGAACAAATCCGACGGCTCATGGAACGAGACGGCCTGGGGAAGTGAGCCTTTCGATCAGCTACTGGTTGCCGCACGTGGTGAGACTGACGCGGCCAAGCGAAAGGGCATGTACTGCGAAATGCAGCGGATGCTCCATGATGACGGCGGTGTTGGAATGCTCGGGTTTTATGACATGATCGACTCACGACGTGACAATGTTGTGGGTTTTGACCCGCATCCGGCTGGATATAACCGCGACGCGTTTTTCGCCACCGATATTTCCTTCGCTTAAGGCGGAGAATACCGTTAATCGAAACAACGAAAAAGGGGCGGCTTATTGCCGCCCCGTTTTTCTTGTGTGGCTGATGAGATGTCATGGTTAGACTCCTGATTCGCCGGATCCTGCTCGGTATCGTCGTGACCTGGGTGGTCTCGATGATGATTTTTGCCGCGACAGAGTTGCTGCCCGGCGACGTCTGTCATGCGGTGCTGGGGCAGGGGGCAACCGAGCAGTCACTAGAGAGCTGTCGAGAGCGCCTCCAGTTAAACCAGCCGATGCACACCCGGTATCTTCAGTGGCTGGGCAGATTGGCGACGGGGGAACTGGGGACCTCCCTGGCCAACGATCTTCAAATCTCAGACCAGATTGGCGCTCGCGCATGGAACACCGTGAGGCTTGCAGCGCTGACTGCGTTGATCGCTGTTCCTTTGGCAGTTCTGTTGGGCTTGATTGCGGCCATTCGGGCTGACAGTTCGGTCGATCGGGGGATCTCCATTGGGACGCTGTGTTTTATCTCTGTACCCGAATTTTTTACCGGAGTGCTGCTGGTCTATATCTTGGCGGTGCAACTGCGGTGGATGCCGGCGGTAGCGAATTATCGTGACCTTACGAGGGGGGACTTTCTCGAAGTAATTGAAGCGCTGGCACTGCCTATTGCAACACTGACGTTTGCTGTCCTCGCGCATATGACGCGGATGACTCGAACGGCCGTGCTTAACGTAATGTCGTCACCCTATATTGAGCAGGCGATTCTTAAAGGGGCATCGAGAAGCCGGGTAATCATCCGGCACGCATTGCCCAATGCCGTTGCCCCGATTGTCAATGTGATTGCGCTGAATCTTGCCTATCTTGTCAGCGGCGTCGTGGTGGTTGAAGCAATTTTCCGAATTCCCGGCCTTGGCACCCTGATGGTTGAGTCTGTCATCTACCGAGATATCCCCACCGTTCAGGCGATTGGCATGTTGTTTTGTGTGACTTACGTTGGGTTTAACCTGATCGCAGACGTTATGGCTATTATTGCCAACCCCAGATTGAGGCATCCGCGATGAGCGCGGCTTCGCAAGTGCCGTCTGGCGCAGATTTAAAGACCCGATTCACGCCTTCTCTCATTATTGGATTGGTGATCGTTGGTTTTTGGCTGTTGGTGGCGCTTTTTGGTCCTGCACTTGCTCCCCATCTGGAGTCGGATATTGTGACGGACATGAGTTACGCGCCCGCAGGTGAAGTGGGTCTGCTGGGAAGCGACTATCTTGGCCGGGATGTGTTCTCACGTCTTTTGTATGGTGCGCGGATGACGATGGGTCTTGCGCTGCTGGTGACCCTGTTGTCTTTTTCTCTCGGTGTGATTCTGGGATTTATCGCCGCAATTAGCGGTCGTTGGATTGATGGGTTAATGAGTCGAATCAATGATGCATTGATGGCGTTTCCCTCGATCATCCTGGCGCTAATCGTGATGTCGGCACTTGGCACCTCTTTAATGATCATGATCGCCACGGTCGCAATAATTGACTCGACACGAGTATTCCGGTTATCGCGTGCCTTGGCGATGGATATTTCGGTGATGGATTTTGTCGATGTGGCCCGTTCCCGTGGAGAAAGTTTATGGTGGATTACCGTCCGTGAGATTCTGCCCAATACGCTCGCACCCCTCGCGGCAGAATTTGGGATCCGTTTTACTTTCGCGATCCTCTTTATCAGTGCGCTGAGCTTTCTCGGGCTCGGGGTACAGCCCCCCGCCGCTGATTGGGGTGTGATGGTGAAGGAAAACCTGCAGGGACTGCTGTTTGGCTCTGCCGCTGCATTGATGCCAGCTGCTTCCGTTGCTTCACTGACTGTTGGAGTGAACCTCATCGTGGACTGGTTCTTGAGCCGCTTGGGTGGTGATGTCTCGCAGGAACTTATGAACTAGCTCGAGCGCAGCATGAGTGCAGTCATTGACATTCAAGATCTTTGGGTAGAGGCCCGTTCGTCAGGCGGCAGCTTCCAACCCATTGTTGAAGGAGTCACTGTCAGCGTGTATCCGGGTGAGGTGGTGGCACTGATTGGCGAATCCGGGTCCGGAAAGACCACAACAGCATTGTCGGCCATGGCGTACAGTAAGCCCGGGTGCCGTATCGTAGGGGGCAGCATCACCCTGAATGGCCGTGATCTCTTAAAGCTGGACCAGGAGGAGCGCCGTCAGTTGCGCGGACGGGAGGCGGCGTACGTGGCTCAAAGCGCAGCAGCTGCTTTCAATCCAGCGATCCGTGTCGGCGATCAGGTTATTGAAAGCACAGCGATTCACCAGCTTATGCCTCGCGATGATGCGCTGCGTGAGGCAGTAAAACTCTATCAGCGTTTGGATCTTCCCGACCCCGAGCGACTCAGCAGCCGATATCCCCATCAGGTAAGTGGGGGTCAGCTACAGAGACTGATGGCGGCGATGGCAATGTCATCGAGTCCTGCACTGCTCATTCTCGATGAACCCACGACAGCGCTGGATGTGACGACTCAGATTTCGGTCCTTAGCGCTTTTAAAGATCTGATCCGGGGTCAGAACACCGCTGCTATTTATGTTACCCACGATCTTGCGGTAGTGGCACAGATTGCGGACCGCATCGTCGTGATGCAAAACGGCAAAGTCATGGAAGCGGGTGCTACTGAACAAATTATCTCCCGGCCAGAGAATGCCTATACCCAGACGTTGATGGCGGCTGTCAGGCCGCCGCCGAAATCGATATCCGTTGAGGGTGAAGGCTCAGATCAGACTGACGATGAGACGATTGTCAGCGTGGACTCGATTACGGCGGGTTACGGCCGAACCGAAACGAAAATTGTGCTGCAGGATGTTAGCGTGGCGGTGCCCAGGGGAAAGGTCGTGGGCGTCATTGGGGAGTCAGGCTGTGGCAAGAGCACCCTGGCGAGGGTTATTGCCGGTTTGCTTCCCCAACGCTCAGGTGAGATTTACCACCATGGGCAAGCGCTTCCCCATGTAGCAAGACGCAGAACCCGTAGCGTGCTTAAGAATATTCAGATTGTCTTTCAGATGCCTGACGTTGCGATCAACCCGCGTCATCGCGTTCGGGAGATTCTCGGTCGGCCGCTGGATCTTTTTATTGGCCTGTCTGCAAGTGCTCGGGAATCGCGTATTGATGAGTTGCTCGAACTGGTTGAGCTGCCTACGTCCTACAAAACCCGACTGCCGGGAGAGTTGTCGGGCGGCGAGAAACAGCGGATCAACCTGGCCCGAGCACTCGCGGCTGAGCCCGAAGTCATTCTATGCGATGAGGTGACCTCGGCGTTGGATACGGTCGTTGGCAAAGCAATCATCGATCTTCTAAAAAAGCTTCAGGCAAATCTGGGGGTCGCTTATCTATTTATCAGTCATGACCTGTCCACAGTCGCTTCTTTTGCTGACCATGTCGTTGTTTTGTATGCCGGCCGCGTTGTCGAGCAGGGACCGCTTGCCTCGGTTCTGGCGCCCCCGTTTCATCCCTACACGCGTTTGTTGCTGAATTCTGTGCCTGAACTGCGAACCGATTGGCTTGATGGGGTAGTGGCCTCGAAAGCGCACTTGGATCATCTCGGTCAGGCAGTGGATAGCAGCAAAGTCGGGTGCCCGTTTTTTAACCGATGTGCTGTGGCGGTTAACGATGTTTGCAACCGCCGAGATGTGCCGCTTCGGCAAATGGCGCAAGGACACACTGTGGCCTGTCATCTTGAGTTGGATGCCTTGCGAGAATAACGCCAACCACCGAGCGCGGTTTCTCAAAGAAATACTCTGCGCACACTGAAAGTGCTATCGTCTGGCGTTTACCGCAACTTGATCAGAAAATGACAGCAGTAAACCCAGAAGGTTTTTCCGGTTACCACCGCAAGCAGGACTGGACTGAAGATCCAGAGCTAACGCATATCACCCGGGGTACACCCTGTGGTGAATACTTGCGGCGCTACTGGCATCCGATAGCGATGACCGAGGAGGTCACCGACCTGCCGCTGCTGGTCAAAGTCTTGGGCGAGAATCTGGTCCTCTTCAGGGACAGAAGCGGGGACTTTGGGCTACTGCATAAGCACTGCTCTCATCGGGGCGCCTCTCTTGAATTTGGCATTATTGCAGATCACGGGATCATCTGTTGTTACCACGGATGGCATTACGCGGTGGATGGCACCCTAATTCGTGCGGGTTCGGAGCGCGAAGACGGACCAATCTGCAAGAAGGTGGTTCACGGCGCCTATCCGGTGATCGAGAGAGATGGATTGGTTTTTGCTTATCTTGGTCCTCCAGAACTCAGACCGCCTTTTCCAATATTTGATACGCAGGCCAACACGGGGGTCGAGAAGGTCCCTTTTTCCCTATCGACACCATGCAACTGGCTGCAAATCTATGAGAACACCCAGGACCCCGTGCACGTTGTTCATCTGCATTCCAATGTCAGCGGAATCCAATTTGGAGCCGCTTCTGGAGTAGATCAGATCATTGAGTACCAGGACAGTCCTTTGGGAATGATCAATATTCAAACACGGCAGGTTGGCGAATTTGTTTGGAACCGAACGGTGGAGTCAATCCTGCCTAATGCCAATCAGACTGGCGCAATCTGGGAAGAAGCGCAAAACGAGAAGTTTTTCCAGCGAAGTTCACTGTTGCGCTGGGTTGTGCCGCTCGACAATATCTCAACACGCACCATTGGCTGGCGCTACTTAAGCGCCGAGTTGGATCCCGAGAATCAGGGTGATCGTTCGCAGATAGGCAAGGAAGGAATCGACTTTATCGGCCAGACCGCGACCGAGCGATCTCACGAGGAAGCGCAGAGGCATCCGGGAGACTATGAGGCACAGGTATCCCAAGGTCCGATTGCCATCCATGATCGTGAAAATCTCGCGAGTTCCGATGCCGGCGTCGCTCGTCTGCGGCGTCTTTTGCGAAAAAGTGTGACAGAACTGCGTTCGGGCGAGGAGCCGGCACCTCAGGCAAGAGAGGAAGTCGAGATCGTCCCAACCTACACCCAAGACACTGTATTCAGGACGCAACTCAACGACCAGCAAAGAAAGGGGTTTGGGCAAGCGGTCGCCAACACGGTGGTCAACAGCGGGGATAAGGACCCTCAAGAGCGGGAGTTGATGGTAAAGCAGACCTGTGAGACATTTGAGGGGGGGTAGAAGAGATTCCACCAAAGCAATAATGAAGTTCAAGGAAGTTTTGTAGTTTTAACCCGAGAGGAAATAACGGAGGAAGTAACCCGATGAATCAGCTTAGGAAATTAATTGCACGAAGTATTTTTGTTCTTGCCGCACCGTTGCTGGCCACCAGCGCGCAGGCGGCGGACTCCGTGCTCCATACAATTCTCAAAGAGGGTGTATTGAAGGTGGGTACCACCGGTGACTGGAACCCCATGACGATGCGCGATGCCGCGACCAACAAGTACACCGGTTTTGATATCGATGTCAGCACCAAACTGGCCGAAGATCTTGGCGTTGAGATTGAATATGTCCCCACGGACTGGAAAACCCTGGTGGCCGGCGTTACCGCCGACAAGTACCACATGACCGGTTCGGCTTCGGTAAATCCCAAGCGTGCCAAGGTCGCCGGATATTCAATCTCTTACGTAGAAGTCGGTCAATTGCCGATGATCCACAAAAAGAATGCAGACCGTTTCAAATCCTGGGATGACATCAACCAGGCGGGAGTGAAGGTTGCGGCCAACCTTGGTACCACACAGGAGCAGTACATCAAGACCTTCTTCCCCAACGCAACTCACGTCGTCGTTGAATCACCGGCCCGTGATTGGCAGGACGTTTTGGCGGGGCGCTCTGATGCCAGCATTACTTCAAACATTGAAGCATACAAACTGGTCGAGAAGTATCCCGATCAGATGATGATTGTGCCGGTGGATCAGGCAAAGGCCCGGACACCGCTTGCTGTCTTGCTGCCGCAGGGTGACCAGGTTTGGATCAACTACGTCAATCACTGGATTTCACTGCAGCAGGCTCGTGGCTTCTTTGACGGCCTCAAGAAAAAGTGGGGGCTGTAATCAGTTGTAGTCCTCAAGACTGACGGAAAAGGCCCGTTTTCACGGGCCTTTTTTGTTTCTACAATATCGGCTCGATCCATACATGAATAGGTCTAGATTTTGAATCTTCAAACGGCAACCAGCCAGGAGGTCGAAGATTACCTAAAGACCTGCACCGCCATTATCTTGCCCACCGGTTCGCTGGAGCAGCACGGCCCAGTTGGGCTGATCGGGACAGATGCCATCTGCGTCGAGACCATCGCACTGCGGGCAGCAGAGCAAGAATCTGTTCTGGTTGCGCCGGTGCTGAACTATGCCCCAGCGCAGTTTAATCTTGGATTCGCTGGGACGATTTCTCTTTCTGCGCAGACTTTTTCAAGGATTTTCACTGAAATTACAAACTCTCTCATGCGCAGTGGGTTTGACCGGATCTACGTACTCAATGGCCACGGCGCCAATCTTGCGCCGTTGAGAAGTGCAGTCCATGATCTTTACCTTAAACACGACGATGCCTCCCCGAGGATCAAGATCCGTAACTGGTGGGATTTCCCTAAGGTAAATGCCTTACGTCAACAACTCTATGGGGAGTGGGAAGGTCTGCACGGCACGCCGTCTGAAGTGGCGATCACCCAATATGCTGTGCGCACGGTAAAGCGCGAGAACGCGGATCCGCCGCGCGCATTGTCGAAAGATGAAATTCGCGAAACGGCGGGTGACTACCATGGACCCGCGAGCGAGCACAGGAAGAATTTTTCAGACGGCAGGGTAGGGTCTTTTTCAGAACTCGCTGAACACGAGCACGGCAGGCAGTTTGTCACAGCCGCCGCCAACGCACTGATTGAGGAGTTCAGGGCGTTTGTGACGATATAGCAGTTTAATCGTGTATATTGCCTGGCGTTGGGGATCAACGCTCTTCGGTGTGCATTTTCCGTTCCAGCCATCGCACGCCGGCCGACACGATCAGAATCAATACCAGGTATTCCAGAATCAGGAAGGTGTAGATCTCCAGTGGGCGGTATTCGGTTACAACAAGCTCGTTTGCCCTGCGGGTGAGTTCCTGCATGCCGATCACTGATGCCAGTGATGACATTTTCAGCATATAGACGAACTGGTTGCCCAGAGGAGGCAGGATCACCTTGATCGCCTGGGGAAGGATGATGAGGCGCATTTTCTGGCTGTATTTCAGACCCAGCGCGTCCGCCGCCTCAATCTGACCTCTCTGAATTGATTGGATCCCTGCCCGGAAAATCTCGGCCTGAAAGGCGGAGTCAGATATCCCAAGCGCCAGCACGCTCGCCAGGAAAATGCCGATGCTCATGCCGGACACCTGGGGAAGGCCGTAATACACCCAGAGTATCAGTACCAATAGGGGGACTGCTCGAACGAGTTCCACATAGGTGACGTTGATCGCCTGCGCCGTTCGGTTGGTTGCGATACCGGGCAGGGCGATGAGAAACCCCAGCACCATCGCGAGAGCGATGGAGACGAGAGAGAGCACGACCGTATCCTTCAACCCGCCAAGCAGGAATTGAATATTGGTCATGCCCTGCGCTGTGCTGGGCGAGATAACGTACCAGCCCCACGTGCCGCCGTCGCCGGAACCCGCGCAACCGCCAAGAGTCATCACTACGGCCAACAGAAATACAAATCGATAGCGGTTCTTCATCGAGGTCACGTATTGCATCAGAGTGGGACGAGCATCAAAATGCCCGTAATTGTGAGACTAACGATTATATCCAGATAAGCCGAGCCTCAGCGGCAGAACGTCTCTAATTCTGTGAAGTTATTACGAATCAATAACCTTGCCGAGTTAATGTTTAATTCATCACCTACCTAGGCCACCGCACCAATGGACGCACTTGCCGATTTCATCGACCTCGAGCGCTATCCGATCGACGACTTGGAGTCTTGCGCTGGCAGAACTCTGATTGAAAGTTGTCAGGGCATGATGGGAGAGCGGGCTATCTGTGCTCTGAAGGGCTTTCTCAGACCAGTCCTTTTACAAGCGATATCAGATGAGGTGACGCATCTTGAGAGCACGATGCGTCGGGTAGATTTTCCTGCTACCCCTTATGGTTGGTTGAAGAACGCAGGATTCTCGACAAGCCACCCCAGAAGCCGTGTTTTCGATCGGCGTTGTGGCGTCTTGACCAGGGACCAACTGGACCCCGAGGGACTCTGTGTGCGCCTTTTTCAGTTTCCGGAGTTGACCGAATTTGTTCGGCAGCTTCTCGGTTATGAACAGCTATTCAATTCAGCCTGTCCCAATATATCAGTGCGGCTCAATATCATGGAACCCGGTGATGAGTTTGGGTGGCATTACGACACCAACGATGGAGCGGTGTCATTGGTTCTTCAATCTGCGGAAGAGGGTGGCGATTTTGAATATGCCCCGTTAATCCGCAGCGAGGAAGAAGAAAATTATGATCGGGTAGGTGCGATTTTTTCGGGAGAGGAAACTCCTGATCTGGCAGATGCGCCCGCCGGGACCTTTATTCTTTTCATGGGCAGGCGCTCACTGCATCGCGTGGCGCCGATCGGCAGGAGTCGACGGTCCCGTCAAACCCTGTTGTTCAGTTACGACCGTCAGCCGGGGATGTTCTTTCCGGAGAAGATCCGCAAACGAATGTTGGAGCCCTCAGGAGAGCCTTTTCTGGGTCAGTAGGTGAGCGATTTATCCTGAGACCAGATTCAGTTGAGTTTTGTCGTGATCCAGGCGGCTATGGCGGCCCGATTTTGATCAATAATTTGGCGAACCACGTCGGTTGCATAGAGGGTGTTACGCCAGCCACTGATTTTCTGTGAAACTCGAGGCGAAAGACTCATGGTGTTTGCAATGTCCTCCATCATGAACAGGGTGGTGGCATAGGCACAGTCGGCGAGCGAGAGCGTTTCTCCCCCTAGATACGGCCTAGGATTCACAAGAACATCCAGACGATCGAGATGTTCGTTCATCATCTCAATCGACGCTTTGGCATCCTCGAATTTCTCAGAGTGGCCTACCAAGGGAAAAAGCGTGCGAAGAGCAGGCTCAAGGCGGGTATCGTGAAAACGGGTAATCGACTTCAGAATGGCCCGATCAAGGGGGTCAGCCGGGCGCAGTTTGGGCTCCCCAAAGAGATCTTCAAGCAGTTCTACGATGGCGTCAGAGTCGTGAAGAATTCTGCCGTTGATGTTTATGGCCGGCACCGAGCCTGCGGGCACAAGGCGGCGATAGTCCTCGCTTTTGTAGCTCCCGCCAGCCGGCCGCTCCTCGGTATATTCAATGGACTTTAGTTCGAGCACAAGCCTCACTCGAGCACAGTAAGTACTCTCGGGCACGGCATATAATGTGATGGACTCAGACACTGATGAACGCGCTCCCGATGACGCGGGTTCAAGATAAGTCGATTTGGGAAGTGGCCGGATCAGATCAGCATAAACGAAACAGGGGCTGAATACTATGACAGCGTGGATCAGGATGATTGAGGATCAGGATGCAGATCCTGGGTTGTTGGAGGTACTGAAGCTTGCCCGCACGCCGCACGGGACGGTCGACAACGTAATGCGCGTTCATTCGTTGCGACCCAACACTATGAAAGGGCATGTGATCCTTTATCGTGCTGCCCTGCATGATGATGCCAACACACTTCCCATGTGGCTTCAGGAAGTAATAGGCTCCTACGTCTCTTTGCTGAACGACTGTCATTATTCCTATGCAAACCACTGGGCAAATGCCAAGCATCTTTTGGGTGATGATGCGAAGGCTGATGCCGCAGAGAGCGCTCTTAAGAATAGAAAGCCAGAGGACGCTTTCGATGGCAAGACGCTGGCGTTGTTACGTTATGCACAGAAGCTGACGCTGACGCCGGGAGAAATGGTGCAAGATGATGTGACCGCGCTGACCGATGCAGGGGTTGATGACGGAGAAATACTGGAGGCCAATCAGATTATCGGCTACTTCAACTACGTCAACCGATGTCTTAACGGCTTGGGCGTGACCACTGAAGGAGATATCGTGGGGTACTACAGTTCCAGTGATTCAGCCTGACGCGTTGGGAGCACATTTTGACTAATTTCGATAACCCGCACGGCCAGGGCCTGGCCAATATGTTGGAGGGTGCGGTCACTATCCCGCCAGGAGCAAGCGTGCTGGTCGCTTATGAAGATGCATCGCTGGGCTGGTATGACGTGGAACTTAAAGACCGAGTGATCGAGTATTGCCGGGAAATACTGAGTGTCAAGGTCGACTCCGTGGAGGTTGGGCTTCCCGCCAACACGCCGTCTGCCCCGTTGGAAGAAAAGCTTCAGGAGAAAAGATTCGACTGGATCATCTTTCTTGCCCGTCTGGGAGACCAGGGTCGTTTTGATGAGGATCACGATGGACCTCGCAAACTGATGGTCTACACGCGCCGATTCTCGCAGTTGGCGAGCACTTTTGGCACGGTCCCTCAAAATGCCATGATCACATTGAAAAAGGTGGTCGATGATCTAATCAATAACGCAACAAGCATCACGATAACCTGCCCTCATGGCACAAAATTGATCGGCAAACCAAACCCGAAAGTTTCGAAGACAGGCGAAAGCAAAGACGGACAAACATTAGACGATGCGAGCAAGGACGTCACGGTTGTCAGGTTTCCCGCAGCGGTCAGCACGCCTGTTTCTGCCAAAACCTTTTCCGGCCAGGTCGTATTGAGACAGGGGCTTACCTCGACCGGCTCAAAGGTTTATGACCCGCCGAACCTGCCGATTGCCTCGCAGGTCGTGGCGCATGTGACTCGGGGGCGGATTGAGCGATTTGATGGACCTGACGAAGACGCCGAAGCGGTGCGCGCGCACTACGAAAGAGTGGCGCGCCTTTTTGGGATTGAGCCGATGTTTGTCGACTCATGGCACCAGGGTCTGCATCCAGGAACAGATACCAGCCCGATGCCCGAAGAGGATCTGTGTCTTTGGGGCGAAACTCTGTTCACCAGCCCTCAATACCTTCACTTTCATACCTGCGGAGAATATCCGCCCGGTGAGATCTGCTGGATGGTTGAGTCGCCGACCGTAGAGCTGGACGGTCGCAACCTTTATGAAAACGGGCGCATACAGGTGGAGGCTTTTGAGGTCTTTAGATCCTGTCTGGATCAGCACCCTGAATTGCGGGCACTTTTTTAGTATTACCCAGGGTCAGTGGGGCAGTGACGCGGTCCCCGTAATTCAGGCGGGAGTCTTTGAGTAGATGTTCAGGTATTTAAGGCAGATCACTCTCAAGCAGGAAGCGAGATTCTTGTCGTTGGCGACAAGACACTGATCCGCAATTTCCTGAATGATACCGTTAACGCTCATTTTTTGGTCGTGAGCGATCTCGTCGAGCACGTTCCAGAACGCGCGTTCAAGGCGCAAGGTTGTGGACTGACCATGGATGCGCAGGCTGCGTTTCTCGGGAATGAATTCGTTAATCTGCTCCGTTGTGCACGCATTGAACATATGTGCCAGTGCGCTGTCTGATTCGATAAAGATGGACACAACGAATCCCCCGTACGGTGTAAGCAATAAATACCACCTGCTTCGGCTGATTATAGCCATCATAAAAACTTTCAGCCATCATTCAGCCATCATTCAACCATCATAAGAAGCAGTTTGTGAATCTGAGATAAATATTCACCGTTAATGGAACTGTTCAGAAAGACACTTGATCCCGTGATCGCCTTATCCGCGATTGCTGTGCTGGATATTTTTCTTTTTCTGATTGTCGGTGCCTGGACAGTGGGCGGCGGCGAGACAATGATGACGGGCCTCATCGCCCAATTCATTTTGGGCGATACGATCGACCGTATCCCTTTTTGGCATGAGGTCTTTAAACCGGACGCGGGCTACTGGAAGATCTACATCTCCCTGGGGATGTTGTTTGGCGCCATCGTCGGAGCTGTTGCCAGCAAAGAATTCTTCTGGCGCTTTCCCAAGCGCCTTTCTGAGTGGGTCATGATCACGGTCGGTGGATTATTGATGGGCATCGGTATCCGCCTTGCATTTGTCTGCAACGTAAGCACCTTTTTTGGGTTGACGCCGGAGCTAAATTTGGGGGGATACCTGGCTATCAGCGGAATTCTGGCTGGCGCCTGGTTTGGCTCGCTCATCTATAAACGTGTGCTGGAGGGCGGTTGATGTCTGCGCTTGCTGAGTGTCTTGTGGCTTTTGTTTTCGGCTCAGTGGTGGGGCTACTGGTACAGCGCTCCCGGTTCTGTAATACGGCAGCGCTTCGCGATGCCATGCTTTTCAAGACATTCCGCAATACCAAAGCGCTGCTGGTTGCGATGATGATCCTGACGATCGGGTTTACCGCGTTCATCTCCATTGGCGCAGGCAATCCGATGCGCTTTGATGTCGGGGTCAATCAGATTCTCGGGTTGTTTCTGTTTGGAACAGGCATGGTGCTGGCAGGAGCCTGCACGGTGTCGACGTGGGTCAAGGCCGGGGAGGGGAATTTCGGCGCCATATGGGCGTTGATCTTCACTTTCGTGGGCATGTTCCTGTTCTCTCTGATTTGGTCCTACATCTATTGGCCTCCGGCGCCATCGGCGATGACCGGTGAGTTGTCGGTAGAGCGACTGCAGTTTGGCTTCTCCAACGCAGAGACTTTGCAGGAGAAGACCGGCATCCCGGCGATTTTCTTCGGCATTATTCAGGCCGCGGTGCTGTATGGGCTGTACCGGGCGATCAAGCGTCGGGAAGCGGCTTCGGCCGCGACTAGCTGAGGTCGCCAGGTATTCGGCAGATGGCAAACAGTATGGAGCTCGGAAAACAAGCGCAGCCACGACGCATTGGGGCCGCCGAAATCAACGGGTAGCCTCTTTAATTTGGTCAGGTCAACGATTGAGGATTGACGATGGGTTTATTTGGAAAGAAAAAAGACTCAGCAGCAGGACAGGATAACGGCAGTGTATCGGTCGCGCTGAGGGATGGCTCATCCGTCACCGTCACGGCAACTGTTGACTGCATCGGGGATTCGTGCCCAAGACCACAGCTAATGACACGAAAAGCCGTCGGCTCAGCCGGCGCCGGAGATGTGGTTGCGGTGCTTATTGATAACCCGACCTCCATGGAAGCGATTCCGCCCATGTGTCCCGAAATCGGTGCAACGCATGTCGAGACTCTGCGCCAGGACCGGGGATGGCAGGTCCTGGTTCGCAAGGATTAATCACTCATGTTCATGATTCAACCGAGAACACAAAACGCAAAGATGCAAGGCCTCGAGTGTTGCAGGAAGTTCTTGGGGTGACCGCCGGGCGTCAGTTTGCCGTGCTGGTGCTGCTGATTGTTCTCGGCGGGGCGGCAGCCTTTTTCCATCTTGCGAGCGCTGCGCCTGCGAGTCTGCGGTTCAGCCAGAACGGCGCGCCGTTTTACGCACACAGTGTCCAACATCCCGAATCCGGCAAGTGTCTCTCCACCCGGGAACTTGTCCAGCATTTTCTCAATTAGCCATGGATATTCTTCTTATTATTCACCTTTGTGCGTTTGTCGCTGCGTTCTATTTCTTCGCTCTGTCCATCATCGGACGCACGTTTAAGTGAATAGAGCCGGAGTCATTTTCTGCGTCGCCTCTATTGCGCTGTCGCTCGCACTGGTGATGGCCTTAATGCCCTCAGCCATGGTGCCTGCATCAGTGGCGGCGGATGCGGCAACGTGCAAGACGCTTGAGGATGACATTGAAGTTGAACTCTCGGGTGTGCTGGAAGGCGTCAGCATGTATGACCTGTTGAGTCATTATCTTGAGAATCCTCCTACCCTGCAGGCAGGTGCAGCGGCGAGGGTGCGACAGTTCGGCGGTTGTTGAGTCGGTGAGGAGTTGAGTCGAGCATGAAAACAGGATCGTGCCATCTCCTCGCGACTGTTGTTATCACGCTTATCGCGGGCCTAGCGTTTGTAAAGTCGCACACCATCCTGGCCGATGATTTGATTCCCACAGTCTCGTCTCTCAATGCTACCGCAGAGGTCGTGTTCGTAGATGCGGGTGCTGTCGCGGCGTGCCTTAAGGCTGCGCGCGCTGGCGCATTATGTCTTTCGCTCGATCGCGTTTTGAACCCATCAGGCCGCCTTGCCAATATGAGGGATGTCCGTTGGTTGCTAGGAAGTTATGGTTTAACAGGCGATGAGCAGGTCGTCATCTACGCAGATGACGAAAAAACCCGGGATGCCATGGCGGCGGTCTTTTATCTTGCTGGCCAGGATCGGGTCGGTCGATTAATAAATAGTGCTCAGGTCGATTTGACCGGAAAAGGGGTAGCGGGCGCTCTCAGTCGGCGGGTGCTTTTCGTTGGGAACGTTCGGCTGGAAAACCTGCAGCCAGCACCCTTTGGGCGAGTTTCATCGGCACAACTGGCCGAGTTTGTAAGCCACCTCAATCGGGATCCGGGTGCGCTCTTTATGTGGCCGGTGGGGTATCTCTGATGCTGCTCATCACAGTCACACGGCCGGATAGCGAAAAAATTCTCAGAAACATGCTGCACGCTTGCTCTCGCAAAGCATGCGCGGTTTCCGTGTTCTTCACCGGCCAGGGGGTGCATTCGCTTGCGAATCAGGATGTTCTGACTGCTCTGGCCGAAACGTCTGAAGCAGTGGCTTGCGCCGAATCCTGGAAAGAATTTTTTGAACATGATTGTCCCGTCACTTCGGGCAGTCAGACTGATCACAGTCGCCTGATCGGTGAGGCGGCACAGGTAGTGAGTCTGTAGTTGACGATGACGGCCACAAAGAAAATTCTGGTGATGGCGCGCGATGATGCCGAGGAAGCAATGCGGGTTGCGGCCGGGCTGACCATCTTCGGACATGAGGTGCGTTTTCTCTTTGCCGATGAGTTTGAAGTGACACCCCGTTTTGAAGAGAACGCGGAACTGCTGGAACTGGCAGACGTGGATGAGATCACGACTTTGGTGCCTTTCGCTGAGTGCGAGCAAGTCTCTGCGGATCAAGCAGCGATGTTTCTGGCGGAAGCCGATGTAACGTTGGTGCTGTAGATCGATGAGCATATTTACAGGAACAGGCGGATGAAGAAGGTCGTATTGCTGGTACGCGGTCAGCATCGCACGAGCAATACGCTCGGTAGCGTGGTCGACGCTTTGAGGCGAACCGAGGACGTGGTGGAGATTGAGTTTGACAGTCTTGGCGATGATGCCGAGGCATGGGATGGGGCTTTGGCTCAGATTCTTGAGTCGGAGCAGTGTGTGTGTATCTAGTCTTCCAAAGGGGGAGAAAACTGAAATGAAGCGAAAAATGATGAGTATAGTGACGTGGTTAAGTGGCGCGGTCACCTGTGCCTTCGCGGCCTCAGCAATGGCGGCACAACCTCTGGTAGATGTCGCGTGGATCAAGGAGCATTCCTGCGATCCGAATGTCCGGGTCTTGGATATCCGGAACAAGTGGGATGGTTCTCGAAAAGGGGACTATCAGAAAGGACATATTCCCTGTGCGATCTACTCGGATTATTCATCCGCTGGTTGGCGTGCCAAAGTAGACAACACGCCCGGCCAGATGTCTCCAGTTGCAAAACTTGAAGAGCTTATTGGCGGTCTGGGTGTCTCCAATGACAATCATGTGGTCATCTACAGCCGGGGCACGAACGCTCTGGATATGGGCAGCGCGACTCGGGTGTACTGGACGTTCAAAGCGCTTGGTCACGATGAAGTCTCCATTCTGAATGGCGGTTACTTTGGCTATATTGCCGATGAGAAAAACCCGGTTGAAAAGGGCACCCATAAAGCCATGCCGGCCAAATTTACCGCCGATCTGCAGGAAGACATGATCCCGTCGAAGGACGATATCGCTGCAGCCTCGAGTTCAGGAGGGGTCACCGTTGACCTGCGACCCGCCCACCAATACCTCGGCATCAACAAGCATCCCAAGGCTTCGCGCTATGGAACCATTCCAGGTTCGGTCAATCTTCCCGAGAGCTGGTTAACTGTTAATGGCGGAAG
>DLPX01000028.1:52436-55563 GCA_002477475.1 Proteobacteria bacterium UBA7447
AAATGGAGAAGCGAGAGCGAACTGGAGCAACTCTTTGCGGCTGCGGGAGTGCCGGAAAGCGGGGAAGAATATTTCTTCTGTAATTCAGGTCACTGGGCGACCCTTGGCTGGTTCGCCAGTAGCGAGATCCTCGGCAATAAAGATGCGAAGATGTATGATGGCTCCATGATCGAGTGGACTAACGATAAATCATTGCCGATGGAGGTAGCGGTTGATCTGAATTAATTGTTCAAGTCATTCGTTATTGCAGGATGTATCGCAGCGGCCGGGCTTTGTCCGGCCGCTGTTTTTTGTGCCGGACTGGGTACAACTCTCGATCGGGCGCGTTTCCCCGCGGAAGTTCTGATCGTTCGGGGAGACCTGCAAAGACTGATCTCGCCCACGGCTCTGAGTTCGGCTGAAGTGGTGGGGCTGGAAGGTCGAATCAAGTCCGCATTGACAGGCCTTTCGTGGCTTGCGCTGGAGTATGGCGCGCTGACAAGGTCAGAGATAGACAGAAAACTCCTTCAGGATCTGGATCGATCGTGGGCAAAAAGAGATCTCGTTTCGGCACAGGCGCTGGCTGACGAGTTATCCAGGCGGCATCCCCTCAACTCCGCAATATTTTCAGCAGACCGCGCGGGGGCGGAGGATATTGAAAGAGTTCGGGGGTTGGATTTACAACTCTGTCAGGGGTGCCATATCGACAAAATTGGCACAGAAAAAATCCTGCCTGCCTATCCTCTAAAAGAAATGGCGGCAAATATGCCGTCAGACGAGTTCTTGGCACGCCTGTTGAGTGGAGTCAGAGGCACGTCTGACACGGCGCTCGCCAACCCGCTCAGTTTGGGAGATATTCGTGGCTTGTTGCGTCTATATCAGGAAGACGCCGCCGATTGAGCATCTTCGCTGAGAGTTAGTTGGTCTGCTGATCAGCACGCATCGGCAGCGGTGTGATCGTTTTTAGATTGGCTGCCGAGGCCCCCGGCGGCACAAAGAAATAGAGAAACTCACGCTCGCTTCCCGGAAAGAAAAGCCCTGGCTTCGCCGTCACCCTGAGTGGGGCCAGGCGATACTCCGGAAACAGTGTATTGGCATTTTGCAGGCACCGGGTGTCTGATTTCAGGCAGATAACAGCCATGCCGTGACGTGCAATGTCTTCGCGGGTAATCCAGGGGCTCCATTGATGGCTAAGATGCTGAAGAACTGACGGATGATCCGGTGAGTGAAAGGCGATACTGTCGGGCGCATCGTGACCTCCGCCGACGATGCGAAGCGGTGTCTGGTGAGCGCTTCGCCAAAGAGTAGTAATGTCGCGCCCAAGTTCTTTGCCCGGAAAGTGGTACATCGCATGACCGGATGTCACGAGGCCGGTGAAGAGCAGCAGAGGAGGCAGTAACAAAAGCCATCCGAACGCAGCGCGGACCAGGTGCTTTAGTGCCAGGGAGTTCGCTGCCATTGGCCAATACAGCAGTAGTGCAATGCCCGCCAAATTCAGCGTGGGCCCACCCCAGCGGCTGGAAGCGCCGATGCCGGCAAGAAAACCCACGACCGCAGTCCCAATCAGGGGAAAAAGAAACATCCAGGATATAAAAGAGGAAAGACCTTGGTTCTGCGGGATCTCGTCAGATGTTTCTACCGGAGTCTTTCTCCTTTGATAAAGGAATACCGTAAAAAAGACGAGCAGGAGGGGGGTAAGGTATAAAAATTGTGCAACCAGAAAACGGACAGCCTTGATCCGAGACGAAAAGTCCGAAGCAACATAATCCCCGATATGGGTCACCGTCCCCATATGGTGACTATCCACGTACCACAGATGCCAACCCATGATGATCAGGAAGAGAGTGAGGGACAGATACGGCCCGGGAGTCTTTAGGGTTTTTCGACCCTCCGCGAAGAGCAGCAGATAAAGCGCGATCCCCGGAAGCATGGCGGCCGAGTAGTATTTGGTCAGCATCGCCACGCCGGAAATCAATCCAAGTGCGATCCAGTAGCGATATTGACCTCTTTGAATAGCAAAGTAGGCAATCAGGATCGTCAATGCCCAGATCGGGATCAGCATTGAACTGTGATTAAGCCGCATACTGAAAAAACTGAAAAAAGGTATGAACTCGAGCAGGCAAACTGCTGTCAGCGCCTGAACAGGCAGTAAAACCTCTCGAGCGAGCCGCCAGACACAATAGAGCGCAAGAAGAAAATTCAACTGCGTAAGCAGGTTGTAGGTCCAATTGCTGATGCCAAACGTCTTTAGGAACCCAGCAACCACCCACGGCAGCACAGGCGGATGGAGATGATAGGACCCCATCCATTCCTGCCCCCAGGCAAAATGCATCATGCTGTCGGTATCTAGCTCGTGTCTGCCGAGGGTCGGCAAAAGCGTCCACAGAAGCAGGTGGGTGAGCGCAAAAAGCCAGAAGATTCGGCTGCAGTTCCGGGAAGTGGGGGTCATAAGGCAGGGCCAGCGTCCGTGGGGCCGGGGATAGTAGCCCTGAAGTTCAAAAAACCCAAGTATTCTGGGAGTAATTAGGGTCCATCGCCTCATTTCGATCATAGAGATCCACTGGACCCGCTTTTGCCAAACTGATCCATCAGGGGCTATCGTCTGGCTACAGATTCAGTTAGAATCGCGCACCCGCACGAGGTTTAGCTGCCTGTAGCGGAATACGAATGCGCCGGGGATCGGGCCCGCCGTTCGACAATCCAGAATTGATTGACCAGATTCCGAGACTTCGCGAAGTTCGGTTTTGCGCCTTTCGGAGGGGTTCCCGAGCGGTCAAAGGGGGCAGACTGTAAATCTGTTGGCTCAGCCTTCGGAGGTTCGAATCCTCCCCCCTCCACCATTTACATGGCGGGCGCGGCAGGTGAGTACGGGATGGCAGTTCAGCAAAAACAGGATGACAAGTGATCAGTTCGGGAATGAAAAACTATGGGCGGGTGTAGTTCAATGGTAGAACCTCAGCCTTCCAAGCTGATGATGTGGGTTCGATCCCCATCACCCGCTCCAGCATGGATCTGCGCCCACATAGCTCAGTCGGTAGAGCACTTCCTTGGTAAGGAAGAGGTCACCGGTTCAAATCCGGTTGTGGGCTCCAGTACAGTGTCTGTACGTTCTCGGGAGTCAGACAGCCAGTTAACCACGCACTGTTGA
>DLPX01000089.1 GCA_002477475.1 Proteobacteria bacterium UBA7447
TCAAACATCCGGAAGGGGTTGCCAAGCGCCTCCTCCCGGACCGTGGCTACGACGATATTGGGGGGAGTTCCGATCAGCGTCACCATCCCTCCGAGAATAGTCGCAAAGGACAGTGGCATCAGCGTAAGGCTCGGGCTGCGCTCGCCTTTTCGGGCCGCCTCAAGGTCAACAGGCATCAGGAGTGACAGTGCAGCCACATTGTTCATGACCGCGGACAACAGACCACCGACCCCTGACATCAGTCCGATATGGGCGCCAATCCCTTTAACCCCTGCTACACACACCCGGGCAATCGCCTCAACCACCCCTGAGTTGAAAAGACCCCGGCTGACAATCAACACCAGAGCAATGATTACCGTCGCTGGATGACCAAATCCGGAAAACGCCGCATCTCCCGGAACCGTGCCCAGAATAAGCGCCAGAATCAGAGCCGCGAACGCCACCAGATCGTAACGAACCCGACCCCAGAGCAAAAAGCCAAAAACACCGAGCAGCAAGCCAAAAAGAATGAGATGTTCGGTGCTAAGCGGCATGGCTCATTGACCTGGGATGAACCCTACTATTTCGGCGCGAGCCGAATCGCCCCGTCGAGTCGGATCACTTCGCCGTTCAGCATCTCGTTATCGATGATATGAGAGACCAGATCAGCAAATTCTTCAGGTTTGCCAAGGCGTGCAGGAAACGGCACCTGACTGGCCAGACTGTCTTGAACCTCGTTGGGCATATTCAACAGCATCGGTGTCCCAATGAGTCCGGGAGCGACGGTCATCACGCGAATGCCAAAGCGGGAAAGTTCCCGCGCGGCAGGCAGGGTCAAGGCTACTACCCCGCCCTTTGACGAACCGTAAGCTGCCTGGCCAATTTGTCCCTCATAAGCAGCGACGGAAGCGGTGTTAATGATGACCCCGCGGCTGCCGCCCTCGGACAGCGGTTCGAGCTTCGCCATCTGTGCAGCACACAGACGCAGTACATTGAAAGTGCCCACAAGGTTAATGTTTATGACCTGCTGAAAAAGATCGAGATCATGCGGCCCTTCGCGGCCGACAATCCGCGAGGCCGGGGCAATCCCGGCGCAACTCACCGCAACTCTCGGTGCACCCCACTTATCGATAATCTGCTGCAGGGCTGCGTCGACCGACTGCGCACTGGACACATCTGCCTCAAGCGCCAATCCATCAATCTGTTGTGCCGTTTTTCGCGCCGCATCGATATCACGGTCCAGTACCGCAACCCGCGCGCCGCGGCCGGACAGCATTCGCGCCGTCACTGCCCCCATTCCTGAACCCCCGCCCGTCACCAGAGCGGGAAGATTTTCAAGATTCATCCGCTTGCATCCTCAATTGCTAATCTCCATTCAGCCAAACAGGATTAGACCATGCCTTACGTCCGCCGCTATCCACTACCGTGACACGAAAGAACGCATCGGCGAAACGTTTCATGGGCAGTCGCACCGACGTCAGGTCAGTGCCCAGCACCTTCTCGGCCCTCGAGCCCCGACCCGTCACCATGATCGCATCTACCGCAGAGCACTCCACCAGAATCTCTCCATCGACACACTCGATGTTTTTAAGAATCGGCCCCTGCGACGAGTAGTATCGACCCGCCCTCAGGCTTTCAAGAAGGAGGTCTGCATCAAGACTGTCGGCTTTAACATGAATCCACCCGCCAAAGGCGTCATGGGTGAGATGATGGGCATCGTCGGTCGCAAATCCATGCAGTCGTACCCCCTCATTCAAAAGCATGTCGCAAAGCGCCCATCCGTCACCGCGATCGTTCTCCATTTGGGAACCGTGGTTGTAGACCTCAACGGCATGGGCGAAGGGAAGCACCCTGGCATCCTCTGGGGCCAGTCCATACCACGCGGGGTGGACCAACCCAATGTAGGCCCCTGCATCAAACGCCCTTTTCGAAAGGCTTTCGATACCTTCGTGCTCCTCTGGCGGGGCAAAGTCCAATGGCAACCCCACAGCGAGCACATGCCAGGTTTCCCCGTTGTGCAGATTGCCAGTATGCAGCTCTGCTGAGATCAGAGTCGTAAAATCCGCTGACCGAAGCTCTCGGGTATCGGTTACAGGAAACCCATAACACTCCAGAAAGTGGTCGCTTAGGGCAAGAAAATCGTACCCCTTCTCCTGATATCTTCGGATCACCTCCTCGGCGGGATAGTCGCCATCCGACTCGGTGCAATGGGTATGCAGATTTCCTTTGTAAAAATGCCCAGGCACAGAAAAAGGCAGTGCGGATAAATCAAAAGTGCTGGAGTTCGCCATCTTCATCCAAAGCTCCCAAAAGCCCAAAGACTCACCCGGCTAATGTTATCGTTCGTCTGTCGATTTGCACAGACTTTGGGGGGTGAGCGTCGCAATAAGGACGCCACATCGACCCCGTCCGGGCTATCCTTGTCGAACAATTTCCCGACAAAGCTATGAGCGAAGCACAAGAAATAATCGAACGCGAATCCATGGAAGTGGATGTCGTGATTGTCGGGGGCGGACCTGCCGGACTGGCAACGGCCTGCCAGTTGATGCAGTTGGCCGCCGAAAAAGACCACGAACTGAGCGTTGTCGTGCTGGAAAAGGCCGCAGCCGTGGGGGACCATATTCTTTCCGGGGCCGTGATCGAGCCCACCGCACTCAATGAACTCTTTCCGGATTGGGCAGAGCGCGGGGCGCCGCTCAATACACCGGTTGCCCGCGATGAAATCTACTTTTTCACCGGACCCGACAAAGCCGTGAAGATCCCCAACGCGCTTGCTCCGCGAACCATGCATAACCACGGAAATTATATTGTCAGTCTTGGGCAAGTGGTTCGCTGGCTAGGACAACAGGCTGAAGCGCTGGGCGTGGAGATTTACCCCGGGTTTCCGGCAAGTGAAGTGCTCTTTAATGACAAAGGCGCGGTTAAGGGGGTGGCCACAGGAGAGATGGGCCGGGGCAAAGATGGGGAAGCTAAAGCGGCCTACGAGCCCGGAATGGAACTGCATGCCAAATACACGGTCTTCGCGGAGGGCTGTCGTGGACATCTCGGCAAACAACTGATCCAGCAATACGCTCTGGATCACGACTCCTCACCTCAACACTACGGTATTGGTCTGAAGGAGCTTTGGCAGATTGATCCGGCATTGCACCAGCCTGGACTTGTTGTTCACGGGGCGGGCTGGCCGCTTTCAGAACATGGCGCATCGGGCGGAGCTTTTCTTTATCACTTGGAAGACTGCCAGGTCGCACTGGGCCTCATTGTCGACCTTAACTATGACAACCCCTATCTCAGCCCGTTCGACGAATTGCAGCGCTTCAAGACCCATTCAAAGATCGCACCGACCCTGGCCGGCGGCGAACGACTTTCTTACGGCGCCCGCGCTATCACCAAAGGCGGGTTCAATTCATTGCCAAAAATGTCTCTGCCCGGCGCCTTCATCGTGGGATGCGATGCCGGTACGCTGAATTTTGCCAAGATCAAAGGGACACATACGGCAATGAAGTCAGGAATGCTCGCCGCCGATACGATCATGGAAGTATTGCTGGACGGAGACCCAGGTGGAAAGGATCACACTCACTACGACTCGCACCTGCGCTGTTCCTGGCTTTATCCGGAGCTCAAAGGGGCACGCAACTTTGGGCCAGCGCTTCACAAGTTCGGGCCGTATATCGGCGGAGCCTTTAACTACATCGATCAAAACTGGCTGCGCGGCAAAATGCCCTTCACTTTAACGGATCACTCCTGGGATCATGCTTCCCTCAAGGAAAGCAGTGAAGTCTCGCCAATCGACTACCCCAAACCCGACGGGGTACTGACCTTCGACAAGAACAGTTCGGTCTACCTGACCAATACCAATCATGAGGAGGACCAACCGGCTCACCTAAAACTGGCGGACAGCGACATCCCTCTACGCACTAACCTGCCTAAGTGGGCGGAACCGGCACAGCGGTACTGCCCAGCGGGTGTCTATGAGATCGTTGACGAAGGATCAGAGCAACGCTTCCAAATCAACGCGCAGAACTGCATTCACTGCAAGACATGCGATATCAAGGATCCCAGTCAGAACATCACCTGGGTGACTCCCGAAGGCGGGGGTGGACCCTCCTACAGCGCGATGTAGGAGAAACCCTGATCCGCGAGCAGCATGTCAGTCGACAAATGCCCGCGCGTTCTGGAATATCCTCAACCAGGGGCCGTGCTCACCCCAATCCTCAGGGTGCCACGAGTTTGTAACGGTTCGGAAATTCCTCTCGGGATGGGGCATCATGATCGTCACCCTTCCGTTTGCTGCGCAAAGTCCCGTGACTCCTTCAGTGGAGCCGTTAGGATTAAAAGGATAGCGGGCCGCCCTTTCTCCGTAATTGTCCACAAACTGCAGACTGATCTGGTTGCGCCCACGAAGGGTGTCAAGGATATCCTGACCCAGGTCGGCCCGACCCTCGCCGTGCGCGACGACTGCGGGAACGCGGGTGCCTGCCATATCCTGAAACAAGACTGAATCACTATCCAGGACGTCGACCATCACGACCCGGGATTCAAACTGGCCCGATTCGTTTGGAGAGAAATTCGGCCAATGCTCGGCGCCAGGGATCAACTCCTTAAGGGACGCCATCATCTGGCAGCCATTGCATACACCGAGCGCAAATATCTCTTCTCGGGAGAAAAATGCCTCGAACTGTTCACGCATCCGAGACTCAAACAGAATGGACTTTGCCCAACCCTGCCCCGCACCCAGAACATCCCCGAAAGAGAAACCGCCGCACGCAGCAAGGCCCTGAAACGCGTCAAGATGCTGTCGCCCGGCCTTAAGATCAGACATCGTCACATCCACCGCTCGGAAGCCGGCGCGGTCAAAAGCGGCAGCCATTTCCATATGGCCGTTAACTCCCTGTTCGCGCAGAATCGCCACTCGCGGACGTGCCCCGCCCAAGATCGCTTGTGTGGCAGGATTGACCGTCAGATCAAAAGTCAGTTCGGCACTGAGACCAGGATCCGACAAATCAGTCAAACGGTCATATTCCTGAACCGTGCACTCAGGATTATCCCTAAGACTCTGCATGCGGAAAGTCAGTTCCGACCAGGTTCGGTGGAGCGAAGAACGGCTTGTTTCGAGCAGGACGTCAGCGTCGCTGCCAATACGGATCGAATCGCTTCCTGCTGAGGCTGTTCCCAATGGTCGCACCCATGAGCCAATGCCCTCCTCATCAAAAATCTTGCGCACGCGATCCAGTTCATTTTCGCTCACCTGAATCACGGCGCCCGGTTCCTCACAAAATAGATAAGCGAGCGGGTCCTGTGCTTTTCCGATGTCAATATCGAGCGAACAACGGCTGGCGAAAGCCATTTCCATCAGGGTGACAATCAAGCCGCCATCGGAACGATCGTGATAAGCCAGGGCCAAGTCACTGGCCAATAATCGTCGGGTTGCCGCAAAAAATCCGCACAAGTCCTCCGGATGATCCAGATCCGGCACCTCGTTACCTACCTGCCCATAAACCTGTGCGAAAGCAGAGCCTCCAAGCCGCTGTTTGCCTCGTGCCAGATCTATCAGAAGCAGCACCGACTCACCCGAGACATCCAGCACAGGCGTAACAGAACGGCGCACATCCGCCACGGGAGCAAATGCAGTCACGATAAGGGACAGGGGCGAAGAAACGCTGAAACTGTCTTCGTTCTCATTCCAGCGGCTGGACATGGACATGGAGTCCTTTCCCACCGGGATCGAAATACCGAGCGCTGGGCAAAGCTCGAGCGCAACGGCTTCAACTGTCTTAAAGAGATCCGCATCCTGCCCGGCCTCACCTGCCGCCGCCATCCAGTTGGCACAAAGATGAATGTCCGACAGTTCGCTGATCCCCGCACAGGCGATGTTGGTGATCGCCTCCGCGACCGCCATGCGGCCACTGGCAGGCGCATTGATGAGTGCAAGCGGTGTCCGCTCGCCCATCGAGATCGCTTCCCCGGTATGACTATCGAAACCCGCTGTCGTGATGCCGGCATCCGCTACGGGAACCTGCCATGGCCCAACCATCTGATCGCGCACCACCTGACCACCCACACTTCTGTCACCGATCGTCACGAGAAAGGTCTTGTCGGCGACGGCCGGCAAGCGCAGTACCCGATCCAGCGCTTCACTGACTGTGATGTCGTCCAGCTCAAGATCAGGATAGGCACGAGAGCGGCTGAGTCCTTCCCGATACATCCGCGGCGTATTGCCAAAGAGTAAGGACATGGGAAGATCCACCGGCACTGGGTCAGCGGCCCCGCCTTTTTTCGACTCACCCGACTTCTCGGCAAAAGCAAGATGCAGCAGGGCTTCCGAACAGGCCTCTCCGACGACGCTAAAGAGACACCGTTCCCGCTCGCAGAGCGCTTGAAAGGCCTCGAGTTTTTCCGGCGCCACGGCCAGGACGTAGCGCTCCTGCGCCTCGTTGCACCACAACTGCATCGGAGAGAGCCCAGGTTCATCAGAAGGGATGGCGTCGACGTCGAATCGCGCCCCAAGGTCCGCATCGTGAACGAGTTCCGGGAGCGCATTAGAGAGCCCTCCCGCGCCGACGTCATGGATTGAGATAATCGGGTTGTCAGACCCCAGTGCGATACAGCGGTCGATAACTTCCTGGCAACGCCTCTGCATTTCGGCATTACCCCTTTGCACGGAGGCAAAATCCAATGCTTCGTCGCTTTTGCCGGAATCCACGCTGGATGCCGCACCACCTCCGAGCCCAATCAGCATCGCCGGGCCTCCCAGTACAATCAACTTGGTCCCGGGGGGAATCGCTCGCTTGTGCACATGACAGTCGCGGATATTGCCAAGCCCGCCAGCGATCATGATTGGCTTGTGATAGCCATGCCGACGGGCAGGATCACCTTCATCCGTTTCCACCTCCAGGGTGCGGAAGTACCCTGCGACATTCGGCCGGCCGAACTCGTTGTTGAAGGATGCAGCCCCGATAGGTCCTTCGAGCATGATCTGCAGTGGTGGCGCGATCCGAGACGGGCTTTGGTGCGGGAGTTCCCAGGGCATTCGCGCATCCGGTAAGCGCAGATCGGAGACCGAAAACCCGGTGACTCCGACTTTGGGCTTGCCACCACGACCCGTTGCCCCTTCATCCCGGATCTCACCCCCCGAACCGGTCGCTGCGCCAGGAAACGGAGAAATGGCCGTCGGGTGATTGTGGGTTTCGACCTTGGCAACGAGGTGCAGCGGTTCGGCGATCTGGCGGTATTCGCCGTCGGAGGGTTCCGGCAGAAACCATGACGCGGGGTAACCCTTCAGTACTGCTGCGTTATCACTATACGCACTTAATGTCTTTTCACCATGTCGGGCATGTGTCGTTCGCACCATCTCGAAGAGGGAGACGTCCTGAACTGCCCCATCCAGCGTCCACTTCGCATTGAAAATTTTGTGCCGGCAATGCTCTGAGTTGACTTGCGCAAACATCATCAACTCGGCATCTGTGGGGTTGCGGCCCATCTCGAGATAAGCCTCCGCAAGGTACTCACACTCCTGACGTGTCAGCGCAAAGCCTTCCCGGTTATTTGCAATCTCGAGCGCCTGCAAGCCGCCGTTCAGGACATCCACAACTTCAAGGGGTGCAGGTGTCTTTAGCGCAAACGCCTGGTCCAGCTCCTGCGCGTTTTTGACAACGGATTCCGTCATTGGGTCATAGAGCAACGGAAGCAATTCTCTCCTAGATTCTTCCCGTTCTTCGCCGCCCTCAATTTGCCAGACAACGCCGCGCTCAATTCTCCGAACCAAAGCCAGGCCGCAGTGACGGGCAATGTCGGTCGCTTTGGTGGACCAGGGCGATCGGGTTCCGTAACGAGGAATCACTCGAATCGGATCACCGGTAAGCACAAGCTTCTGCGCGCTTTCCAGGGAGGCTTCCAGCAGATTTTCGAGAATCTGGATCTCAACGGGATCCAGCCCGCGAACACTGTCAACGAGATAAAAAAACCGAGCCGAGCACGCGCGAATCCCGATTTGCCGATCCGCCACGCGGGCTGCGAACTTCTCAAGGTTAAACGGCGTGAGAGCGGGCCCGCCGCCCAGTATCAACACGGCCGGGTCCCAAGCAGGCGATCAGCCCGCAATGATGGCCTCAAGATCGACACCGAGTCGGAGAGCCACCTCTTCATAGGCCTCCACGACACCACCGAGCCCCTGACGGAATCGATCTTTATCGAGTTTCTTGCGGGTATCAACATCCCAGAGCCGGCATCCATCGGGCGTAAACTCGTCTCCGAGCAGCAGCTCGCCGTCAAAACGGCCGAACTCTAGTTTGAAGTCCACCAGAATCATGCCCCTGCCAGCAAAAAGCTTGCTTAGGATTTCATTGACTCGGAAGGTCTGGGCTTTCATCGACTCGACTTCAGCCGAACTCGCCCAACCAAAAGACGCAATGTGGTACTCGTTGATCATGGGATCGTGCAGTTCGTCATTCTTTAAAAAGAACTCGAAAGTCGGCGGCACAAGATCCAAGCCCTCTTCCACCCCCAGACGACGGCATAAAGAACCTGTTGCGACATTACGAACAACACACTCGGCCGGAATCATATCAAGGCGCTTGACCCGGGATTCATTGTCACTGAGCAGTGCGTCAAAATGCGTCGCAACCCCCTGCGTCTCCAGGTGCTCCATGATGAAAGCGTTAAAGCGGTTGTTGATCATCCCCTTGCGGTCGAGCTGATCGACTCTCTGCCCATCAAACGCCGAGGTGTCATCCCGGAACTCCAGGACAAGCCGAGCAGGATCCTCAGTCAGGAAGACGGACTTGGCTTTGCCCGAATAAAGCTCTTCACCTCTTGGCACGACGCGTTAACCCTGATTGAAATGTCTTTACAGGACGCCGGCGTCGGACATCGCGGAGCGCACCTCGTCTTGACAGTTTGAAGACAGAGGAAGCAGCGGCAAACGAATGCCCCCACCCATAAGTCCTTGTTGCGAGACTGCCCATTTCGCCGGGATCGGGTTGGATTCTACAAACATGGCTTTATGCAAATCCGCCAGTTGGTTATTGAGCGCTCGCGCCGAGTCGGCGTCTCCGGCAATCGCCGCCTGGCACATCCGATGCATCAGGTTGGGAGCGGCGTTAGCGGTCACCGAAATGGTACCCTTGCCGCCTGCAATCATTAATTCGCAAGCCGTCCCGTCTTCTCCGGAATAGATCAGAAAGTCCTGCGGCGCACGGCTGATCAGATCCCGGCCACGATCAAGGTCATTGGTCGCGTCCTTGATTGCGACGATGTTGTCAATCTCGGCAAGACGCAAAGTCGTGTCGTTTTGCATATCCACACCGGTACGCCCCGGTACGTTATACAGAATCTGAGGAGTCGAAACGGCATCGGCGATCGCCTTGAAATGCTGATAGAGACCTTCCTGGGGAGGCTTGTTGTAGTACGGCACCACAAGAAGGCAGGCATCGACACCCGCTTCAGCGGCATGGCGGGTCAATGAGATGGCTTCGGCTGTCGAATTGGCCCCCGTCCCCCCGATCACGGGAATGCGTCCAGCTGCCGCTTTTACTGTCCTCGCGATCACCTCGCCATGTTCATCATGGTTCAGGGTAGCAGACTCGCCTGTGGTTCCTACGGAGACAATGGCATCAGTACCTTCCGCAATGTGGTGATTTACCAACCCCTCCAATGCGGTCCAGTCAACACTGCCATCATCGTGCATCGGGGTGACCATCGCCACCATACTGCCTGTGAACATCTGGGAACTCCTCAAATTTGACTTTCGGAAGGTTGGAACGGCGCCGCTTGGCAACACCCGGATGGTACTTTGCACCCATTCCCAGCACAAGACATCCTTAAGACAATTCTCCTACAGATCAAGATTCCAGAGAAGGCGATCGTGCTTGATCTCAGCCTGCGCGCCAATAGCAAGCGGCACGTTAGGCGTCACGTGCCCGAAGTCACGCGAGGAAAAAACCGGGCACGGTGTCCTGGCGGCCAGCTCGGTGACGACCCATGAGTCTGCCTCTGCTATTGAACCCATGTCTGTAAACCGGCCGAATACCACAGCACTGACGCCCTTTAAGAGGCCGCTATCCAGCCACTGACGCCAATATCGCAGCAGCCGGGGCGCACTTTCTCCGGTGTCCTCAAAAAAGAGGACATGCCCGGAAAGGTCCGAAGGCAGATTAGGAGTCCCCACCAGATTGCTTAGCACGCTGAGGCAGCCTCCGAAGAGACGCCCCTGACACTCCAGGCCCAAAGCCTTTGAGACCGGCGCCACGCCAATGCTCCCTGTCCAGGGGCGGTCTGACTTCAATAGACCCAGAAGCGCCCTAATGTCTTCTCCATCCTGCCACAGTGAAGACCCCGGCATGGGGGCATGTAAAGACGGCCAATTCAGCCGGGCGTATAGCGCACTTTGCAACGCGCTGATATCAGAAAACCCGATCAGAACCCTCGGAACCTCTTTTGCCAGCGCATCCCAGTCAAGGCGGCTCAAAAGTTCGCTGGCACCGTAGCCGCCTCGAGCGCTGAGAAGATAACGGCTTTTGCCGTCCAAAGCGGATTGCAGCGCACCAAGACGAATGTCGACTCCACCGATTTCCAGGCGGGTCTTTGCATCGACCGGACAAGGGGTGTAATCCACTTCAAACCCCTGTTGCCGAATTGCCCTGAGGTTCCGATCCAGCACGTCACTTTCTGGAGGGCCAGAGGGCTCCAGAACATAGATCGCAGCGTTGTCCATCTCTTTCATCAGCGGATCGCCCTGATAACCGGCTCGCTCAATTTTCCAGCAGGGTCTTCAAAAGTATGCCGCGGGACATAACGATGGATCGACTCGTCTATCTGGGGATAATCGGAGATAACCTCCTTAATTGAAGTCGGTAGCCGATTCTTTTTGGAGTCGGTCATTGTGATGGTTTGCGCTCCCACCCACCCTCTTATAGCATACCCCTGCTTCTTGTTGTGGGGGAGCTTTCAGTCTCGCGACCAGCTGAGGGATAAGCTTGACGATTAACCCGATGAACTCCGCAAACCCTGTGCCATCTCTAATTAATCCAAGGTGACTCACTCTTGGTCAACAGACTGAATATCTTTCTTAAGCCCGCCAAAATCAGATAATGGCAGCAAAACGCGCACGTGAACTGGGTTTGGACTTCTCTGGCACGCCGGGACCGCATAACGCGGTTACCGATGTGCCTGGGCTGATGGTGGGCTATAAAACGCTGATGACAGGGGCAGGTCCGCTTGTCACCGGCGGCGGTCCGGTCCGAACGGGCGTGACGGCAATTCTTCCACGAGGCCGTGACGCGATTCCTCAGCCAGTCTGGGCCGGAACACATAGCCTGAACGGCAATGGTGAGATGACCGGCACCCACTGGATCCGGGACGGAGGATACCTGCTTGGCCCGATCATGATTACCAATACCCACAGCGTGGGGCGGGTACACCAGGCTGCCGTTAAGTGGATTATCGACACCTATCCCGAGCATTGGGGGTCCGAGCATCTGTGGGCCATGCCCGTCGTCGCCGAAACCTATGACGGCACCTTGAACGACATTAATGGACTGCACGTGACCGAGGCGCACGCCCGAGAGGCGCTGGATCAGGCAACTGATGGTCCGCTTCGAGAAGGCAATGTGGGTGGCGGAACCGGCATGGTCTGCTATGAATTCAAGGGAGGCACCGGAACCAGTTCACGCCGGCTCTCAGTAGGAGGCCAGGAATTTCACGTTGGCGTCCTGGTTCAAGCCAATCATGGTCGACGCCAGGACCTCACTATCCTGGGTGTTCCGGTGGGTCGACACCTCCAAAATGACACGCTGTTCCATGAGCATGAGATGGGTTCGATCATCGCAGTCGTCGCCACCGATGTTCCCATGATGCCCCACCAGCTTGAACGTCTCGCGAAACGGGGCGCCATAGGTATCGCCCGAGGCGGCACCTCGGGAGGCAATGGCTCAGGCGATATCTTTCTAGCAATAAGTACCGCCAACCCCATGTGCATTGACCGCATGGGCCATATCAATTCCGATTTCGCCTGGACTGGGGATGATTTATGCGACGCCGTCTATCTGGCGGCGGTTCAGGCTATTGAAGAGTCTGTGATCAACGCCTTGGTCGCGGCTAAAGACATGACGACCCTTCGCCCACCCGGCCACCGCTGCGCGGCGATAGATATCGACGCTATGCTGGACATCATCGAACGGCATGGCCGGCTCAGGATGTCTCCTCGTTGAGCCACTTCTGGACCAACTGCACATCGCCGTCACGATAGTTCAGTCGACCATAAAATCCACGGACCGCAAGATTGTCGTGCCGGATCATGGCCTGAATTTTCGGAACTTTTCTCACGCGCATCCAGTTCTCGGCGTGTTCCATGAGGGCTCGCCCGATCCCCTGATGGCGGTACTGGCGATCCACGGCAAGGTAATACACCCAACCACGGTGCCCGTCGCAGCCGATCATGGCACTGCCGCAAAGTGTGTTTTTGGCAGCCGCCACCAGCAGCTCGGAAGACGGGTTTTCCAGACACTGACGAATATCGTCCTCGGGATTATTCCAGGGACGGATCAGGTCACAGTCGCGCCATAGTTGCACCAGTCGCTCCTGATCAGGCAACCCGAATGCCCTGATCCGAACCTTCGGTTGAGAAGCAGCCATCATGCGGAAAGATGGAAATTCAAGGCTTTGGCTAAGTGCGCGCGGCAACCATAATCTTGCCCGACGCACTCGCGACCTCAACCTCCTGCTGGTTGGTGCACAGACACCTCAAACCGACCACGCCGCCCCGGAACTTCGGCTTGTCTGTCATATCGGTGATCTCCCAAGCTGCCCTCAGCGTATCGCCAGGTTTAACCGGAGCCAGAAATCGACAACTGTGCTCAAGATAGGCGATCGCGGTACCCGAAAAATAGATTCCAATGGGCGCTGCAACAAAGGCGCTGGTAAATGGTCCGTGCAGAATGCGTCCACCGAATCGGGATTGGCTTGCAAACGTTTCGTCCACATGCAGCGGGTTGAAGTCTCCGAAAAGGCCCGCTGCGGTAACCAGATGAGCCTCGGTGATTGTCAGGACATAATCGAACTCATCGCCCACACGAATTTCGTCATACGCCCTGCCTGCTGGTATTCGCATCGTTGATTAATCTAGGGCTGTCTAGAGTGCCGATTATAGGTCCAGAACCAGGTGAACCCGCGATAGCGAACACCTGCGACAACGGGTTTCTTGGGAAATCGCCCCACCTGACACAGGCCATTAAAGCCGTTAGGATTGCCGTCTTACTCGTTAGGAGAAATTGCCGTGTCTATATTTGAAGCGCAGCTCGCAAAAGACCGCGCCAACTATGAAGCTCTGACGCCGGTCAGTTTCCTGCGCCGAGCGGCACAGGTGGTTCCCTCACACACTGCCATCATTCATGGCCAACGCCGTTACACCTACGCCCAGTTTCTGGCGCGCTCATCCCAACTGGCCAATGCGCTGGCGGGACGAGGCATTGGCCCCGGCGACTGCGTCGCCATCATGGGGGCAAACACACCTGAGATGTTGGAGGCGCACAATGGGGTGCCGATGCTCGGCGCAGTGCTGAATTCGCTCAATATCCGACTGGACGCCAACACTATCGCGTTCATTCTGGATCATGGTGAGGCCAAAGTGCTGTTGACCGATCGCGCATTTTCCAAGGTCATCAAGGAAGCGCTGACCTTAACCGAGCGAGAACTGCTGGTCATTGATATTGATGACTCCGAGAGTCAAGGCGGCGAAAGCCTTGGAGAGATGGACTACGAGACATTTATCTCGGGTGCTGACGATACCTTCCCCCTCGGACAGCCCGAGGACGAGTGGCAGGCGCTGTCGCTGCTGTATACCTCTGGGACGACTGGCAATCCCAAGGGTTGCGTCTACCACCACCGTGGCGCTTATCTGAATGCGCTGGGCAACATGACAACCATGGAACTGAACCGTGACTCGGTGTACCTGTGGACCCTACCGATGTTTCACTGTGACGGCTGGACCTTTACCTGGGCAGTCACCGCCGCAATGGGTACCCATGTTTGTCTGCGGGCGGTTGAACCGGAAGCGGTCTTCGCATCCATAGCCGCTAATGGCGTCACTCATATGTGCGGTGCACCCATTGTGATGAATATGCTTGCGAACGCCCCACGGAAAATGAAAACACCATTCTCTCAAACCGTTGAGATCGCAACAGGCGGCGCTGCCCCACCGTCCGCGGTCATCGAGGCCATGGAAGCGGACGGGTTCCATGTGACCCATCTCTACGGCTTAACTGAGACTTATGGACCCGCCACAGTCTGCATCCCGCAGGAGGATTGGCCGGCTCTCGCGCTTCAAGAGCGCTCGTCGCGCATGGCGCGGCAAGGTGTGCATTACGGCACGCTGGAAAACGCCAGCGTCAAAAACCCGGAAACCATGGAAGACGTACCGTGGGACGGAGAGACCTTTGGTGAAGTCATGATCCGGGGCAATACAGTCATGAAGGGTTATCTTAAGAACGAAGACGCGACTCAGGCCGCTTTTGCCGGGGGGTGGTTTCACAGCGGAGACATCGCCGTGCGCCACCCCGATGGCTATATTGAGATCAAGGACCGTTCAAAAGACATTATCATTTCCGGCGGGGAAAATATCTCAAGCCTTGAGATAGAGGAAACGCTCTACCGTCACCCCAAGGTCCTGGAAGCCGCTGTTGTGGCAAGACCGGATGAAGCCTGGGGGGAGAGTCCTTGCGCTTTTGTGACACTGCATGAAGGAGAGGACGCACAGCCCCAGGAGATCATCGATTTCTGTCGCGACAACATGGCGCACTATAAAGCGCCGCGCACCATCGTCTTCGGCGGACTCCCCAAGACCTCGACCGGCAAGATTCAGAAGTTTGTGCTCAGGGAGAAAGCGGGCAATCTTTAGATAGGCGCAGTATTGGCCACTTTGCCCAGGCGTACTCAGTCGGTGGCGCCGATCTCGTCTCCCGGTCGAATCACGCCCCCGCGGAGAATCTCGCAGCGCAGGCCGCCCTTATGGGTGAGTTGCTTGACCAGTCCCGGAATATCGAGAAGGTTCTGCAGGTAAGCACAAGGCTCGCAGAGCTCAACGCCACGCAACTGCACTTGTCCTACCGTGAAGATACGGCCTTCCAGTGCGTTGAGATCGACTCCCTCGGTAATCACGTTTCGGCGGAATGCGGTCGCCGGTAAGTCTGTACCAAAGGCCTCGTTGAATTCATTAACCGCTTCAATCTGAATCAGCGTCAGTTGCGTTTCTGCTGAAGCGCCAAAGGCGCAATAACGATCCCCTTCGAGACCTGCTCCTGCCGTTGCCACAGCTTCAGATACCTCACGGGCGACTCCGCCTTCGGTTGCCGAAAGGCAAACTCCTTTTGCAACCCCCTGTGCTGTCATACCTGTCACCCTTAAAGTGGAATGTTGCCGTGCTTGCGCCAGGGATTATCTAGCTGCTTATTGCGCAGCATGGAAAGAGACCGGCTAATCCGGGTGCGGGTCTCACTCGGCAAGATGACATCATCAATGAACCCTCGATGGCCGGCAACAAAGGGGTTGGCAAATTTCTTACGGTATTCCTCCGTCCTTTGGGTGATCTTCTCCTCATCACCGATATCTTCACGAAAAATAATCTCCACTGCCCCTTTTGGTCCCATGACGGCGATCTCCGCACTGGGCCAGGCCAGATTGACGTCGCCGCGCAAGTGCTTGGACGCCATCACATCGTAGGCCCCACCATAGGCTTTTCGGGTAATGACCGTGACCTTCGGCACCGTGCATTCTGCGTAGGCATAAAGCAGTTTTGCGCCATGTCTGATAATGCCACCGTACTCTTGGGAGGTACCGGGCAAAAAGCCCGGCACATCAACAAAGGTGACGATCGGAATGCTGAAGGCGTCACAGAATCTGACGAAACGCGCCGCCTTTACCGACGACTGAATGTCGAGACACCCGGCGAGCACCATGGGTTGATTGGCGACGATGCCAACGGTTGAACCGTCCATGCGGCCGAACCCGATCAGGATGTTGCCTGCAAAATCCGGTTTAAGCTCAAAGAAATCACCGTCGTCGACGACTTTGGTGATGAGCTCGTGCATATCATAGGGCTTGTTGGGATTATCTGGTATCAGCGTGTCCAGCGACGGCTCGGCCCGGGTGACCGGATCCATTGCCGGCCGTTGGGGCGCCTCATCGACATTGCTTGCCGGCAGAAAATCGATAAACCGACGCAGACTCAAAAGCGCCTCGACGTCGTTATCGAACGCACCATCTGCCACACCTGATCGACTCGAGTGCGTGGTTGCCCCGCCAAGTTCTTCATGGGTCACTGTTTCATGCGTGACCGTCTTTACGACCTCGGGACCCGTGACATACATGTACGAGGTATCCCGAACCATAAAAATAAAGTCGGTGATAGCCGGTGAGTAGACAGCGCCCCCGGCACAGGGACCCATGATCATGGATATCTGCGGAATCACGCCTGACGCCAGAACGTTGCGCTGAAAAACCTCGGCATACCCCGCCAATGAGTCAATACCTTCCTGGATTCTGGCGCCACCTGAATCATTCAGGCCGATCACTGGCGCACCTGCCCGCATGGCGTGGTCCATGATTTTGCAGATTTTCCCGGCATGCGCTTCAGAAAGGGATCCTCCGAGTACCGTGAAGTCCTGGCTGAAGACGAAAACGGTGCGGCCATTTATAGTGCCATGCCCGGTGACCACGCCATCGCCCGGCACCGCTTTGTCAGCCATATCGAAGTCGGCGCATCGGTGCTCGACGAAAATGTCCCACTCCTCAAAACTGTCTTCATCCAGCAGCACACCTATGCGTTCTCGCGCGGTCAACTTGCCCTTGGCATGCTGGGCGTCAATACGTCTTTTACCTCCTCCTTGACGCGCGGCTTCGCGGCGCCGT
This sequence comes from Proteobacteria bacterium UBA7447, assembly GCA_002477475.1. GTDB lineage: Bacteria > Pseudomonadota > Gammaproteobacteria > Arenicellales > UBA868 > UBA868. The sequence continues at coordinate 16,876 of DLPX01000089.1, forward strand.
TCCAATTCCTCGAGAATCTCTCGCATCAGTGGTTTGCCTCTGTGACGGGAATCAGATCAAACACCTCACGAGCTGCCTCAAGAATAGGAGTACCCGGACCGAAAAACGCCGCCACCCCCAGCGCAGAGAGCGCTTCGCGGTCGGCTTTGGGCACGACTCCGCCCAACACGACTTTTACGTGATCGGCTCCCTTGCGTGAGAGTGTTTCGAGCACTTTCGGCACCAGAGTAGAGTGACCCGCTGCCTGAGAGGAAACGCCAATCACGTGCACGTCGTTGTCCAGCGCCTGCTGTACGACTTCCTCAGGGGTTTGGAACAGCGGCCCGATATCCACATCAAACCCCACATCGGCAAATCCGGTCGCGATGATGCGCGCTCCCCGGTCGTGGCCATCCTGGCCCAATTTGGCAACGAGAATGCGCGGCCGCCTGCCCTGCTGTCCAGCAAAAGCGGCGACATCTTCGCGCAGCTGCTGAAAGGTCGCATCCTGTTGGTATGCCTCACCGTACACGCCTGAAATTGTCCTGACCTGAGCCTGATATCGACCAAATTTCTCTTCCAGCGCGAGCGAGATTTCACCAACGGTAGCCCGAGCCCTTGCCGCTTCCACGGCATACTCTAGCAGGTTGGCGCCGTTATGCCCGGCAGCCGATTGCAGTGCATCAAGGGCCTGCTGGCATTTCTCTTGATTGCGATTCGCGCGAACGGACCCCAGGCGGTCGACCTGTGTCTTCAATACCTCAGAGTTGTCGATACTGAGAATATCCACCTCGGTCTCCTCAGATGCCTCGTAGCGGTTTACGCCAACAACGACTTCCTCGCCGCGGTCTATTCTGGCCTGCTTTCTCGCGGCCGCCTCCTCGATTCGCAGCTTAGGGATACCGTTTATGATCGCCTGAGTCATGCCGCCCATATCCTCGATTTCATCAATCAGGGATCGTGCATGCGTCGCGAGGCTGGCTGTCAGGCTCTCTACGTAATACGACCCGCCCAGCGGATCGACCACACGGTTAATACCTGCTTCTTCGCGAAGAATCAGCTGGGTGTTGCGTGCAATATGCGCGGAGAAATCGGTCGGTAAGGCGAGCGCTTCGTCAAAACTGTTGGTATGCAGCGACTGGGTCCCACCCAGCACGGCGGCCAGCGCCTCGATGGTTGTTCTCACGATATTGTTGTAAGGGTCCTCACTGGTCAGACTCACTCCTGAGGTCTGGCAATGCGTTCTCAGCATCAGTGAGCGCGGATCCAAGGGGTTGAACTTTTCCTGAATCAACTGGGCCCATAGCAACCGCGCCGCTCGCAGCTTTGCCACCTCCATGAAAAAGTTCATTCCGATCCCGAAGAAGAACGACAGGCGGGGGGCAAACTTGTCGATCTCCAATCCGCTTGCCACAGCGGTGCGAACATATTCGATACCGTCTGCCAGCGTATAAGCCAATTCCTGGACAGACGTCGCTCCTGCCTCCTGGATGTGATAACCAGAAATGGAGATCGGGTTAAAACGCGGCATGTGTGCTGCGGTATAGCCAATGATGTCGGAAACGATCCGCATGGACTCCTGGGGCGGATAAATATAGGTGTTGCGCACCATAAACTCTTTAAGGATATCGTTCTGCAGCGTTCCGGAAAGACTCGCCTTGTCCACGCCCTGCTCCTCCCCGGCAACGATAAACATCGCCAGCACGGGGATCACGGCACCGTTCATCGTCATGGATACCGACATTCGGTCTAGGGGAATGCCGTCAAAAAGAATCCGCATGTCCTCGACCGAGTCAATCGCGACTCCAGCCATACCAATATCACCGGAGACGCGCGGATGATCCGAGTCATAGCCTCGATGGGTTGCAAGATCGAAAGCGACCGACAGCCCGCTCTGGCCTGCCGCCAGATTGCGCCGGTAGAAGGCGTTGGACTCCTCGGCAGTCGAAAAACCGGAATACTGGCGAATGGTCCAGGGTCGTCCCGCGTACATGGTGGCCCGCGGACCTCTGACATAGGGCGGCAAACCCGGCAGACCCCCCTGGTGATCCAAATCTTCCAAATCCTCAGCGGTATAGAGCGGCTTGATAGAGATACCCTCAGGCGTCACCCACTCCAAGGCCTCGGGTGGGTCACCCGACAATTCTCGGGCCGCCAGATCCTGCCAGGCCCTCAGGGAACGATCAGTTGGATCAATCATGACACAGGTCCGAAGTCTTATTCCGATCGAGGCAAACCAATAGCTTTCAAAGCTTCGGTTATCTCATCCAGAATCGTCGGATCGTCGATCGTCGCCGGCATCTTCCATTCCTCGCCGTCGGCAATCGCTCTCATGGTCCCGCGCAGCACTTTCCCCGAGCGGGTCTTTGGCAGACGCTTGACCACGAGCGCCTGCTTGAAAGCCGCCACGGGACCGATTCGTTCGCGAACCATCCCAACGACTTCTGTACAAATCACCTCTGTCGGACGATCGCACCCGGCGCTTAAGACAAGAAAGCCCAGCGGCACCTGACCCTTTAGTTCATCTGCCACGCCGGTGACCGCGCACTCAGCAACATCTGGATGATCTGCAAGCACTTCTTCCATAGCGCCGGTGGAGAGCCGATGGCCAGCGACATTGATGATGTCATCGGTGCGCGACATCACATACACATAGCCATCTTCATCAATGATCCCGGCGTCGGAAGTATTGTAGTAACCCGGGAACCGACTCAAATAGGAATCGAAATGACGCTGGCGCGCATTCCATAAGGTGGGGAATGTGCCGGGCGGCAGCGGCAACTTCACCGCCAGCGTACCGATCTGGCCGGCGGGGGTCGGCGCCCCGGCTTCGTCCAGGACTTGCAGATCCCAACCAGGTACAGGCAGTGAGGGAGACCCCTCCTTGATTGGAACAAGTTCTATGCCAGCGCAGTTCGCGGCAATTGACCAGCCTGTTTCCGTCTGCCACCAATGATCAATTACTGGCACGTTGAGCTTGTCCTCTGCCCAATGGAGCGTGTCGGGATCGGTTCGTTCGCCAGCAAGAAAAAGATACCGTAGTGATGAGATATCGTATCGGCCGATATGCTCCCCCGACGGATCCTCTTTTTTGATGGCACGAAAGGCCGTGGGTGCTGTAAACAATACGCTTACGCGGTTTTCACTTATGACCCGCCAGAAGGCGCCGGGATCCGGGGTACCCACAGGCTTCCCTTCATAGAGAACCGTCGCATTACCGGCCAACAGGGGCGCGTAAACAATATAGGAATGCCCCACCACCCAACCGACGTCGGAAGCTGCCCAGAAAATCTCGTCGGGACTCACGTCGTAGATGTTTTTCATAGTCCACTTAAGGGCCACAGCATGACCGCCATTGTCCCGAACCACCCCCTTGGGCTGCCCAGTAGTTCCGGAGGTATAAAGGATATAAAGGGGGTCTGTTGCCATCACCGGCACGCACTCATGCGGCACCGCGGTTGCCACCTCTGCCTGCCAGTCAAAATCGCGGCCGGCGGTCATCGCGGCGCTTGCCTGGGGACGCTGGAGCACAATACAGAAATCCGGCTTGTGATCCGCCAGCGAAATCGCCTCATCCAGCAAAGGTTTGTATTGCACCACCCGGCCAGGTTCGATTCCGCAGGATGCACTGACAATCGCCTTGGGAGTGGCATCATCGAGTCGCACCGCAAGCTCGTTGGCAGCAAAACCACCAAAGACGACCGAGTGCACAGCGCCCAAGCGGGCACAGGCAAGCATGGCGATAACGGCCTCAGGCACCATCGGCATATACACGATAACCCGATCTCCTTTACCGACACCGCGTGCTGCCAGAACCCCTGCAAAGGTCGCGACAGCGTCACGCAATTCCGAAAATGAAAAAGTCTGCCGGGCCTGTGTCACCGCAGAGTCATAGATCAACGCCGTGCGGCCGCCGTTGCCCTCATCGACATGCAGGTCCAACGTGTTGTAGCAGGTGTTGAGTTCGCCGCCGGAAAACCATCGGTAATACGGCGCATCGGAATCGTCCAGCACCCGATCCCAAGTGCGGGTCCAGTGAATATCTGCGGCCGCTTCCGCCCAGAACTGCTCGGCATCCTGAAGCGACGCCGCAAAGGTTTTTGAGTAAGAATAACTGGGACTTGCACTCATGAGATGACACCTTGCGATTACTGATTCATAGTCCATCCAGAAAAGAACACCCGGCCTCAGCGACATTTTCGCCAGACGCGAAACGGGTTGCCGGTCTGATAGACTCCTTTCTTCGACGTCGTACCAGATCCCGAACCGTTATTGGCGCACCGCCTTGCTCGCTGATCCAAGGCCCATTGTAACGGTTTGTATTTGCTTCCCCAAAGGAGTCCTCATGAGTTACGAATACATCCTGACCGAGACCCGCGAAAACGTGGGACTGATTACCCTTAACAGGCCTGATGCTCTCAATGCCCTGTCTGACGGCCTGATGGACGAGGTGGGCCAAGCCCTCGCACACTTCGAGCAAGACGACGCTATCGGAGCCGTGGTTATCACCGGGAGTGAAAAAGCCTTTGCGGCTGGCGCCGATATCAAGGGGATGAAGGAGCGTTCTTACATGGACGTGTATCTTGGAAACTTTATTGGACGCAACTGGGAGCAGGTCACACGCTGTAGAAAACCAGTAATTGCGGCTGTGGCCGGCTACGCGCTGGGCGGAGGATGCGAACTCGCCATGATGTGCGACTTTATCCTGGCGGCAGACAACGCCCGCTTCGGCCAACCCGAGATCAAGCTTGGCATTATTCCAGGGGCCGGCGGCACCCAGCGACTGACGCGATTCGTCGGCAAATCCAAAGCGATGGAAATGTGCCTGACCGGACGCATGATGGACGCACAAGAAGCAGAGCGTGCCGGACTGGTTAGCCGAATTATTCCCAGTGCTGATCTACTGGAAGAAGCCGTGAAAACGGCGGGCGAGATCGCCGCGATGTCACGACCCTCCGTGTTTATGGCAAAAACTGCCGTCAATAAGGCTTACGAGACAACATTGGCCGAGGGCGTTGCCGCGGAGCGCATCATGTTCCAGTCGCTGTTCGCCACAGAAGATCAAAAAGAAGGGATGGCAGCATTTGCCGAAAAACGCGCCGCTGATTTCAAGAACCGTTAGGATTTTGACTTGCAGGTCAACGGAACCCCTTTCCGATCAATCTGGCTCACCCCGGACAAGCCCGAGGTTCTGGTCATTGACCAGACTCTGTTGCCCTTTGTCTTTGAGGTGCGGACACTCACCAGCTCGAGCGAGACGGCACATGCCATCCGTGAAATGGTTGTCCGCGGTGCACCGCTGATCGGAGCGACGGCGGCCTGCGGACTGTTTCTTGCGGCCGCCAGTGATGCGAGCGAGGACAACCTGCGGCGTGCGTGTGAGGAACTGCTGTCTTCGCGCCCCACCGCGGTTAACCTGCGCTGGGCGCTCGACCGAATGCTTCCTTTATTGCTGGAAGTCTCCGAATCGGAGCGTGCAGGCCGTGCCCAGGAACTCGCCCAACAAATCTGCGACGAGGATGTGAACACCAACAGTGCTATCGGCGACCATGGACTGACGCTTATTTCCGAAGCGGCGAACGCCTGCCCGCACCGACCAGTGAATATCCTCACACACTGCAATGCCGGCTGGCTTGCGACGGTCGATTGGGGAACGGCCCTCGCGCCGATCTTCAAGGCGCATGATCAGGGCATTGCAGTGCATGTGTGGGTAGACGAAACGCGGCCACGCAACCAGGGTGCCTCGCTGACGGCATGGGAGCTCGGCGCTCACGGCGTCTCCCATACGGTAATTGCCGACAATGCCGGGGGTCATCTGATGCAGCATGGCGAAGTCGACCTTTGCATCGTCGGCTCAGATAGAACCACCCGTGCCGGGGATGTCTGCAACAAGATTGGCACCTATCTCAAAGCGCTAGCTGCCCACGACAACGGGATTCCTTTCTACGCCGCCCTGCCGTCCTCCACCGTCGACTGGACGATTTCGGATGGCGTTCGAGATATCCCGATCGAAGAGCGCGCCGAAGAGGAAGTCAGCCACATCTGTGGCCGCGACAGCGAGGCGGACAGGCTCGTGCGGGTGCGAATCATCCCCGACGGCAGTTCAGCCGCCAATCCTGCCTTTGACGTCACACCACGCAAACTCGTAGATGGCCTTATCACCGAAAGAGGCGTGGTTAAGGCGTGCGAAGACGACCTTATCTCGCTTTTTCCACAGGACGCCGAAGTGCGAAACATATAATTCGGTTTTCTCTCACATCTCCCGAGCCTGATTTGCACTACCGTATTTTTCCGACTTTCATCAAGGGTGCCGTATTCAACCGGTGTCGAGCAGGTATCGCGGCCGGATTACTGCTTGCGCTCATCGGAAGCGGTGTCAGCGCTTCCCTGCCGGCAGCTTCAACGCTGAGCGCCGAGCCGCATCACAACCAAACACTCAAATACGTCAACTATTTCATTGAACGGTACCACTACCGAAAAACCCGCCTCGATGATCCTCTGTCATCCCGTATTCTGGATCGCTATCTCGATGCTCTGGATGCCAACCGTATTTATTTTCTGGCGGTGGACATTGAGTCGTTCGAAACGCTTCGATTTGAACTTGACGACTATCTTGGGTCGCATAATAGCGACCCGCTGTTTACCATCTTCAACCGCTATCGAGACCGGATCATTGAAAGAATCGACTACGCGCTGGGGCGACTCAACCAACCGTTCGATTTCTCAGCCAATGAGGCTTACCCCTTTGACCGGACTGAAGCTCCCTGGGCAATAGATGGCGCCGCCCTGGACGACTTATGGCGACGGCGGGTCAAAAACGACTATCTGATCCTGAAACTCGAGGGCAAACCGCAGGAGGAAATCGCGGACACCCTTCGCGACCGATATCAGCAGCAGAAGCGGCGCATTCTGCAGATCTCCAGCCAGGATGTCTTTCAGACCATACTTAATGCGTACATGTCGGCTATTGAACCGCATACGGGATACTTCTCGCCTCGGGCAACGGAGAATTTCAAGATCCGCATGAGCCTGTCTCTGGAGGGTATCGGTGCTGTGCTGCAATCACAGAATGAATTCACCGTCGTTCAGCGTGTTGTTCCAGGCGGTCCCGCAGAGGTCGAAGGCAGTTTACGTGCGGGTGATCGAATAGTCGGCGTTGGCCAGGGCAACGGTGATCCTGTCGTGGATGTGATCGGCTGGCGTCTGGATGATGTGGTCGATCTGATTCGAGGCCCAAAAGGCTCCATCGTCCGTCTGCAGATCCGGCCTGACCCCAAGACCGGGAAAAGTGAGTCGCGTATCCTGGCGCTCACCCGCGACCAAATCAAGCTAGAGGAGCAAGCGGCGCAGAGCATGCTTTTGGAAGTTTCAGGCCCTGATCATATACAGCGCATTGGGGTAATTGATATCCCGACTTTCTATATAGACTTTGATGCGCGTTCACGCGGCGACGCCGATTATCGCAGCACTACCCGGGACGTACGTCGTCTGATCCAGGACCTTGAGCGCGAAGGAGTAAATGGCCTCATTGTTGACCTACGGGGCAACGGGGGTGGCGCTCTTGCCGAGGCGACCGCGTTAACGGGCCTCTTTATTGATTCAGGACCTGTAGTGCAGGTACGTGACGCCCGCGGACGGACCAGTGTTAACCGGGATCCCGACAAGGGCATTGCCTATGCCGGACCGCTCGCGGTTATCGTGGATCGCAACAGCGCCTCGGCTTCGGAGATTTTCTCAGGGGCGATACAGGATTATCGACGCGGCATCATCATCGGAGAACCTACCTACGGGAAAGGAACCGTACAGAATCTCATCAACCTTGACCCCTACTCCGAAGATCAAGAGCAGCCCCTCGGTCAGTTGAAACTCACCATTGCGCAGTTCTTCCGGATAAACGGCGAGAGCACCCAGCATCGGGGTATCGTGCCAGATTTCGTGCTACCGGGTGTCGAGCCCGATCTCCCCTATGGGGAAAAGGCGCTCGACAATGCCCTGCCCTTTGCGCAAATTGGCGCGGCGGCGTTTTCTCGATTTTCGGACTCTGCGCTGGACTTACAACGGCTCCGCGAAGCTCACGACAGGCGGGTGGTGGATGATCCGGACTTCACCTACCTCGCCGGCCTTCGAGATCTCGACCGAGTATTAACCCAGTCCCGGGAGGTTTCTCTACTAGAGAGTCAGCGCAAGGCTGAACGGGATCAAAGAGAAGAGACGCAACAGCGCATCTTCGAGACTTTGAAAGCAGCTCACGGCGTCAGTGATGATGCAGACGAACCGTTGCAGGACCTTCCTCGAGATGCGGTTCTGCTCGAATCAGCCCGCATCCTGACGGATCTGAGACTCGGGAACTTCGACAATCGGCTTGTCGTGCAGTTAGTGAAGAAAGACTCTACGCAGCTTTCCAGCGCAGCAAAAGATCACAACGCCGTCGGTCAATAATTTTTCGAATTAACCCTCTGATGGACTTTTCCCCATTCGGCCGCTTTCTTTCCTGTGGCTCAGGAATCCTGACCCTTATGGAGGATATTGAAAGCGCGGCCGCTGACAGCGCTGAAATGCGGCTTCTCGGTGGAGGCAATCCCGCCCGCATTCCCGAGGTGCAGGCTCATTTCCGGCAGGCAATGCTCGACCTGCTTGCGGACGGCGAGCAATTCGAAAGGGTCACTGGAGAATACGACGGCGCAAGAGGTCACGCCCGGTTGATCAACGGGCTTGCGGCGCTGTTGAAATCCCAGTGTGGCTGGGAGGTTGGGCCCGAGAATATTGCGATCACCAACGGCAGTCAGAGTTCTTTTTATCTGCTGTTCAAGCTTTTTGCCGGAGACTTCGGGCAGGGCAAACACCGAAGGATCCTTTTGCCGCTTGCGCCAGAATACATCGGCTACGCTGACATTGGGATGGGCACCGATTTTTTTCACGCCTACCGGCCCTCTATCACGTTTGTCGGTGATCGGGGATTCAAGTATCACGTGGACTTTGATCGATTGGAAATCTCCGGCGACATAGGCGCCATCGCCGTTTCCCGTCCAACCAACCCCACAGGCAATGTTCTGACAGATGAAGAGGTGCGCCAGCTTCGCGAACTCGCGCGCCATCATGAGATTCCGTTTATTCTGGATTCCGCATACGGTGGGCCCTTTCCAAATATTATCTTTCCTTCGGCGAGCAACCTCTGGGATAACAACACAATTGCCTGTCTAAGCCTCTCCAAACTCGGCCTCGCCGGCCTTCGCACCGGCATCATTGTGGCCAACGAACAGGTCATCCGCGCGGTCACCGCGGCCAACGCGATCGTGTCGCTTGCTCCTGGGAGCATGGGGCCAGCACTCGTCAGTGCGATGGTGGAAAACGGCAGTATTCTCGACCTGTCAGACAACGTTATCAGGCCCTACTACCGTGACAAGGTGCAACAAGCGGTGAGTTGGATCACCGATGCCATGGGCAACTTGCCCTGCCGGGTGCACACTCCTGAAGGGGCGATATTTCTCTGGCTTTGGTTTGAGGATCTGCCGATTACCAGTGAGACCTTGTATCAACGCTTAAAACGAAGAGGAGTGCTCGTGATCGCGGGAGAGCATTTCTTCCCGGGTATGCAGGATTCGTGGGCTCATCGTCATGAGTGCATCAGAATTTCATACGCACAAGACACTGAGACCGTTCAATCAGGTATCGCAATCATCGGTGAGGAGGTGGCTCGCGCCTACCACGAAGGCGCTACCGGCAGATCCTGATTCGAAACATACTCAGCCGGGATTCGGGAGATTTCGGTAGGTTCTCCATATCAGGCAAAACACTCCGGATAGCGATGGGTCACCCGAATCAATCCAGTTGTCCAACTCGGCGGAGTCGAACCAGTCGCCGCCCGACATCTCCTGCTCGTTGAGCTTAAGGACCTGATCGGTTTCCACCCGATACACCCAGGCAAACTCCATACCGGTGACCGCGGTAGCATCCAGCTTAAAAAGCCGGGGCGGCACATGGTCGAGAACCAATCCCACCTCCTCTTCGATTTCTCGAACACAACAATCGTCATAACTTTCGCCCGCGTCCACGTGCCCTGCCACTGACGAGTCCCACATTCCGGGATTCTCCTGTTTGTGCAGACCCCGCTTTTGCAAAAACACCGCTCCCTCCCGGTTGAACACCAGCGCATGAATCGCCCGATGACGCAAACCCAGACGATGGATCTCATCCCGGCGGTCTTCACCGATAATCAAATCTGTCGAATCGACGACCGACAGGATTTCGGCATCCTCTGCTTGACGAGTCAATGCTGTGGCGCCGAGCCAGGATCCAGGCGGCGCTGGGGCTGTCCCGTGCGCTGGGCCTCGCGCCAGGACGGATCGATCCACACCGGCGCATCTGATGTCTGCAATGGCCTATTGCCGGCAATCAGGTCGGCCGCACGCTCAGCCACCATGATGGTCGGCGCATTGAGATTACCGTTGGTGATGGTTGGAAATATCGAAGAATCCACCACTCGGAGTTGATTTATCCCGCGCACGCAACAGTGCTCATCCAGCACCGCGGCAGGATCATCCTCGGCGCCCATCTTGCAGGTGCATGAGGGATGGTAGGCGCTCTCAACGCTTTGTCGGACCCATGCATCAACCTGAGCGTCAGTTTGCACTTCTTTGCCGGGCGCGATTTCCTCGCCCCGGAACCGATCCATTGCAGACTGTCCGAGTATCTCGCGGGTCAATCGGATACACGCGCGCCAGTCCGCAATATCTTTTTGTGCAGTCAGGTAATTGAACAGGACTCTTGGATGCTGCCGGGGGTCATCAGACGCCACCGTTACCGATCCCCGACTGACCGGCTTGTTCGGACCGACATGGACCTGAAAGCCATGTCCGTCAAATGCGGCGCGGCCGTCGTACCGCATGGCCCCGGGCAAGAAGTGATATTGGATATCCGGCGACTTGACTCCCACAGCCGAACGGATGAACGCGCAGGATTCAAAGTGATTGGTTGCACCGAGTCCGGATTTGAGCAGCAGCCACTGCAACCCGATCATTCCTTTGCTGACCAGACCCAGGCGTGAGTTCAGGGATATCGGCTCCAGGCAACGGTACTGAAAATAGACTTCAAGATGATCCTGCAGATTCTGACCAACACCCTGAAGAGGGTGCGCTACCGGGATTCCGGCTGCCTCAAGTATCCCGGGAGAGCCAATGCCGGAACGCTGAAGCAAAGCAGGAGAGCCGATAGATCCTGCCGAGAGAATGACTTCTGCCCGAGCGAATATCTCAAAGTCATTACCGTCTTTTTGATAGGCTACGCCCACCGCGCGGTCACCTTCGAGCAGCACTTTGGTTACCAACGTGCCGCTGATCACTCTCAGATTCTTTCGGTGGCGCACGGGCTTAAGGTAGGCGTGACTGGTTGATGCACGACGGCCCCCATCCACCGTCATATGCATTTGACCGAACCCTTCTTGCTGATATCCGTTGTAGTCCTCAGTGGAGGGGTAACCTGCCTCAACCCCCGCATCGATAAACGCCCGATACAACGGGTTCAGTTTCATGTCATTTCCCGCGCAGACACCGACCGGGCCGCTGCCCCCTCGATACTGATCTGCGCCGCGATACCAGGTCTCCGCGCGCTGGTAATAAGGCAGACAAGCAGCATAATTCCAACCGCCCGCGCCACTGGCTTCCCACTGATTGATATCCTCGGCATGTCCGCGAACATAGACCATCCCGTTAATCGAAGAAGAACCGCCAAGGCCCAATCCCCGGGGGCAGTCCATGACGCGCCCATCCAGACCGGGCTCCGCCTCAGTCTGGAATCCCCAGTTGAAGCGACGGGTATTCATCGGCAGGGAAAGCGCCGAAGGCATCTGCACAATAATGCTTCGGTCACTGCCTCCCGCTTCAAGGAGCACCACATTTACTGAAGGATCTTCGCTCAGGCGCGCCGCAAGGACACATCCGGCGGAACCGGCACCGACAATCAGATAATCACAATCACGCATAACGCTGATTATTTCACGTTTTGCCAGAGCTTAGCTTTGCCCGATGCTTTATGAATACGCTACAGTGCGAGGCTATGGACAATCCCGTTATCAAAGTGGCAGATATCGTGGCACCCGCCCGTTGTGTGGTCTTCGACAAGGACGGAACCCTGATCGATTTCCACGCCATCTGGGGGCCCAGACTCGCCAGAGGTGCCACGGCACTTGCTGAGGCCGCAGACCTTGGCGATGAGTTTCTGACGCACCTGTATCGTGCAGCGGGCTATGACCCCGACAACGGCATGACATCGGGACAGGGGCCCCTTGCCACAGCGCCGCTGCACCAGTTCACAGTGATTGCGGCGAGCGTGGTTTATCAGCACGGCATTATCTGGGACAGAGCGCTCGAACTCAGCCAAAACTACATCGGCGAGGCGATGACAACCAAACCCGCGGCAGGGGAAATCATTCCCAAAGGTGCCGTCACCCAATCTCTGCAACGACTCAAGGACGCAGACATTCGGACCGCCATCGCCACCACTGACAATCGATCCGCGACCGAAGCGATGATCGGCACACTCGGTCTTGCACCATTCTTTGCTGACATCAGGTGCGGTGACGACGCCGGTCCCGTCAAGCCCGATACCGCCGTTCTCGAAAACATTGCGATGGGGTTCAAGCTGACGGTTGCGGATCTCATCATGGTCGGTGACACGGTGAGTGATCTCGCGATGGCGCGCAAGGCAGGCGCTGCGCTTTGTGTTGGAGTGACGGGCGGCGCGGGCAGTGTTGCGCAGTTACAACCGCACGCTGACGTGCTGATTGAGGATATCGGACAGATCCGCCCTGCTTGAGCAAACTAGTCCGGCTGACGCAAAAAACGTTCCTGGGTGACGGACTCGATGGCACCTGGCCTTACAGCACGAACCCGGTGAATAGCAGTATCCGCATCATGGCCCGCCATCATCAGAAGCCGTGCCGCCACGGTTCCGGTTCGGCCCAGCCCGGCCGCGCAATGCAGCAGAATACGACCTCCCTGACTCACTAAACCAAACCACTGGCCCAATAGGGAGTCTTCTTCCGCCTCATCAGAGGGCGCTGAAAGATCCCTGATAGAATGATGCTGCCACTGAAATCTTCTTTCAAACTCTTTGGGCAGGTGGGCCACCCCCAGAACATCAAATTCATGCAGTTCAACAAGGGAGATCACCAAATCGGGCTGCCACTCGCTGACCATTGCCAGATCTTCGGAAAGATCTCTGGGGCGATGAACGCCATCATTATGCTGCTCAATCCGTCCGGGACAACAGCACATACCCACTACACCGCCGCCATCTCCCAGCGTAACCGTATTGATCTCCAAAGGCGCACCGGGGGACTGCATTAGAGAATGAGTTACCAGGATCCCGTGTTAGACATGGATAGCCAAGGTTCGGCCGGAGGTAGAGCCTCACCTTTTTGCAGCAGTTCAACCGAGATGCCGTCCGGAGAACGGACAAAAGCCATACGGCCATCCCGTGGCGGACGGTTGATGACCACGCCCTCTGCCATCAAGTGCCGGCAGAGATCGTAGATGTCCTCTACCTCGTAGGCCAGGTGTCCAAAATTTCGCCCGCCGCCATAATCTTCTGGGTCCCAGTTAAAGGTTAACTCCACCTGGGCGGACTCATCACCAGGGGCCGCAAGAAAAACATTCGTGAAGCGTCCTTTGGGCTCATCGTAGCGACGCAGTTCAACCAGACCCAGCTTTGCGCAGTAAAAATCCAGCGACGCATCAAGGTCCTTGACCCTGACCATGGTGTGAAGGTATTTCATACGTTTCCTTGTTTTCTGTTGTCCTGCGTTTCTGCCGGTGTGCTTGTCTACTTTGCCACAGCGACTCGCCAGGGCTGCTTTCCTAGCGATCCAAGCTGACTTGTCGCGTTTCGCGGTGTCTGGCCAGGGCCAGCTGGATCAATTCATCGATCAGGGCAGGATAGGCAATGCCGCTCGCCTGCCAGAGCCGGGGATACATACTGATGGGCGTAAAACCGGGCATGGTGTTGATCTCGTTCAAGAAAATTTTGCCAGAAGAAGTCATAAGGAAATCAACACGTCCGAGACCGGCACAGTCGATCGAGCGAAACGCATCCACCGACATTCTCTGAATCTCGGCACTGATCGACTCCGGCAGTTCTGCCGGCACAATCAATTGGGAGCGGTCATCAATATATTTGGTGGTGTAGTCATAGAACTCGGCGCCGGGAATGATCTCACCGATGACAGAGGCTTTGGGCTCATCATTGCCCAACACAGCGCATTCGAGTTCCCGTGCGTTTTCTACCGAAGCCTCCACCATTATCTTTAGATCGTAACGTGCAGCAAGGTCTATAGCGCTCTCAAGCGACTGGGTGTCATCCACCTTTGAAATGCCGATACTGGAGCCGAGGTTCACCGGCTTGACGAACAGCGGATAGCGTAGTTTGGCTTCGATATCTTCAAGCATGCCCTGACGGTCGACGTTCCACGCGCTACGACGAATCACCAGGTAATCTGTCTGACGCAGTCCAGCCTGAGCAAAGACTGCTCGGGCCAACTCTTTATCCATCCCTACCGCGGATGCGGCTATTCCCGCTCCCACGTACGCGACATCGGCCAGCTCGAGCAGGCCCTGCACAGACCCGTCTTCCCCGCGAGGCCCGTGCAACAGAGGGAACACCACGTCGAAAGCAGCACTGCCCACAGGGTTGCCGTCCAGCGCCACCAGGTCACGGTGACCAGCGCCCAACTGGACGGGCAAGCCGCTGCCGTCTGAAACCACGCTCTGTTCCAGCAGAGAGGCGTCCCCATCCTCGAGAAACCACTGCCCCGTCCGGGCGATCCCGGCCAGGATCACTTCATACTTGGCGGCATCAATTGCCCGGTACACCGACCGTGCGGAGACCACCGACACCTCATGCTCGGCGGACTGGCCGCCGAACACCAATAGGACTCGGGTCTTACTCATGCCGGGGGATGCCGAACATTTTCACTGACCCTCAACCCCGGATTAGGCGAGGGCATCCTGCGCGTGCTCCGAGATATGGGCCTCGACATAGTCTGAGAAGATTTGTCGAGTCTGGCGGGTCACCTCACCACCGCCCACCGGAAATTCAAGGCGTTCGCCTTCAAGCAGTGTCAGCGAGACCACTGGCATTACCTCTCGCGTGGCGCTGGTAATAAAACACTCAGTCGCATCAAGCAGTTCATTGACGTGCACATCTTCTTCAAAACTTTCCATCTCGGCAGCTTTAAGTGCGCGATGCACGTGTTTCTTGGTCAATCCTTTGAGGTTCCCGGATCCTGGCGTTACCAGTCTGCCGCGGATCAGGAACCAGACATTGCTGTTCGCAGCTTCCGTAACAAAACCATCGCGGTTCAACATCACGCAATCATCGGCCCCGGCTTCTCTCGCCTCAGTCAGCCCCATAATATTGTTCAGATAGTTTCCGCCTTTGATGTTGGGGTCGAGAGAATTCACGGGATTACGCCGAACATTGGGAATCGCCATGCTGACCCCCCGCTCGTAGAAAACCGGATTCCACGATGGCAAAGCCTTCACGATGATGACGTACCGGGTCTTGAGACTCGGATCAGGGTAGAGGTCAACGGCCCCCTCTCCCCGGGTGATCTGATAACGCACATAGGCATCTGATTCGTGGGAAACGCCTGCCTCGATGGCTGTCCGGCGAATCTCCTCCAGAAGCTGCGCTCGAGACTGGCTGATCTGCATTTGAATCAGCTGGGCGGAATTCTCAAGACGCGCAAAATGGTCTTCAAGGAAGAGCGGCACAGCCCGATAGGTTCGAAACACCTCATACACCGAGTCTCCGTAAAGAAACCCCCGATCAAGAACTGGGATCGTCGCTTTGTCTGCCGCAGAAATAGTGCCATCGACATTGGCGGTAGAGATGATCATCGGCAAGCACCCTCTCCTTGGGTGGGTAACGTTTCTATAATCTTGTTTGTCATCGGACGTTTGCGCGTTGTGCCCTTATGGAAGCCGTTATCATACCGCTCTTTCCTTTGCGGCTTGTGCAGACCCGAGCGCTGTCCGAGACGATAAAGTGCGCAATCAAAACGATCCTGTAGGCCGCTGGGGAGGGTCAGCCTCTCTAAGGATTTTACTCACTCCTACTCTATGTCGATCTCTCAAATTCTAAACAACGGCCATCTGGGGCTGGCGAGATCTGCGTGCCTTCTGGGCGGCGCGCTTTGGGGCGCCTACTGGATTCCTCTCAG
>DLPX01000048.1 GCA_002477475.1 Proteobacteria bacterium UBA7447
CTGACGCCTCTACCCCGAAACCTGCTGGAAGCCACCGAAACTCTGGCACAAAGTGAACTGGCGAGACAGGTCCTGGGCACCACCCTGCTGAACTCATACCTCAGCTACAAAGTCGACGAATGGGAGCGCTACCACCAGTCGGTCACCGACTGGGAGGTCAAGGAATATCTGAGACTGTATTGATGGACTTCGATCTGTTTTCGCTCGGTGATGTCACCTTACAAAGCGGGCAGATCCTGCCTGAGGCAACACTCGCCTACAAAACGTATGGCTTACCGAATGCGGATCGAAGCAATGTCGTCCTGCTCCCTACCTTTTATACCGGCACCCACGTTCGAAACGAAGCTTTTTTCGGCCCTGGCCGTGCAGTCGATCCAGAAAAACACTTCATCATCTCCATCAACATGTTCGGCAATGGCCTGTCGTCCTCGCCCACCAATGCGCCAGTACCTGCCGACCGGGGAAACTTTCCGGTGGTCACCCTTTATGACAATGTGACGTGTCAAAAGAAATTGCTCGAAGAGGTTTTTGGCATTGAGAAGCTGCTGCTCGTCTACGGATGGTCCATGGGGGGGTGCCAGACTTTTCAATGGGCGGCCCAGTATCCTGAACACGTTGAGCATGCCCTGCCATTTTGCGCTTCGGCCCGCACCTCCCCCCACAACAGTGTCTTCCTCAAGGGAGTCAAGGCCGCTCTCACGGCCGACGCCGCCTTTATGGACGGGTTTTATGACTCCCCCCCTGAGGCCGGACTAAAGGCTTTTGGCCGGGTGTATGCAGGGTGGGCTTATTCACAAACCTGGTACCGCGAGCGTCTGCATCAAACACTGGGTCTGGAGACTGCCGAGGACGTACTGCTTGACTGGGAGCAGGATCACCTCAACTGGGATGCGAACAATCTTCTGGCAATGCTGGAGTCCTGGCTGGCCGGCGACATCAGCCGCAACGATCTTCATCAGAATGATCTCACCAAAGCGCTGAACAGTATTCGCGCCAAGACAATTATTATTGCCTGTGACAATGACCTTTACTTTCAGCCGGCAGACAATGAGCTCGAGGTGCAGCATATTCAAGATGGCGAATTGCGGGTGTATGCGTCTCCATGGGGGCACTGTGTCGCCTCCTCTAACAACGATCCGCAGTTTCATTCTTTTCTTGATCAAGCGATCACTGACCTGATTGGCTGACCCGACGTCATGACGGCTTCTGTTCAGGATCGCAAACTGACCGGCCCGTATTGCGGTTATCACCAGAACTGGGAAGGAGAATCCCTTCGGGAGTTGACCGAGGTGGGCGCCGGTACCCCCAGCGGCGAACTGCTCAGACGGTACTGGCATCCCATTCACATAGCTGATGAAGTCGGTGATCTGCCCAAACTGATCCGCATCCTCGGAGAGGAACTGGTGCTCTTTAGGGATCTTTCCGGCAACTACGGACTGGTCCACAAGAAATGCCCGCATCGACGGGCATCACTCGAATTCGGTCGATGCGAGCAGCATGGGATACGCTGTTGTTATCACGGGTGGGTGTTTGATATTGACGGTACCGTGCTTGAGATCCCTGGAGAACCGCAAGGATCTGAACACGTGCGTCACGCAATGGAGCACGTCCATCTGGGTGCCTATCCGGTTCGGGAGTTCAGGGGGCTGTTATTTGCCTATCTCGGCCCGCCGGAAGAGCTTCCGGCATTTCCGTTGTATGACACCTACGAAATTCCTGATCTCGTGATGACCCCGTATGCCGTGCCGTTTAACTGTAACTGGATCCAGGTCCTCGATGCCATCGTCGATCCGGTTCACACAGCATTTCTCCATGAGTCCCAGTTCTCAGACGGATTCGGAAAGCTGGGTGCGATCGAGTTCTATCATCGGGACAAGATTCGATTCCTGGGTACCGCCTCCCGACGGGTCGGCGAGAATATCTGGGTACGAGTCAACGAACTCATCCTGCCGAACTTCACCCAGGCTGGCGCGGCATTTGCGTGCGACGGCACCCAGTTGCGGCATTTCGGACGCAGTGCTTTTACCCGCTGGGTCGTGCCTTTGGATGACCAACACACGATGGCTTTTGCCTTTGGCAACTTCGGAGACCGCGCGGACCCTCACGGATTCAATACACTCGAGGGTATGCAGCGCATCGAGCAGGGCGAAGTCCTTGATCGAAGCTATGAGGAGCGTCAAAGACGGCCGGGAGATGTCGAGGCCGTCGAAGGCATGGGATCCATCGCAGATCAGGAGAAGGAATTTCTGCTGCCGGGTGACAAGGGGGTAAGCCTGTATAGACGCCAATTGCGTCAGCTCGCACGCAACCTCGAGAAAGGACAAGCGCCGCCCCAACCCGCGGACCTCGGCACTGAGTTTGTTCCCACCTATGGCAGCGATACCGTCCTGCACCGACCGGCAACATCTGAATTCGATGATCACCAACTCCTGTGCGAGACGGGAGATCGCGTCATTAACATCCTTTTTGATTGCGATGAAGGTCCCGCACCTGAGCGGGATCGCAGGATCATTTCCCAACTTCAGCAGTTAGGATGAGATCAATGTATCAAGTTCACATCAAAAACAATCATTACCGACACGACACCTTTCCTAATACGGCAGAAGGTGAGGAAGTTTTCACCATCACCCAGGAACGATTTGATACTGCGGCAAAGGCACACCCCGACGTCTCGGCCGAGATCGAGGTATCAATCGACTGGGATACCGAAAATTTTAATTCCCATATGACCACCGCTGATGCGCTGGTGACGTGGGATCTGCCCACAGAGAACCTCGCCGAAGTGGCGCCGCGGCTAAAGTGGATTCATATCATTGGAGCGGGCGTTGAGCATTTGACGCCAATGGATTGGCTGCCCGACGGCGTCATACTGACGAACAATAAAGGGGTGCATGCGGCCAAGGGCGGTGAATTCGGGATCATGAGCATCCTGATGCTGCACAACCATATGCCCAAGATCATGACCAACCAGATCCAGGCATGCTACGACTCGTTGTATTCAACCCCCATTGCAGGAAAGACGTTGGTTCTTATCGGCACAGGCAGCATCGGCCGTGCTGTCGCCAAGCATGCTCAAAGTCTGGGCATCCACGTGATCGGAGTCTCACGACATGGCAACATGCTTCCGGAACTGGATGAATCCTTTCCCGTTGAAGAGCTTGATCGCGTGCTGCCGCGGGGCGACTTTGTCTTCGTGGTCACTCCCCTCACCCGTGAAACCCAAAACTTGCTTGATGCGAAGCGACTGCGTTTGCTCAAGCCCGGCGCAGGACTCGTCAACATCGGTCGTGCGGCTGTGGTTGACTACGCGGCCCTGGTCCAAGGTCTTGACTCCGGTGCCATTGGGGGAGCGGTGCTTGATGTCTTTGACCCTGAACCCCTGCCGTCTGAATCCCCTCTATGGGCTCAACCCAATCTCGTGATTACGCCCCATGTCTCTGCAGACGATGGCAACGCCTATGTCTCCTTAACCCTTGACGTATTCTTCAATAACATGCGAAGACTTATCCGGGACGAGGCTCTCGAGAATCAGGTAAATACGGCACTGGGCTATTGAATCTGTCACACGATCGGCCTAGTTTCTACTCTAACCCTCCTTCAATGACGATATTGCGATGATCATCGGTTTTCTGGGAACAGGTGTTATTACCGAGGCCATTATTCGCGGCCTTTATGACGCAGCACATTACGAGGGGACGATTCTGGTATCCAGACGCTCAGAGGAGCGCTCGCAGAGGCTGAGCGAGACCTACCCGAACGTACGCGTCGTCGATCAGAACCAAGAACTTGCTGAACAATGCGACTGGATCGTGGTCTCCGTATTGCCGCAACAGGTGTCTGAGGTCCTGTCAGAGTTAAGTATCCGTCAGGATCAAAAAGTGGTCAGCCTAGCGGCCGGGGTTTCTCTTGATGAACTGCGTATTGCGGCAGCGCCGGCGACTGACGTGGTCAGGGTGATTCCCATGCCGCCGATTGAGCATGGTCTGGGGCCGGTGGCACTTTGCCCGCCAGACGATGCCACTCAAGCACTCTTTCACAGGATCGGCACCTGTGTTGCGGTCTTAGACGAGAATCAGTTCAACCTTTTTGGTGCGACCAGCGCGCTAATGGCTGACTTTTATGATCAAGTCGCCGGAGTGACGCGGTGGATGAACGAAAAAGGGTTGGATCTGCCGACAGCCGCAAGCTACACCACTGCGCTTTATCATGCGCTGGCTGATCTCACCGTCAGGCAGCCATCGGAGACGCTCCACACGATGAGTGCAGACTGCCAGACCCCGGGCGGCCTGAACGCGCAATTTCTGTCGAGGCGTAACCGTGTCGGCGCGAACCAGTCTCTGATTGATGGTCTGGAGGATATTCTCAACCGTCTTGAGTCTGCCACGGACTAGGAACCATAATCGGGTCAGACTCTTTCATCCGCCTTTTCACCCATTATGGACGATACCCCAAAAGCCGAAGGCAATACCGCCCGAAAAAAGGGAAAGATGTACTGGAAATTCGCTACCCTCGAGGGCTGGGAGGCGAAGAAAGAATCCAGCGGGGCTGCAGATCTAAAAACAGATGAGGCAGCAAAAAAAGAGACAGACCGCTCTTCCGATGGGTCAGGCCTATCCGACCGCTGACCGCTTGGCTCAGATTGAGAGATTAATGCGACTGTCGCGCGACCTACGCTACGCTAACTCATGAACTCCCAACAAGAATTCAAGCCTCACGGCGAAGGATATCTTTTTGATCATCTGGGGATGACCTTTTCCTTTGATCCGTCAGGTGTTGCAACGGGTTTGCTTTCGCTTGAGAGACATCATTTTTCTTGGGAGGGCCGAATCCATGCGGGGACCCTTTTTGCGCTGGCCGACTCCTGCGCAGGATTTGGCTGCCTGAAATCCCTGCCCGAAGGGGCAACGGGTTTTGCCACCCTTGAGGCAAAAACAAACTTTGTCGCAACGACCGACGGTGGAACCATTAAAGCCGTGGCCACGCCCAAGCACCTTGGCAGATCAACTCAAATGTGGGATGTCGAGATTATCTCTGAAAAAGATCAAAAAACACTTGCCTGGTTCCGATGCACCCAGAGCATCCTTTGGCCAAAGCCCACGATATGAGATCCGACCGCATACCGAGTTTGTCGCGAACAAAAGACATTGCCCGCGTGGCGCAGGGATACATCGACGCGGGACATTTCGCCAGCATCGAATGGCTGATAAAGCAGCGTGGCGAAGTCGTGGATGCCGGTTCCGTTCTGTCTGACGGAACACCTGCACCTTTGCCTGAGCGACCGATCTACCGAATTTACTCAATGACCAAGCCCATCGTCGCAGCGGCGGCGATACTGCTGATGGAGCGGTTTCGTCTGCACCTCTTTACGCCGCTTGGCAGCATCCTTCCCGAATTCCGGGATATGAAAGTACTTCACGCCGATGGCAGTTTCGAAAGTGCGGCACCCATCCTGATCGAGCACCTATTTACCCATCGCGCCGGCTTCAGTTACAACTTTATGCCGGACTGTCCTGTGGGCGCCTTGTATCAGTCAGACGGCCTGATCAATGACGGCAGTTGCTCGCTGGAAGATTTTACCAATCGTGCGTCAGCGTTCCCGCTTGCCTTCCAGCCAGGTCAGCGCTGGCACTACAGCATTGGTCACGACATCCTGGCCAGGGTGTTGGAAGTGGTCTGTGGTCAGCCACTGGGAAAGCTGCTGCAGCACGAAGTCTTTGATCCGCTGGGCATGACGGATACGCAGTTTTTTGTTCCCGAGAGTGAGCGCTCCCGTCTGATGCCCATGTACGGCCGCTCCCTCGATAAGATTCCGCAGTCGCCTGATATAGACGCCACGCTCAAATCCTTCGATGTGGCAGATGCCTACCCCTGTGACAAGCCTGAGGTGTTTGCCCGGGGAGGGCATGGGCTCTTCTCAACCGCAGAGGATTACATCCGATTCGCACAGTTTACAGTTGACGGCAAAACTCCCATGGGCGCGTCGCTGCTTTCCCGAAAAATGGTCGACTTCATGTGGCACAACCGCTTGTGCGATGAGCAATTGCCCTATTGGCTCGGCCCTTTTCCAAGTCCCGGTTATGGCTTTAACCTGCTGGGCAGAGTGATGATGGACCTCGGACAGGCGATCTCTCTAACCGGCAAAACAGAGGGGGGCTGGGGTGGCGCCGCAGCAACCTACTATTGGGCCGATCGGCAGGAAGACTTTGTCGGTGTCGTCATGGCACAAAACCTCGGCTCACTATCGCCCATGCGCACCGACCTGATGGCCGCCGCCTATCAGGCACTCGACTGACGCACGCTGGTATCTTAGGTATTGCTCGACTTCCGTTGTTCGCAAAAATCAAGAAATCGTCCACGCGTTGCGAAGACCCCCCCCTCACTCACCATCATAGATTTATAAACACTCAGGCAGATTCCATTATGGCTCTTCCGTTTAGCGGAACTCTCCTTTTCTGTCCCAATGGTCTGCGAGAGGATGAGACCAAGCTTCATAAACTAAAGATTCGTGAAGACGCCCTTTTCCTCGCCTGCTCCAAGTTCAATCCTGCCACGACTGAATCTGGTGATCTCTTTTGGGTCCCCTGGCGGGTCGTTCACTCAGTCGCCGCTGATTCCGATAGACCTATCTTCCTAGGACTTGCACCCGATGGCTCACCTCGGTTCGCTATAGACATCGGAGACAGTCTGGAAGCCTGGAGCAATTTCACACCGAACGGTTTTCAGAACATCAGGTCAATTGCTGCTCACCTTGCAGATAACCGAACCGCAATCGTTGCACAGGCTCACTCCATCTTGAAATGGATAGCTCACCATCATTTCTGCTCAAGATGTGGATCTAATAATGCGGTTTGTTTGGGCGGCTACCGACTGGACTGCACAAACCCCGCATGCGGCGCACTTACCTTCCCTCGTATCGATCCCGTCGTGATTATCATGGTCACTTCGCGTGACAATGAGAAATGTCTCCTCGGCCGAAGTCATGACTATCCCGACAAAATCATCTCTCCTCTTGCCGGATTTATGGAGCCGGGCGAGTCTATTGAGGATACGATCAACCGGGAGATAAGAGAAGAAGTGGGGCTCACCTGCACAGATATCCGATTTTGGGGTAACCAACCTTGGCCTTTTCCATCAAATCTGATGCTGGGCTGTTTTGCAACTGTTGAGAAGGACCAGCTCACCATCAATGAAGATGAACTTGTCTTCGCAGACTGGTTTACACGAAAACAATTGGAAGAGATTTTTCGTAACCCTAGCGGTGACAGGATATTTCCACAATCGATTTCGATCGCCCATCACATGATGAAGGCTTGGCTAAAAGATGTATAAACAAGGGCTCCTACTATCGTTACAAAGTTTTACCCCGTAGCAGGCATACGCCGACACAAAGCTTTCGCTTAGAAAGGCTTTTGGTTCTTTTCTTTTCCAAATATAAGAAGTGAACCTTTCGTCTGGCTAGCGTGAAAAAACCGATTCCATTTCTGAGGCGATGCTGAGCATCGTCGCTTCTTCGAACGGTTTCGCTATCAGCTGAACTGCCGTTGGTAACCCCGAAGGACCAAGACCTGTGGGTAAACTGACAGCAGGAAGACCCAGGAAGTTAACGAATCGAGTAAAGATAGAGGCCTTCGCGAATTCCTGATTGATCATTTCCGCATCCCTGGATGTGTTTTCGTGATAAATCGGGGCCTCTTCGTACGAGACCGGAAGGGCGAGAGCCTCTACATCATTCATCACGAGGTCTAAAAACTCCTGCAGGAGCAACTCACGCTGGGTTTGCGCTTCTAGGTATTCCATCGCCGAGATCTGCATACCCGATCGAAGGGCTGCTACTGTTTCTGGAGCCACCGTGGAATCTTTACCCCGCAGAACCGCTCGGTGATACGTTGCGGCCTCGCTTTTTACCACTCTCTGATGATATTCAGTGTAGAGATCAAGCTTGTCGAGTGACTTAGGTATCAGAGGAAAACCGGACTGCTCAATTGAGCGAACGGCGCGTTCGTAGTTAGCAAGAGGCATATCACCGCCACTCTTATCAGAGAGAACTCCTATCCGAGGCGGATTGTCAAAGCCTTGCCGGGTCCAGATGAATTCACTATCTCTTCTAGAGGTTGGATCATCAGCATCAAAGCCGGAGATAGCAGCAAGCACAATCCCCAAGTCGTCTGCATGCGACGCCAAAGGTCCGATACAGTCCATGCTCCACGTACGGGGTACAGCACCAGAGCGACCAACACGGCCGTAGGTGGGCTTAAGCCCATAAACACCACAAAATGCCGCAGGAATCCGGATTGATCCGCCCGCATCTGATCCGATACTTGCCAGACAGAAACCTGCACTGACTGCTGCAGCGCTACCGCTTGAAGAGCCTCCGGTGATTCGCCGAGGATCCAAGGGATTTTTACACCGCCCAAACCAGAGATTTACACCTGTGCCACCCGCCGCAAACTCATCCAGATTGAGCGTTCCGAGGATAATTGCCCCAGATGCCTTTAATTTGCTGATCACCGCAGCGTCTTTATTGCCGCACCTTATCTCGGCACCACTTCCTGCTGCTGGCAGACGGCCAGTCATAGCAAAAATATCTTTTACGGCGATTGGGACGCCATGCATTGGTCCCCGGTCTTTTCCTTGACGCAGCTCTTCATCAAGCGATTCCGCTCTGTTTCGAGCCTCATCATCAAAGCCCTTCACCACGATATTCAGCTCGGTATTTCGTTCATTTACTTTGTTTAGGTAATGTTCAACGGCATCGGCGATCTGCAGTTTTCCCTCCCGAACCTGCGTGCCAAATTGTTGTATCGATGATAGGTCTTGAAACATTTACTGATCAGTCCAAATCGCTTCCCTGGAGAAACCAAGGCCAGAGTGTCACTCTATTCCAGTACGCTTCTAATTCTAATTGGGAATCTGGCATTGCCATTTCGCCCTGGCACCTGTGATGCCGCGTCCAGGCCTTAAAGCCAACGTCCATCTTTTGAGTTTTTAATCGTGGTGTTCACTATACCCAACAATTCATCAAAGTCGGGAGGTAAGTCGTATTCGACACATCGTGCCAGATCCTCTTCGAGTGTGCCCCACTGCAGCGCTTTGAGTAAGTCAGGATCTAACTCATCAAAAATTCGACGATCTCCCATCTGAACAATAGGATTGCAGTTAACTTGATTACTGATCACACTTTTGGCGATCGTAGGACTCAGGATCATTTCAAGAAATCCGATACTATCGGAATAAGATGGGGTATCCACTGGAACTGTATTTAACTCAACAAAACAGATACCCCCTCTGCCGCCTATCGGTCCTTTTTCTGGGGTAATGCAATAAATCTCGTGGAAACCCTCGCGGCGTAGATATCCGGAAGAAAACATGCCCGCTGACATAATCATACTTATTGATCTCTCGGTCAGTCGTGTATTGAGTTTTCTGCAGTCGTCTGAAATATATGCTGCATGATCAAACCACTGTTGCGCTTGGAACTCGAAACGTTGTTTATCTTCCTTGGAGAAAGAAGAAAATGGGTTTAATCCCAGCGATAGCGCAATATGGAATACGTTGAATTCCGGAAATACCAAAAGGCCGTACTTGGGTGCTGACTCGGGAATCGCTAAAAGGCAAAATCCCTCATCCTGCGCAACGGTCTGGGAGATGAGCGTGGTATTAATAACGAAGTTAAACGGGCCAAAGCGCTGGGGGATGCCAATCAGTTCACCCGCATCGCTGTACGCCCACTGACAAAGCGATTCTGTCCATGGAAGTATCGTCGCAGTCCACTCAGGCAGATCGCCGCGATCAAGGGCGTGAATTCGTTTTGCCGGAAAGAGTCTTTTGCGCGGAAATGGGTTGTTGATATTTAGTATCGACGGGTTTATCGCTTTCCCCAAAATCACCCTTGATGACGCCTCTGAGTCCGAGGTTAAGCTCTCGGATTCGACAAGTAATCCACGGGACTCAGCAAATTTCCCAAGAATCTCCCTTACCTCATACCCCTCCCAACAATAAAGCGAAAATTTATTCATCGTCGGGCTGTTATTAGCGATACAGGAGCCTTGGCACTTTGGGGGAGAGTTTGAGTTTCCAACCAACTCTATACTAGAGTTTTCCGGTGGATCAAATACAACTTACCGCCTCCACATTAGACCGCGGTATCTGAACTATGCGCTCAACCGATAGTGAAATTGTCGGATATCTAAGAGTTGTCCAGATTCTGGACTCTCTTCCTGCGTTAGTGGGCTATGTGGATCTAGATCTTAGAATCGTGTACGCGAACAAGCTCATAGAGACGTGGTATCAGCGCCCATTAGATGAGCTTGTGGGTATGCAGCTGAAGACGTTATTTGCTGCAGAACACTACCAAACGGTCGAAGGGTTGCTTGGGCAGGTGCTCGCCGGGAAAGAAGTAAACGAAGAGCGAGAGATCCAGTACCCTGATGGTGAGACTCGCCAAGTTAATCTAAATTACATTCCGGACAGTTCTAACGGGCAGGTTCTGGGTTACTTTTTTCTGGTTCAAGACGTCTCTGAACGAAATCGGGCGCAGGATGCGTTACGTGCCATCAACGCGGAACTCGATAGACGCATCTTAGATGCGACTGCCGAGTTAGGACATCGTAACCAGGAGTTGTCAAAAGAAAATCGGGCACGCGAAGAAAGCGAAGAGCGCTACCGTATTGTTTCCGAATTGATGTCCGATCTCATCTACGTTTATGACGTTGATGAAAACGGTGCGATGCGGCTTGTTTGGCATACAGGCCGTCTTAGTCAGGAATTTGGTCCCGGTATTGACGCCTCTGATTTCCGGTTCTGGCGACCAATCACACACGAAGATGATCTGCACATTCTAGACAGGCGAATCGAGACTCTCATGTCGAACAAGAGTTCGATAGACGAGTTTCGCGTTATTGATGCAAAGGGAAATGTTCGGTGGCTACGGATCTATGGTCGGCCCCAATTTGATCGCGCTCTCGACCGAGTGACTCGAATTATTGTTGCTGCTCAGGACATTACTGAGGCACGCGAGGCTCAAGATGCGCTTGATCAACAACGAAAACGTCTACACCATGCTCTTGATTCGATGTCAGACGGGTTCATGCTGTTTGACGCCGAACATCGCTTGGTGGAGTTCAATCAGCAGGTGGTAGAGATGTTCCCTCAGTCCGGTCAGGCGATTGAGCAAGGGAAAACGTTTAGGGAAATTATCGCCACGAGCGTCAACGCGGGTGAGGTCATCTCTGATGAGATCGAGCCTGAACGATGGATTGAAGAGAGGCTTGGCTCATTTCCCAACGTTGGCGAGGTTCACGATATAGAACTATCTGGAGGTCGATGGATAAGATCTACGGATCGCGAAACAGCGGATGGCGGTGTGGTAAGCATCCGAACTGACATCACTGATGGTAAACGGTCGGAAGCACAGCGTCAGAAAAATGAAGCGGAACTCGCACACGTTTTACGCCGTGCTTCGATGGGAGAAATGGCATCAGCCCTTGCTCATGAACTGAGTCAGCCGTTGGCTGTAATCGTTAACTACGCAAATGGACTGCTTAGGCGTCTCGATACAGAGCAGCGCCCTCCTGCGGACCTGGGTACCGCTCTTGCTCAAATCCGTGATGCGGGTGAAAGATCCAAAGACATAATTAGCCACGTGCGTGATTTCGTTTCTCGCAGGCAACCTCCCTCCCAAAAGGAATCGTTTCAAGATATTGTCCAAGAAGTGTTTCAACTACTCCATAGCCTCATTAAACAACACAATGTTCGATCAGAACTTCGGTTTCCTGATGGAGGCGCGGACGTTCTCGTAAGCCGAATTGAAATTGAACAAGTCATGTTCAACCTTTTGAAAAATTCAATCGATTCTTTTGCTCTGTCGGGTACTAAACCACCTCTGATTCAAGTTCTTGTCCAACCGGTCAACGACCGCTTCTACGAGGTGTTAGTAAAAGACAATGGACCTGGTATAGATGGCTCCATAATCGATGATATATTCAAACCGTACGTCACTAACAAGCTGACTGGACTGGGCATGGGTTTGTCTATCAGCCAAACAATCATTGAGGGCCACGGGGGTCGTCTGCACCTGGTCGACACCGATGAACCGGGGTGCTGCTTTCGATTCACCTTATTACGCTTCCAGCATGACTGACTCACCGTCCTGTGTTCACATCATTGATGACGATGACTCGGTTCGAGCATCAACAAGGTTTTTGGTCGAATCGGTTGACCTTGTCGGAATCGAGTATGCGTCTGCCGATGCTTTTTTAGAGGCCTACTCCGACAGAGGTCCTGGCTGCATTATCCTGGATCTGCGAATGCCCGGACTAAGTGGGCTAGAAGCTCTGGATGTAATGAGACAGCGGTCTATCCTAGAGCCAATCATCATTATCACGGGGCACGGAGATGTGCCGGTTGCGGTTCGAGCGCTTAAACAAGGGGTTTTTGATTTTCTGGAAAAACCCTGTAACGACAACATCTTAATTGAAACAATTAATCAAGCCATTAATTTTGACCTATCGGAACGAGAGGCCAGGGAGAAACGTCAATCCATTCATACCGCCCTGCAGCTGCTGACTCCTCGTGAAGAGGAAGTGCTTAATCTTCTAGTCAGCGGCAAATCCAACAAGCAGGTGGCGGAACACTTTTCGCTCTCCTCCAAAACTATCGAACGTCACAGATCCAGCGTTATGCGTAAACTCGATGCCTCCTCTTTCGCACAGCTTGTTCGAATAGCTGCGTTGAGAGTCGAGTAGGCACTGGCGCTGCCTTAAGCGTTCTCGACAGACAATTCCGTGTGAAACTTGCCTCTATCTTTTCGCTAGCGCTTTACCTTCTCCTATTACTGGGAACAATTCGTGGCGGCGCCACCAGCCTCGCTAAATTTGTAACGATCAACGATGTTCCCGCAATCAGCTACGCCATGTGGCAGGCATTAATAGCCGCACTTATCTTGCTTGCTGCTGGCTTCTTGAAGACCCGACGTTTCCCTTCATTCAGACAAGCTGGTATTCATTATTTATTTTGTGGCACGGTCGGCGCATCCGTGCCAAACGTGCTTTTTTTTATTGCTATAGAAAATATTAACGCGGGCGCAATGGCGGTGATCTTAACGCTGGGTCCGATCTTCACGTACGCTCTGCTCCTGGGTCTTAGCAGAGAAACAATTGAGTCGCGGCGCCTTATTGGGCTTGCTTTTGGTTTTTTCGGAGGAAGCATAATCGCCCTTAGCGGCAACGAGTCAACCACTTCATTTAACAGTTTTTATTTGATCGCTCTACTTTGCCCAATTCTTTATGCCAGCATGAGCGTTTATGTAAGTTGTCGCATATCTTCGCCAGAGCATCCATTGCTGATGGCCGGCGCGACGCAACTTGTATCCTTCGCAGTCCTCTTGCCCGTGGGCCTCGCCACACAGCAGGTTCATCTTCTATGGGTTACCCCAGATCTTACCGATGGTCTCATCGTGCTCCATGGAATAATCGGCGCAACTGCCTACGCTTTGCTTTTTAAGATAATTGATCTCGCAGGGCCCGTTTTTTACAGCTTCAGCAGTTACATCATCGCGATTACTGGCGTAATCTGGGGAATGCTACTCTTTGGCGAACAACTGACGCTGGCATTCATCGTCGCGACACTTGCGATCTTCTCTGGCCTCTACCTTGTAAATACGACGCAACAATCTGTCAAAAGTGCTCGCCGCTAAAAAAGGGGCGCACTGGCAATACTTGAACCACCATCAATATGGAATATCTGGCCCGTGATGTAGTGCGCCTCGGGGGATATAAGAAAACTGGCGACATTCGCGATGTCTGCGGGGGTTGCAAATCGCCCGAGGGGGATCCGATTCAGCTTCTGCTGTCGAATATCACTACCCACAGGATTATTCTGAAGAAAAAACTCTGTATCCACTGGCCCAGGTGCGATCGTGTTAACGGTAACGCCAAATTCTGCCAGCTCCAGTGCCCAGGTTCTCGAAACACTCGCCAAAGCCGCTTTTGCACCACCATAAGCGGTTCGGGTCGGAGCTCCAAGAATAAGTTCGGTCGAGATGTTGATGATTCTGCCCTGCCTAAATTTCTTCATTGCCCCACTGCAATATTTTGCGCAGAGAATCGCAGAGACTAGGTTAGTTTCGATAACTCGATCCAAAGTCTCGGAAGTAATATCTTGGAGCAATTCTGGACCTGCTAGACCAACGTTGTTGATCAGATTCACCACCGGCTTTTCTTTACTGAGCCACTTAAGAAAGCCTGTCAATGCTTCCCGGTCAGCAACATCCACTTCATAAAACTCTCCCGGAAACTCTTCACTGGGCAGTTTTCTGGCAAGACCGATAACGTTGAATCCGGCACGGGCTAATCGCTCAGCGCAGGCCCGCCCGATACCCTTACTGGCTCCTGTCACCAGCGTAAATTGATCATTCATGATCGGAATCTCTCATCGTGTTTTTGGACCCATGTTTATCTGGTTTCTCGGTGAGCGACCAGCCAGAATATCCAGAAGATTATCTCTCACGTTTTTGGCGACCGCTTCCTGAATATCTTTTTCTCCAAATCCGGCCACATGAGGCGTCAGCAGAACATTCGACAATGATCGTAACGGGTGCTGGAGCGACAGTGGTTCATTTTCAAATACATCGAGTCCAGCGCCACTGAGTTTCCCATTGACTAGAACTCGATAAAGGGCTTCTTCATCCAAAACACCGCCTCGCGAAACATTTATCAGAATCGCACTCTTTTTCATCAAATCAAACTGAGCTTTTGAAATGAGGTGATGTGTTTGAGGGTTAAGTGGAACTGAAAGAACAATCACGTCGGCGTGAGGTATGAGAACGTCAAGATCCGCCATTTTATAGACGCTGATGCCATCAACATTTCGTTCTGTTGAGGCGACTCCTGTTACCTGAGCGCCAAGATTTTTCACGCTTATCCCTATCTTAGAGCCAATTCGGCCATACCCTACAACTAAAACGTTGAGATCCTTAATCCTATGAAGTCGCGGAATGATCTCTTCGCGAGACCATTGACTCGTCTGAACTGTCCGAATGCTGACATTCATCCCTCGACTAAATGTCAGGAGCATTGCGAGTGCATGCTCTGCAACGGTATCTGTCCATAAATGACCGCTTGAAGAAAGATAAAGACTATCGGGAATTTTTACGGCATCGAGTGGGTCAGAGCCCGCGGTGACCAAATGAATCCACTCCAACGGATTTTTCTTAATCCAATCTGCTATTGACGAGGAGAACTGGCTCGCATAAACCACCAGGCCCTGACATTCATGGTCACTCCCAATGCCTTCGGAACGCGAGGAGAGATCAATAATCTCAACTTGAGACATCGTAGCCAATTCCTGTCGAATAGCGCTGAAACCAATAGAAACCGCACAAGCAACACGAAAGGTTGATGAATCACTTCTAACTGGCATTTCAATCGCCACCTCTGGCTACTGCGAATTTTACGAATTACCACATTTTTCGTAATGGGTGGATGTCCTACATCAAATCGGGTTTCCACCAATCGACTTCCCGACCTGGCAGGTAGTTAATTAACGTCAGGTAACTAGTCCCCTTACGATCATAAGCATCATCGTTGATTCTTATTCGAACTCAAAACAAGACTTCTCACGAGGACCCTCTCATTGTCAAACGATTTACCACAAAGCGCCTACCTCAAGGAAACGAGAAGTTATAAAAATAATGTTCAAGTCACCTTCGGTGGATACCACAAAGCAAAGCGGCCTATCGAAGATAACGAACTTACGCACGTAGGTCCGGGGACCCCTTGCGGAGAGTATTTTCGTCGGTTCTGGATACCGGTTGCACTCGCGAGCGAGCTCAGCGATGTGCCTCTTCGTATCCGCATCCTCGGGGAAGATCTTGTTGTGTTTCGTAACAAACAGGGGGCGCTAGGCCTCTTGCATCTCCACTGCAGTCACCGCAATGCTTCTCTCGAATTTGGTGTGATCGAGGAACAAGGTCTCAGATGTTGCTACCACGGCTGGCTCTATGATGTTGATGGCACCATTCTCGAAACACCGGCACAGGATTCGAAACTAAGCGAGAAGATATGTCACGGGGCTTATCCCGTCGTTGAATATCTTGGCCTAATTTTTGCCTACATGGGACCTCCTGACGAACAACCTGATTTCCCTAAGTGGGACACAACGATGTTGCCGGACGTCGAAATGGTGCCTTACTCGATTCATTATCCCTGCAACTGGCTTCAAATTTGCGAAAACACCATGGATCCCTGGCACACCGTATTTCTGCATGCGCGCGTGACTGATATCCATTTCGGGGATACCTGGGGTATTGCTCCGGTAACCCAGTTTTATGAAAAACCCCACAAGATTTATGCAACGCTCACCTATCGCATTGAGGACAAAATCTGGGTCCGGTCTCAGGAAACTATCTCTCCTTCGTTTAGCCAAGTGGGAGCGTGGTGGGAGACAGGTCGCGAAGAGAAGTACTTTAAGCGAGCCAGTATCACGAAGTGGACGATCCCACACGACAACGAAGACTGCATGATTATCGCGTGGCGAAGCTTTGGGCCCGGCATCGACCCTGAGGGCCAAGGTGATCGATCTATGGTTGGGAAAAATTCAGTGGATTTCCCGGGTCAAACAGGACAAGAACCGTACGAATATCGGCAAAGGCATCCCAACGACTACGAGGCACAGGTATCCCAGGGCTCGATCAATGCCCACGCCGCAGAAAACTTGGGCTCTACCGATAAAGGCGTGGCTTATCTGAGACGCAAGTTAAGACGCGCGATTCGGGCCATTCAAGCCGGTGAGCGTCTCCCTGAGGCAGAAAGGATGGGTGAGGAATTTCTTACCCACACTCAAGATACTGTGTTGCCCATACCGATTCACCCTTCCGATGATGAGCAACTGCTAAAGGATGTCACGGACGCTGTCATGGAAATCGTATTTGAGGGTGACACCCTGGGCGGTGATGAACGGGCATCGTTTATCGAGTCAAAACTGAGAACTCTCAAGAACGACGCACGCTTTACAGCACATTGTGGCGACACTTGAATTAACACAAATTCACTAGTCTGACGATCATGAAAACACGCTGGGAATACGTACTGCTGCCAAGTTTTCTGATCGTGGGATTGCTGATCGTTGCCAGTCAGTATGTTTTTCTGAAAGGCAGTTTCTTTAAAGATCTAGGTTTGGGGAGAATTAGCGACACCGCAAGCATGGTCAATTACCTTCGATTCTTCACAGACTCCTTCTACCTGCACACCCTCTGGGTAACGGTAAAGACATCAGGGCTGGCCGCTCTTTTTACGCTGACACTCGGATTTCCGGTAGCGTACCTGATAGCGCGTATGCAATCTAAATGGTCGATGATTCTGCTTGCAGGAATCGTTGTCGCCACGTTTGTCACGATCGTAATCAAGGTGTTTGGTCTGATCATCATATTTTCAGCAGATGGCTTAGTTAACCAGGCGCTGATGGGGCTGGGGATCGTCGACACACCCTACACAATTATTGGAAATCAAACTGGTGTGGTTGTTGGCTTGATGCACTTTACGTTGGGCTTCGGAGTGCTACTTCTCTATAGCGTTATTCAGACGATTCCGAGATCCCTTGAGGACGCGGCCCAAATTCACGGGGCCAGTCGATGGCGCATGCATCTCCGTGTGCTGTTTCCGTTGAGCCTGCCAGGTGTCACCGTTGGCGTCCTCATGATTTTCAACATGTGCATGGGGGCATTTACGTCCGCCGCACTATTGGGTGGCGGTAGAGTCTTTACCCTACCGGTCCTCATCCAGCGAACAGTAATGATGGAGATTAAATACTCCATGGCCGGCACCTTAGCCGCCGTGTTGCTTGTGACTGTGTTGCTGATCAACCTCCTGTCGATCTATCTTATTCGACGACTTCGGTCGGCGAGACTGGTAATTGCATGATGGACTCGACCGTTCACCGCTCTCGAGAAGTCAATGGAGACACGTTAGCCCGTATTGCCCAAAAACGGCGTAAGGGTCCCCCACCAAAGCGTGGCTACCCCTGGGGGAAAGTCAGCCATTACGTTTACTGCGCCCTGTCATACATATTTCTGTTGTCGCCGATGATTGTGGTGATCGGGGCCTCTTTTCACGGTGGGGAGTACTACACTGCCATCAAGTTCCCCCCCGAAGACCCATCGCTTCAGTGGTACACAAAAATTCCTACGGCACAGTTCAAGGCGCTCGCGCTCAGTTTTGGGCTGGCCACTCTGGCCGCATTGGGGGCGTGCATCATTGGAATTCCTGCCGCGTTAGGCATTGTCCGAGGGAAGCTGCCCGGACGCAGTGTAATTTCTTCTGTTTTTCGTGCACCTCTCCAAATCCCAGCGATCGTTACCGGTATCGCTTTCTTGCAGCTTTACTATCTTTTTGGCGATGCAACGGGGCTCTATTTTCAGGGTACGTTTATTGGTCTTTATATTGGACATCTGTTTGTGGCCACGCCTTATGTCGTTGGAACGGTCACTGCCATCCTGCAGCGGTTTGACGTGCGACTCGAGGAGGCGGCGTTTAGCCTCGGCGCAAATCGATGGCGAACTTTCCGTCGAGTGACGCTCCCAGTGATCATGCCGGGCGTTTACGCGGGAGCGCTCTACTCTTTCATGGTGTCTTTCGCGGACGTGCCCATCTCAATATTTCTTACTGCGCCCGGATTCGTCACCTATCCAGTCGAACTGTTTTATGGAATGGAGAATGACTTTGATCCCAGCATATTGGCATCGTCATCTCTCGTCATATTTTTCTGTTTGTTAGTTTTGCTCGGCATGCAGAAACTTGTTGGTCTAGATAATTTGTTGAGGTCTGGTAGTAGATGAATGTTGCAAACGAAAAGCTGTCCAATTTCCCTGTAAAGATAGAAGAGGAATAATCATGAAACTAAAACGCACAGGACTGATACTCAAGAGCGCAGCTCTGAGTGTTGGGATACTTACCGCATCAAGTGGTGTTGCCGGTCAATTCGACGGTGTCACATTAAGAGTAGCCACCTGGGGCGGCTCTTGGAAAGAGAACATGGTGCAGGCGATCGTGCCTAAATTTGAGGCCCTCGGCGGCAAGATCGAATTTGTCACCGGGAGTCCTCAGGCCAATCTCGCGAAACTGATTGCTGCTCGTGGAAAAGCGCCTTTCGACGTGATGGAAACGCTTGACGCGCAGGAAAAAGAGTTCTTTGGAACAAACGAGCTGATACAAAAAATCGATCTCAGTCAGCTCACCAACAAGGAATACCTTGATGACTGGCAGTACAACGATTGGCGAGTTGCATCCTGGAGCACACAAGAGGTTATCTGCTACAACCGTGAGAAATTTGCCGAACTGGGGCTGCCCGCTCCGACAACTTACAAGGACCTAGCGAATGAGAAACTCGCCGGTCGGGTTGTAATCCCAGACATCACCTCAGGCGGTGGCTTCGCTAATTTTGGTGCAATTGCATACGCAGCAGGGGGAAACGAGCAAAATGTTGGGCCTGGTCTTGAGGTAATTAAGAATCTCAACTCCTTAAAGTTCTGGTCTCGCGGTGGAGAAGTGGTGACCCAGTTCGAATCAGGCGATGTTTATGCGGCAGTGGTCCATGCTGGTTGGTGCCTTAGAGCCCGCAAAGCTGGTTCACCGGTTGATACCGTCCAACCTGTCATCACGGGAACTAGCCATGTCGGCGTAGGCAAGTATGGTTGGCTCGTGATTCCTAAGCACAGCAAAGTACCTGAGGCGGCTTCATGGTTCATCAATGAGTATCAAGAGCCTGAATTTCAGATGCTGTATGCTGTAAAAAGTGGCGTCGTACCCACGAACCGGAAGTCGATCTCGCAACTGGCTAGTGATCCTATTTTTGCAGAGATGCTGGAACTTGATCCAGCCAAGATCGGTAATCAGTTGAAAATCGATTATCAAAAAGCTGACACCTCGGACTGGATTGACCAGTGGAACCGGTCTGTTTCTCAGTAGCGAGTATCTGACGCTGTCTTAGCCTCCATCGCTCAAAAGTGGGCCGCTCTCGGGCGGCCTGCTTTTGAGCAACTCCAGTAGCGAGTATTTCCTATGTCACGCGTTCTCCTGAAAGGTGTTAGAAAATCCTTCGGTGATTTTGTCGCCCTGCATCAATTAGATCTTGAAATTCAGGAAGGTGAATTTCTCACGTTGCTCGGGCCTTCCGGCTGCGGCAAGACAACCACTCTGCGGCTCATTGCGGGTTTTATCGAGCCTATGGAAGGAAAGATTCTTCTTGGGGATGAAGACGTGACGCAGGTCGCACCCCAGCACCGTGAAATCGGCATGGTGTTTCAGGATTACGCCTTGTTTCCTCACATGACAATTGCTGAAAACATTGGATTCGGACTTAAGGAGCGGCGCTACCCAAAACAGGATATCAATGATCGTGTAGAAGAGTTGCTGGATCTCATTCGGCTGCCCGAAGTTCATGATCGCTACCCTGCTGAGGTTAGTGGCGGTCAGCAGCAACGAATCGCGGTTGCTCGTGCCGTCGCTTATCCCCCCAAGGTTCTCCTCATGGATGAACCCCTCGGCGCACTCGATCTGAAACTACGTGAAACGATGCAAATCGAACTACGACGTATTCAACAAGAGTTAGCTATCACTACCGTTTACGTCACGCATGACCAGACTGAGGCGATGAATATGTCTGATCGCATCGTTGTGATGAACTCGGGGCGTATAGAACAAATGGGTGGCGCAGAAGACATCTACAACGAACCAAGAACTCGATTCGTCGCGGACTTTGTTGGACAGATTAACCTTTTCGACGCCAATAGTTACGAGCCTGAGACAGGAATGATCAAGCTGGATGGACTCGATCAGACGGTACATGTGCCCGTCAATCTTGCTGGCGGTGGCGAGTCGCTATCTCTCGGCGTCCGGCCGGAGGATATCGGCCTGGCAAATTCCGTCGAATCATCGAGCGGTATGAATCACCTAGCGGGAGTGGTCTCAGGACGCACATTCGCTGGCAACCTCACGCGTCTTTTCGTTGACGTAGGCTTGCAAAAGCCCGTCATCTTGGAAGCCAAATCTCAGAGTGTTAAATCAAACGTCGGCGATAAAGTCACATTAACCTGGCCTGTTGAACTCTCTAAACTTCTTTCTGATTAACAGGATCAGGCTCTAGATCCTAAATTAGCCCCGGAAGATCCGACGTCAGTTTGATGATCCCAGTTGTATGTTCCGCTGAATCCAGCCGGCATGCGCAATAAGGTCATCATCTTTATTGAGATGACCGACTAACTGCACCCCTAGAGGGAGTGCAGTCCGCCCTTTTCCGGCTGGCAAGGTAACTGATGGGCCGCCGATCAGATTCCAGGCACGAGAAAACTTAGGGTCTCCCGTGCTGCTCAGCCCTTTTGGCGCCTCGCCTGGAGCGCTTGCAGTAAGGAACAAATCACAGTCGGCAAACTCGGTGCGAAGCCTTTTTTCAGCGGAATCTCGCTGCTTTAAAGCCTCTTCATACGCTTGATAACTTATTTGGCGGCCGACTTCCACGAGTTGGGTAAACTGATCGCTGAGCTTTTCCCGATGGTTTTCATATTCTGCCGCACGTGACCTCGAAACCTCGAATGCCATAAGTGTTTGGTGGGCATCGACAAGGTTTACGCCCGCTTGGCCATCAACATCCACCTCTATTAACTCAATTCCAGATTCAGTCAGATCGCTTCCGGCGGCTTCGATTAGCAACTGACTCTCGCTGTCAAGCTCACTCCAAAACGGTGTTCTCACCAATCCTATTTTCCGTGGCTTTAAAGCGGTCGCCTTTGGCGACACCCCTAACAGTACATTTCGCAATAACTGGAGATCTTCGACACTTCTTACAAAGAAGCCGAGCGAGTCCATGGAGTAAGACAGGGTTAGGGCCCCGTTGAGCGGAAACTGTCCAGCCGATGCCTTGTAGCCAACCACACCGCAAAACGCAGCGGGTCGAATCACCGATGCCGCTGTTTGTGAACCTATCGCGAATGGCAGCATAAAATCCGCAACCGCGGCGGCCGAGCCCTGTGATGAGCCTCCCGGAGTGTGATCGGGATGATGTGGATTTCTGGTTTTGCCTGGAAAAAAGTACGCAAACTCTGTTGTCACTGTTTTTCCCATCACCACCCCACCAGCTGACCTCAACTGAGATACGACAGCGGCATCACACAAAGGTTGATGCCCCTCAAATATGCGGCTTCCGTAGGATGTAACCCAGTCTTTGGTATTAAAAATATCCTTAACCCCAAAAGGGATAC
This sequence comes from Proteobacteria bacterium UBA7447, assembly GCA_002477475.1. Classification (GTDB taxonomy): domain Bacteria; phylum Pseudomonadota; class Gammaproteobacteria; order Arenicellales; family UBA868; genus UBA868. The sequence continues at coordinate 22,247 of DLPX01000048.1, forward strand.
CAGAGATTCTCGTAGCGCGGTCTTGAGAATTTATCTGATCAATTTGGTTCCGAACGAAATCTAAATCGAGTTCTATGAAGGCCTGTGTTATTTTTTCACGTGCTTCAATCCGATTTACAAGACTCTCAAAAACTTCACTCAAAGAAAATGCTCCAGCCCGTAAACCGCTATCCAACTCTCCCAGACTCATTTCATAGATTTCCATCATTTTTCCTTTTCTTAATCGGAAGCATCAAAACTATTTTCTTCTGAGGAAACTTTGAAGCGATAGTCTGACTTCCATATTAATCCGACTCGGAGACGACTATACTTTTGATTTGAGATATCAGTTCTGCCGAACTCAACATCATTCTAAAGTCAATCAACGTTTGGAGGACCGCCCCATGATCGGAGAAAAAACCGCTGAGTCAGATGCTTTTTGGAAACTCGTTTGCGAAGAGAAGTCCATTACCGCTTCAGATTATCACTGCCTGACCTTTGGCGATCCTAAATATCAAGACTACAGTGATCACATAACAGAATTGGCGATCAAGGGTATCAAACGCGCTACCGCTCACCTCGCTATTGATTTCGAGCTCAATAATGTAATCCGTAGAAAAAAAGGCGACTACTGGATGATTCTTTGGGAGGATCTCTCGCCCGCAGTTATCGTTGAATTGGTAAACGTCGAAGAATGTAAATTTGAAGATGTATCAGCAGAATTTGCCGCGCGAGAAGGCGAAGGAGATGGTTCTCTGGAGTTCTGGAAAAAGACCCATGAAGATTACTTCAAACTTCAATTGACCGACTGGGGTCACGAGTGGTCGGACCAGCTGAAAATCGTCTTAGAGTCATTCGATGTTGTTATGGCGAATCCAGCCCGACCCGTCTAGCTTGAACATTAACCAGAAAACTATATTGGTTCGCCAGCTTTATTGATTGGCGGCTGCTTGATGGTTATTCCACCGCACGTTTAGCAGACGCGCCCTTGTACGCCGATATCCCTGCATCGCCAGCGACAGCGCTAAGGATGATAAGACCACCCCAAAGCGTAGCAGCCGTCGGAATCTCGGTCACCGTAAACCAGGCCCAAATTGGACCCAGTACCGGTTCGAGCAGTGCCAGCAATCCCACTTGAGCTGCAGGCACGTGACGCGCTCCAAGGATCAGCAAAGTGAATCCTAAACCCACCTGAAACACTCCAAGATACACTGAAACGCCAAAGTCCCACCAGCTTACTGAAAATTGCCCAACAAAAGGGATTGATAAAAACGCGGCAAAACAGGCTGCAAGGAAAAGCGCAACAAGCATATCAGGTTGCCTCGAACGTCTCACAAGTACCACTGAGATCGCATAAGAAACCGGCAACCACAATGCAACAAGGTTCCCGAGATATCTGCCTTGAGCCATCCCTGCTCCCACCATAATAATCAGTCCCAACATTGCACCGCCAATCGCTACACACGTTCTAAGCGGCACCCGCTCTCTCAGCAAAAACCATCCCAGCACAGCCGCTAAAAATGGAGCAGCACTAAAGATAAAAAGTGCATTGGCTACAGTAGTCATCAGCAATGCAAATACGTACGCCACAAATCCACTGCCGAGGACAAGCGCTAGTAGGACATCGTCCTTGGTGATCGTCTTGAAGCGCGAGACCCAAGCACCTCGATTGAAAAGCACCAGCAATATAAATACGAGCGTCGCCATACTGATAGAGCGGTAGAACAAGATCTGCCATGCACCCGCAGACTCGATCACACGAAGCCCGACTCCTGAGGTACTCAGAAACAGTGCAGACGCCAACACCATAATCACTCCTCGCATGTATTGAGTCATGGTACGGCTCAAGAAGAAGATGAATGATCGCGACCGGAACCATCCATAGCTGGTTTCTGAGCTAGCCACAGCCCTAAAACGACCAACAACAATGACACGGCATGGAATACACCAAATTTTTCTGACAACAGTGTTACGGCCAAAAAGGAGGCTGAAATTGGAACGAGATTAAGAAACAACCCACAGATCCCAACACCAATGAGCTGAACGCTCCGCATATAGAAAAGATGGGCCAGAAAGGACGGAAAAACTGTAACGAAGAATACGATCAACCATCCTTCCATAGAGGGCCAGAACAGGACGCCTGCATTGAATTCATAAGCCAGCCCCATTACCGTCACAATTTGAGCTGTGATGGAAAAAAGCAACAATCCAATGATCTGATCGCCATCGGGAGCCTTTCGCAGTCCCAAGGTATAGCCCGCGAATAACCCACACCCGATCAGCATATATAGATCACCAATGTTGAACTCAACGCCAACCAGCCGCTGCAGTTGTCCTCCGGACGCAAGCACCAAGACGCCAGAAAGCCCAATCAGTATGCCTAGCGCTTGCAAAGAACGAATTCGATCTTTGAAGAAGAAGAACGACCCAGCGATGACGATAATCGGGATTGAGCCCTGAAGGATCCCGAGATTAATTGCTGTTGTATGGTGGGCCGCAATATAGAAGAACATATTGAAACCGCCTAAAGCCATCCCTCCTAGTACAAAACCTATCCAACCTGCGCGAAATAACTCTTTCGCTTCCTGTAAGCGCTTTCGAAATAGCACCAAAAGAAACACCGCCAGAATAAACCACCTAAGATGCGTCAGGAGAAATGGCGAGATGTGACCAACAGCAAATCTGCCAGCTACCGCGTTGCCGCCCCAGAATATTGTCGAGAAAGTGAGCAAAACAATTGGGCGACTCCAGAGAACTGGTAACCTAAGAGTCATTATTTTGACTTTAGTCGAGCGTTCATTTCTTCGAGCTCACTCCATCGCTGAAGGTGCTGTTCCAGCTCCCGTTCCAGATCTGCCAACTGGTCAAGCACAGGCTGGGTGTCACTGTAGTTTCTCTGATAGAAGTCAGAATCCAAGGTCTGATTTCTGACTTTTCCTAGTTGCGTTTCGACCGACTCAATGACACCGGGAAGATCGTCAAGCTCGCGCTGGAGTTTATACGACAACTTGCGAGCCGATGCCGGGCGCGTCGGTCGGGATGGGTCCGAGTCAATCGGACCGCCCCGAGGTCTCTTCGCCTCTCCCGACGCAAGCGATTGACCCCGCGTCATCCAGTCGCTGTAGTTGCCTACATAGGGCCGAATTGCCCCATCCGCCTCAAAGGCCAGAATACTGGTCACGGTGTTATCGAGAAACGCACGATCATGGCTGACCACCATCAGGGTGCCGGCGTATTCAGTGAGTTTTTCCTCCAACACTTCCAGGGTCTCGACATCAAGATCGTTGGTAGGCTCATCCAGAATCAAAAAGTTGGCTGGCTGGGTAAAAAGGCGAGCCAAAATTACGCGATTTCTCTCACCGCCAGACAACGCGCGGACCGGTGTCAATGCACGTTTGGCACTGAAGAGAAAGCCACGCAGATAGCCCACGACATGGCGGGGCTTCCCATTCAGCGTGACGTACTCCCTCCCGTCTCCCACTATTTGCGCGACCGTTTTGTCCGGGTCAAGCTCCCGACGGTGCTGATCAAAATAACCGAGCTGGATGTTTACACCCCACTTGATTGAACCCGCCTTCGGCTCGATTTCTCCCAGGAGCAGCCTCAGCAAAGTACTCTTTCCGACCCCATTGTTTCCAACGAGGCCTATCCGGTCACCACGGCGAATCCGCAAAGAAAAATCCTGAATCAGAATCGAGTCGCCATACCCAAAGCTAAGGCCCCTTGCGTCCAACACCTTGCGACCCGACTGATCTGACTCCTCTATGTGCACCCTCGCCCTGGCATCAGGATTCACCCGCTGTACGCGTACTTCACGCATCGCCTCAAGCGCCCTAACCCGTCCCTCGTTTCTTGTGCGTCGCGCTTTGATTCCCTGGCGGATCCAGACCTCTTCTTCGGCCAACTTGCGGTCGAACTCCGAGTTCGCCTGACGCTCTGCCGCCAGAGCCTCAGCCCGACGCCGCAGAAAGTCAGCATAATCGCCCGGCCAACTACGTAATTTGCCGCGATCAATTTCAACGATCCGAGTGGCGAGGCGCTGGAGAAATGCCCGATCGTGTGTAATAAACAGCACCGCCCCAGAAAAGGCTGCGAGACGGCTCTCCAACCAGCTGATTGCCTCAAAATCCAGATGATTGGTCGGTTCATCCAGCAGCAGCAGATCAGGGCGAGGGGCAAGCGAGCGGGCCAGAGCCGCCCGCCGGCGCCAGCCCCCTGACAATGCCTTGAGCGGCTGCTCCGGATCCAAACCCATCTCAGTGCAAATACTTTCGACCTGTTGCTGTGGGTGCCAACCACCATGCGCATCAATATGGCTATGCAAATCCTGAAGCGCCTTGAGCCCCGCCGCATCGAGATCGGCACCTGCCTGCTCACGATACTGTTCCGTCATCTGGATGATGTCAGTCAGGCCTTCGGCCACAAACTCGCCTACCCTTTGATCCTCATCACCCGGCAACACCTGCTCGAGTTCTGTAATACAAAGATCTCCGTGGCGACGGACCTCGCCCTCGTCGGGCTCCTGCGTTCCGGTGAGCAGGCGCAGCACGGAAGTCTTGCCGGCACCGTTGCGGCCCACGAGGCAAACTCGTTCTGCCGGCTCAATGGAAAGCTCTGCGCCACGCAAAAGCTTGCGTGGGCCAAACGCGAGGCTGACATCGTCAAGACGAATCAGGAACATGATCAGAAGCGATAAGCCACAGTCAAAACTGCGGGGCAGGTGAAAATGCGATATTAACCGACCTATCCCCGAGCCTGAACCAGTGACGGCCTGCATCGTGCTGCCGGCTCGCGGATGAGAGCTAACCCACTGCCAGACTCTTTTGAGGCAGTGGTTTAAAAAGTTTTTCCACTGGCCGACTTTTCGGTGATTTAGCACTTCTCTTTGAGTGTATTCGGGCGTAGACTTCGCGCCCGTTATCACCGATCTTCACGGCATTCCTGTGCGATTCGCTCTTTCCGTCCTGCGCACCCTCTCTGCACTGATGATCTCAGTGACGCTGCTGATGTTCGGGAACAGCATGTTCTCTACCCTGCTGGCGCTGCGTGCCAACATCGAGAATTATCCCAATGAGATGGTTGGGTTGATGGCCTCGGGATACTTCTTCGGCTTTGCGCTGGGCACCTTCCGGTCCGGACTACTCATTAACCGGATCGGCCATATCCGCACCTTCGCCGCACTTTCAGCGATCGCAGCAGCCTCGGCCATGATGGTGCTGATTTTCCAGGATCCGTGGGCCTGGGTCGTCCTCCGGGCCATTATGGGTGCGGCCAGTGCGGGACTTTTTGTCGTGGTCGAAAGCTGGCTCAATAACCGCGCCACCAACAACAGCCGTGGAATTCTGTTGTCCATTTACATCATGATCGGCTACATGGCTTCTGCCGTTGGCCAGCAAGCGATCAAATTTGGTGACCCGGCAAGTTTCGGACTATTCCTGCTGGTCGGGATCGTCCTGGTTCTGTCTCTCGTTCCCGTTTCGCTGACCACAGCCACCCATCCGGATCCGGTGGATAAACCCCTTCTCAATATCCGGACGCTTTTTTCGGTCTCGCCGACCGCTGTTGTGGGCTGCCTCGTTGCCGGACTCATCTCCTCGAGTTGGTGGGGTCTGGGTCCCGTCTATGCCCAAGAGCTTGGCCTGACGGTGGCACAGATCTCTGGCTTCATGACGGCAGGTCTCCTGGGCGGCATGCTTCTGCAGATCCCGATTGGACGACTGTCGGATCGGCAGGATCGGCGACTTGTGCTCTTTGGTGTCGCCTCTTGCTTGAGCATTCCTGCGCTGATGCTGGTACTGAGCGGCATGATGCCGTCCTGGACGCTACCGGTCAGCGCAGCAGTCTTTTTTGGCTTGAGCTCGACGCTGTATCCGTTGAGTATTGCTTACGCAAATGACTATCTTGATCCAGGCGACGTGGTGGCGGCGAGCGGCGGCTTCGTGCTGGTATTTGGCATCGGTGCGGTAGTTGGGCCACTGGCCGCTTCGGCGGCAATGCGCTTTGCAGGACCCCAGGGCATGTTCATGTTTGCTATTGGTGCCGCGGTCCTGCTCGTCGGATTCATTGCCTGGCGAAGCCGTATTCGGCAATGGGCTCCGGTGGTCGAAAAAGAACCCTATATCCTCCAGCCTGAAACGCCCAGCGCCATCGGCGATCTTGACCCCCGGGCCGAAGTGGACGAGTACTACGATGATGGTCCGGATACCCTCGAAACACCTGCTCCGGAAGCAGCGCCGAATAAATCGTTTTCTTTCTGGCTGGGACGCTCCGGTGCATCGGATGACGACGGGAACGTCGCACATGTTTCATCAGAAACTGAGGCAACACCCGACCCTGAGGAAACAGCGGCCAAAACGCTGGGGCGCGCCTGACGGATCTGTTTCTTTCCGGACTATTTCCCGAGGGAGGTCGGTCTAGGGGCCTGGACTGTACCTTACCGCCAGCACTTCGTAACGCCGTATTCCACCGGGCGCCTGAAACTCGATCTCATCGTCCTGTCGCTTGCCAATAAGTGCTTTGGCAATCGGTGAACTATGTGAAATCATGCCTTCATCGATATTGGCTTCAAGTTCACCAACGATGCGGTACGTCACCTCACGATCGCCCTCTTCTTCCCACAGGTCCACCCACGCACCAAACACAATCTTGCCGCCCGCATTGAGTCGCTCAGGATCAATGACTTCGGCTACCGCCAGTTTGGCGTCCAGATCTGCAATACGGCCTTCAATAAAGCCCTGTTGCTCACGCGCTGCGTGATATTCGGCGTTCTCAGAAAGATCCCCATGCGCCCGCGCTTCGGCAATCGCCTCAATGACTGCCGGACGATCCACGCGTTTAAGCCGCAGCAACTCCTCACGAAGCCGTGCCTCTCCTTCAACCGTTAGCAGTACTCTCACTGTCTCACGGTCTCATGAAGGGTCTGCAATCGATTAACACTTTGGTCATTTCCCGCACGATGAGCCTCGCACGCGGCCCGGGCCGCGGCCAACGTAGTGAAATAGGTTACTTTGTGCGTCAACGCCTGTCGACGGATGGTTTCTGAATCCTGCCGACTGTGCTGACTCGCTGTCGTGTTCACGATAAGGTCGTACTCACCGTTCTTAATGTTATCTACCACGTGAGGCCGTCCCTCACTCACCTTGTTAACGATACGAGCCTTTAGTCCTGCTCTGCTGAGCACATGGGCCGTGCCTTCGGTCGCCTCAAGCGAAAAGCCATTTTCGCTCAGATACCTTGCGATGTCGATCACAGACCCCTGATCTGCAGTACGGACGCTGATGAGCGCTGTCCCCGAGGCAGGGATGAGGAGCCCTGTGGCTCGCTGCGCCTTGCGGTACGCTTCGCCGAAGGTCATGCCGATACCCATGACTTCTCCCGTGCTTTTCATTTCCGGGCCAAGCAAAGGATCCACTCCGGGGAACTTAATGAACGGGAACACAGCCTCCTTGACGGAAAAATAGTCTGGCCGGATCGTACCTTGAACCCCCTGATCCGCCAAAGACACCCCGGACATGACCCGCGCCCCGATCTTGGCCAAGGGACGGGTCGTTGCCTTGGAGACAAAAGGCACCGTGCGTGATGCACGAGGATTCACCTCGAGGACATAGACATCTCTGCCTTTAACGGCGAACTGCACGTTCATGAGGCCCCGGACCCCGAGCGCCATGGCCATCTCGGCAGTCTGCTGCTCCAGGCGGCTTTGAATCTTTGCGCTCAAGGCAAACGGGGGCAACACACAGGCTGAGTCCCCCGAATGGACCCCAGCTTCTTCGATATGCTCCATGATTCCGCCGATCACCACCTCGTTCTCATCGCAGATGGCGTCCACATCGACCTCAACGGCATCGTTCAAAAAGCGATCGAGCAGAATGGGAGATTCATTGGATACCTTGAAGGCATCACGCAGATAGCGGGATAGCTCTTCCGGCCCGTGCACAATCTCCATGGCGCGCCCGCCCAGCACGTAGGACGGCCGAACCACGAGCGGGTAGCCGATTTCCCCAGCCCGCTCAAGCGCCTGCTCCTCGGTGGTCGCTGTGCGGTTCTCCGGCTGTAGCAGGCCGAGCTGGGAAATCAGCTCCTGGAAGTGGTCCCGATCTTCCGCCTGATGAATTGAGTCCGGCGAGGTGCCGAGGATAGGCACTCCCGCTTGCGCAAGGCCTCGGGACAATTTCAGCGGAGTTTGCCCCCCATACTGGACGATCACTCCCGAGGGATTCTCGACCGAGCAAATTTCAAGGACGTCTTCAAGCGTCAGCGGTTCAAAATACAGTCGATCCGAGGTGTCGTAATCCGTTGAAACAGTCTCAGGATTGCAGTTGACCATGATGGTCTGGTAGCCATCCTCACGCAACGCCATCGCCGCGTGGACACAACAATAGTCAAACTCGATTCCCTGGCCAATACGGTTTGGCCCGCCACCCAAAACCATGACCTTGGCTTTCGTTTCAGGATGCGATTCGCACTCGTCTTCATAGGTGGAATAGAGGTAGGCGGTAGGGGTGGAAAACTCCCCGGCGCACGAATCCACACGCTTATAGACCGGCCTGACACTGAGTTCATGCCGGCGGGCACGCAATTCTAATTCGCTGACACGCATCAAATCGGCAAGGCGTGCATCTGAGAACCCCTCTCGCTTGAAACGCCGCAGGTCTGGGGCGCTGACTTTGGACAAAGACATCTCGCTGACCTTGGCCTCCGACGCCACCAGCTCGGCAATCTGCGAGAGAAACCAAGGATCAATTCCTGTGAGCGTCTGTACCTCATCCAATCCAAGACCCTGCCGAAACGCATCAGCGATATACCAGGCGCGGCGCGCGCCTGGCACCCGAAGGACCCGCGCCAAATCATGATTATCCGCGGTTGGATCCCATAGGGGTTCAAGACCGAGGCTGCCGATCTCGAGACTGCGCAGCGCCTTTTGGAACGACTCTTTAAAGGTCCGCCCGATAGCCATCGCCTCACCCACCGACTTCATCTGGGTCGTCAGCGTCGGATCCGCCTGGGGAAACTTCTCAAAATCAAAGCGGGGGATCTTCGTCACAACATAGTCGATGGAGGGCTCGAATGAAGCCGGTGTTGCACCGCCCGTGATGTCATTATCCAACTCATCCAAGGTATATCCGACCGCAAGTTTTGCCGCGACTTTGGCGATCGGAAACCCTGTCGCCTTGGACGCGAGTGCAGAAGAACGTGATACCCGGGGATTCATCTCAATCACCACCATGCGGCCGCTCGCCGGATCGATAGCAAACTGCACGTTGGATCCACCGGTATCTACCCCGATCTCACGCAATACGGCGATGCTCGCGTTGCGCATGATCTGATATTCCTTATCGGTGAGCGTCAACGCCGGCGCGACCGTAATGGAATCTCCGGTATGAACACCCATCGCATCGAAATTCTCTATCGAGCAGACAATAATGCAGTTATCACGCCGGTCCCGCACCACTTCCATCTCAAACTCTTTCCAACCGAGAATGCATTCCTCAATGAGCAGTTCGTTGGTGGGCGACGCATCCAGCCCACGGCGGCATATCGCCTCATACTCCTCAGTGTTGTAGGCAATTCCACCGCCGCTGCCTCCAAGGGTGAAGGAGGGTCGGATAATGACGGGAAAGCCAATCCGCTCCAGGACGGCTGCGGCCTCTTCCATTGAATGGGCGAGATCACCTGTAACCACGTCAAGACCAATCGCCTGCATGGCATCCCGGAACCGCTCGCGATCCTCGGCTTTGTCAATTGCATCCTGGGTTGCCCCGATCATCTCAACACCGAATTTCTCCAGCACGCCGTGACGCTCCAGGTCCAAAGAGCAGTTCAAAGCCGTCTGACCGCCCATCGTGGGCAACAATACGTCGGGACGCTCTTTTTCAATAATGAGTGCAACCGCCTCCCAGGTAATCGGCTCAATGTAGGTGGCATCTGCGAACTCGGGATCGGTCATGATCGTTGCGGGATTGGAGTTCACCAGAATGACCCGATAACCCTCCTCCCGAAGAGCCTTACAGGCCTGCACTCCCGAGTAGTCGAATTCACAGGCTTGGCCAATGACAATCGGACCCGCGCCAATCACCAGCACTGAAGAGATGTCAGTTCGTTTTGGCATGACCTGATTTTTTTGATTGCCCCATCAGTTCGACAAACTGATCAAAGAGCGAAACGATATCGTGAGGTCCGGGGCTGGCTTCAGGGTGGCCCTGGAAGGAAAACGCCGGCGCATCGCGCAGCGCAATCCCCTGAATGGACTGATCAAATAGCGAGCGGTGCGTCACTGAAACGCCCTCAGGCAATGAATCCGGATCGACCGCAAACCCGTGATTTTGGCTGGTGATCATGACCTGACTGGTGGCGAGATCCACAACGGGATGATTCGCGCCGTGATGGCCAAATTTCATCTTGAGTGTTTTGGCGCCCGCGGCAAGCCCAAGCAATTGGTGTCCAAGGCAAATTCCAAATACGGGCACCCGAGCCTTCAGAATCTCCTGAATTGCCTCAACCGCGTAGGTGCAGGGCTCAGGGTCCCCTGGCCCGTTTGACAGAAAGACGCCGTCAGGATTTTTCGCCAGCACGGCTTCTGCACGGGTTTCTGCCGGCACCACCTCGACCGAACAGCCCCGATCGACCAGCAAGCGCAGAATATTCCGCTTTACTCCGAAGTCATAAGCCGCCACCTGAAATTTGGGCTTAGCTGGAGATCTGAAACCACTTTCCAGTTCCCAACTGCCCTCCTCCCACAGATAGGGTTTTTCAGTAGTAACCGCTTTTGCGAGATCCATCCCCTTAAGGCCGGCAAAGGCCTGCGCCTTGGCAACGGCTCCGTTCTCGTCGATATCACCAGCCTGCAGACAACCATTTTGTGCGCCCTTTTCGCGTAGCACCCGAGTTAACTGCCGCGTGTCAATGTCGCTGATCCCAATGACGCCTTGGCTAACCAGGAAGTCACTCAAACTTTCTTGGGAGCGAAAATTGCTGAGTAGTGTCGGATAATCACGCACGACAAGACCGCAAGCATAAGCGACTTCGGCTTCCTTATCCTCGTCATTGGCGCCGACGTTGCCGATATGCGGACAAGTCAAGGTAACAATCTGCCGGGCATATGAGGGATCCGAAACGATCTCCTGGTAGCCTGTCATCGCGGTATTAAATACCACTTCGCCGACCGTCTCGCCGGCAGCGCCGATAGATCGGCCGCGAAAAATCGTTCCATCTTCAAGAGCCAGAATCGCTGGGATCACAAGATAAAACCTTTATCCGGACAAAAAAAAGGAGAGACCCCGGGGTCTCTCCTTTTCTGAATCAGATGCTCGCTCATTTCGGGGAAAGCAGTCTATCTTCTCGCGCCTCAAACATCAATCGTTCACGGGCTCTTTTACGACTTTAATCCCAATACATCCTGCATATCGAAGAGGCCAGAAGGCTCTTCCATCAGCCATTGAGCGCAACGCAGCGCTCCATTGGCATAGATTTCCCGACCCGAAGCCTTGTGGGTAATTTCCACCCGCTCTTTGGTTCCGGCAAACCACACACTATGCTCGCCGATTACATCCGATGCCCGGATAGTGGAAAAGCCAATTTCCTTATCGCTGCGCGGTCCCGTATGACCTTGCCGGGCAAAAACCCCGTGTTCGTCGAGCGTTCTGTCGAGCGCCTTGGCCACGACTTCGCCCATTTTCAGCGCAGTGCCAGAAGGTGCGTCCACCTTGTGGCGATGGTGCGCCTCAATAATCTCGACATCAACCTCGTCACCAAATGCCCTGGCTGCGAGTTCCAACAGTCTCAAGGTGATATTGACCCCTACGCTCATATTCGGCGCCCACACGACCGCCGTTTTTTTAGCCAGCTCAGCCATTCGCTCTCTATCGCTATCGGACAACCCGGTTGTCCCGATGACCGCTTTTCGGCCGTGTTCGGCACAAAAAGCAAGATTGGCTAAAGACGCCACCGGCGACGTGAAATCGATCAGTACATCGAACGACGGACCGTCGATACCGTCGGTCAGAATCACTGAGCTTTGGCCGCTGCCAGCAGACTGGCCGACCGATTCGTGTCCGCTCTGCTCGAAAGCATGTGCCAGGGCAAACGACTCATGACCCTCGCAGGCCGAAATCAGACTTTGCCCCATTCGGCCCGCAGCGCCGGCGATCGCAAGTTGAATCATGGTGTTCCTGTCGAAATGGAAAAAGTTCCGGGCCTAACTCAAAAGATCCTTTACCCCGTCACGTTCCTCGCAGAGCTCAGCCTCGGTGATCTTCATCCTTTCCTCGCTGAAATCATTGATTTCAAGATCCTGTACTACAGAGTACTTGCCGTTGGTGCAAGTCACGGGGAAGGAGTAGATCAGCCCCGATTCAATTCCATAATCTCCGGTTGATGGAATCGCCATGCTGACCCAGTCTTCCTGTGACGTGCCGTGGGTCCAGGTATGCATATGATCAATCGCGGCGCCCGCGGCTGATGCCGCGCTCGAAGCGCCACGAGCCTTGATAATCGCCGCGCCGCGCTGCTGTACCGTGGGAATGAAATCGTCCTTGATCCATGACTCATCAACGAGATCCGTCGCGAGCTTCCCACCAATCATTGTGTGATGGATATCAGGATACTGGGTGGCAGAGTGATTTCCCCAGATGGTTACCCTGGAGATATCGGTGGTTGCTGCGCCGGTTTTGTCCGCCAACTGGCTGATGGCGCGATTGTGGTCCAAACGCGTCATTGCCGTAAATTGAGCCGCGTCGATATCCGGCGCGTTTGCAGAGGCAATCAGTGCATTGGTATTCGCCGGATTTCCAACGACCAATACCTTAACATCTCGAGAGGCGACCTCATTCAGCGCCTTGCCTTGCACCGAGAATATTCGGGCATTCTCGGTCAGCAAGTCCTTGCGCTCCATTCCCGGCCCCCGGGGACGGGCACCTACCAGCATAGCGAAATCGATATCCGCAAATACAACGGCAGGATCATCAGACGCCACTATGCCGTGAAGCAGTGGGAATGCACAGTCATCAAGCTCCATGACAACGCCCTGAAGGGCGCCCATCGCCGGAGGGATTTCGAGCAACTGCAAAATGACCGGCTGGTCGCTTCCCAGCATATCGCCCGCAGCAATCCTGAACAGCATGGCGTAACTGATCTGTCCGGCCGCACCTGTGACCGCAACCCGCACCGGTTTCTTCATGAACCACTCTCCTTTTTTCTAAGTCCCAAATTTCTAAGTCCCGAAAAATCCATCAACGTCAGGCAACAGCGAGATCTCGCGGCTCGCGCCTGTATCCCACTAAATAGACTGCCTAGAGCCAAAGTGGCCACACGCTGATGAGGCGGCTAGGCCGCGCGTCTAAATCACTCTAGTGACACAAAATGACGGGGCACGTTGCGTGATTAAAGATCTCACTGGTCGGTCCGCCAAAGACCAGTTGGCGCAGGCGGCTGCGGGTAAAAGCGCCTTTGATGATCAGATCTGCGTCAAAGTCCTTGGCCTCGGAAACAATGACCTGGCCCACCGTGGAACCGGCGGTCTCTGCCATTTTCGATTGAACCTTAAATCCGCTGGCCCGAAGATGCGCAGTGATCAGTTCCACATCCGGCCCGGCAACCATACCCCCCTCCACAGACAGTACCTGTATCGCCTCCGATCGGGCGAGCAAAGGCCTTGCGGCACTCAGCGCTCGTGCTGTCTCTGTGCTGCCGTTCCAGGCCACCAGTATCCGACGGCCAATCGTCTGAGGTATTTGATCACTGACAAGCAGCAAAGGTCGACCACTTTCGAAAAGCAGCGCCTCAGCGGTGCTCTTCCAGTCCATATCACCACTCGCCAGATCACGATGCAATACACTGATTCCAAAGGCCCTGGCGTATTCACCCAGACCCTCAGGACCGGTCCCCATCATTTCCGTCCAGCCCGCCCGCAAGCCTTCTCCGTCCAGCGAACTCAACGGAATTCCCCGTTCTGCAATAAGTGACTCGAATGCCTCACGAGCGAGTGTTGCCTGCTGTCTGCCCTCTTCCTCAAAAGCGGCGAGGTAGTCCCCGGGCAAAGTAATACCTTCCCCTGCAATGATCGGAAGTACCTGACGGCTGTAGGCGCCTTCGATATATGCGCCTTCAGTTTCCGCTATGCGTTTTGCGGCATCGACCGCCGCCGCATTGGGCTGGGTGTTATTGAATGGAACCAGTATTGTGCGCAAACCCGACATGGATAAACCTCCTCCATGGAAAAATTCGCCTTATTTTATCAAGGGCTTGACGAACCTGCCGGATCAGCCCGTTTCAGCAGCGATTCCCCTATAAAACTGCGGCGCCAGCCGCTTAACACGCGAAGATTCCGCTTGCCCGCCGCAAGAGCACGAATCTCATTCCTTGGCGCGATAGCCGATGGGGGCACACCCTCACGCTCACACACCTCCCCGAGATATTTCCATAGAGCGTTCCCCAATGCCTTTTCTGCGGCATCGGGTCTGGTCGGCCGGGGCATTGCAACGAAGTCCGCATCGGGCGTTTGACCCTCACGAATAACGTCCAGAATCTCTTCCCCCCGCCGCTTTAGCGTACCTTTTTCAAGACCCACCACTGCCGACAGGGCCTCGGTATTTTGCGGCCGGGTGTGCGCCAGTTCGATAAGCGTATCTGTTGAGATCAGCCATTCTCGCGGACGATCTGTTCTCCTTGCAAGATCCTCACGCCACCGCGCCAACGATGACGCTATGTTTTGACCGACGCGATTCATTCCGGCGCAGGCCCTCATCACCTTTTCTATCGGGGCCTGCTCTGCCTTACGCAGCGATTCCTCGGAAACGAGTGCCGCACAGTCCTCGGCCAGCCAGTTTTCACGCCCGCGATCCTGAAGGCCCGCAAGCAGGGTGTGGTAAAGCGTACCGAGATAGCGGGCATCATCCAGCGCGTACTGCACTTCGGCCTCGCTTAAGGGCCGGCGGCACCAGGGTGTTCGGGTAAATGCCTTAGAAAGCGCCACATCGCAGATCTCCTTAACCATCCGGGCATAGCCGACCTGCTCGCCGTATCCGCAAAATGCTGCGGCAATCTGGGTGTCAAAAAATTCTCCCGGGACGACTGAAAAGTGCTGTTGCAGCACTTCGAGATCCTGGCGGGCAGCGTGGAAAATCTTGACCGGCTGCGGTTCACTGATCAAGGTCCGAACGCTACCCCAATCCAGTTCCGCAAGAGGATCGATACACACCGCCTGTTCGGACGTTGCCATCTGAAGCAGGCAAAGCCTGGGGAAGAAGGTGCGCACCCGCTCGAATTCGGTATCCACACCCAGCCATGAGGCACTCTTTGCATGTATCACCCATGCGTCCAGAGCCTCCTGATGATCGATCCAAAGGGTACGTGTATTCAACGGATTGTTTCTACCAACGGCAATTTGGGCGTTACTGAAGACAGGGAAAAAGCGGGCTGATGATATCATCGCGGCATCTCAATTACTGATTAAACCTTATGGTCAGTTTCCTGCAGTTGTTCATCAATCTTTGCCTTTTCCGGCACCGGGCTCAGGATGTGCCGCGCTCTGAATTCCTGCTGTTGGTAACTGCCGCGCTCGCGGTGATCACGAGCGCCATCAACGCCGTCCCCAATGCCGGATTGATTCGGGGCCTGTTTATGTCGGTCGGTCAAGTGTTGCTGTTCGCGCTGCTGATCAGTTTGCTTCTGCGATTCAGGAGCCTCTCGGACCGCACGACCCAGACCCTGACGGCCATGTTCGGAGCAACGACGCTACTGCAATTGTTAGCCCTGCCCTTCTTCGGATGGCATGAGCGCCTGCTGCCGGAGGGTCCCGACGCAGTAATGATGCTAACAACGCCTCTCCTTGTTGCAGCCGGTATCGCGATTTGGTCACTCGCCGTCATGGCTTCCATTCTGCGCCAGGCAATGGAATGCGGGCTGGGACTGGCGCTTCTGATCATCGTTGCCTGTCAGTCAGTAATCATGGCGACAATCATGACTCTCAGCGGCAGTCCGTCTGGTTGAAAAATTTTATCCATATCGCAGGTATTGGCGGGACGTTTATGGCCGGACTTGCGTTGATTGCCCGCGAAGCAGGCTTTGAGATCAGCGGTTGTGATCAGGCAATTTATCCGCCGATGAGCGATCTGCTTGCAGCTCAAGGTATTGTGGTTCAAGAAGGATATGAGCGGGGAGTTTTCGACTCAGGAGCCACACCCGATCTTTTTGTGATTGGCAATGCATTATCGCGGGGCAACCCCCTGGTCGAGTCCATACTGAATCAGCGCCTGGCTTACACCGCGGGAGCCCAATGGTTGCGCGAGACCCTTATTCCGCAAAAACGTGTCCTCGCGATCGCCGGGACGCACGGCAAGACCACTACCTGCAGCATCTGTGCTTTTCTGCTCCATGCTTGCGGCCTCGAGCCTGGGTTTCTGATCGGCGGAGTACCCGGAAATTTCGACGTCTCAGCACGACTGGGCGCAGGAGACTGGTTTGTTATTGAAGCAGATGAATACGACACAGCGTTTTTTGATAAGCGCTCGAAATTCCTTCACTACCGCCCTGATGTGCTAATGATTGGCAATCTCGAATTTGACCACGCAGATATTTTCGACAGCATTGCCGATATTGAAAAACAGTTTCAGTATCTGCTGCGCAGCGTCCCCGAGAATGGCACTGTTGTCATCAACGCAGATCAGGATGGACTCTCCGACTTGCTGACGCGCGGCTGCTGGTCGCAGGTTATCCGCTACAGTTGCACCGATGCCCCAGCCGAATGGCGGGCCGTAGCCCTGCAGCCGGACTGCCGGCGTTTTGACGTCTACTGCGACAATCATCACGTCGCGACAGTCGAGTGGCCTCTGATGGGCCAACACAATCTGCAAAACGCGATTGGGGCCATTGCCGCGACTCATGCCGTCGGTGCCAAACCCGAGGAGGCCTGTGCTGCACTGGCTGAATTTCGTTCGCCCAAGCGGCGTCTTGAGCGGGTCAACCCGAAATCGTCCATCGCGCTTTTCGACGACTTTGCCCATCACCCTACGGCCGTTCGGGAAACTCTGAAGTCGCTCCGGTCTTGTGACTCTCAAGGAAAAGTCATCGCCGTGCTCGAGCCGCGCTCCAACACGATGAAGCAGGGCTTTCACCGGCCTGAACTCGCCCAAGCGCTGGCACTGGCCGACGTCGCCATTATCCGTCGTCATGATGGCCTGAATTGGGACCCCGAAGAACTGACACACCTCAAAGACGGCGATAAAATTATGGTGTGCAATTCAAATACACAGATCGTTGATGCGGTCTGTGGCGTCGTCGAAGCAGGCGACCGAGTGGTTATGATGAGTAATGGCAGTTTCGACGGCCTGCGAGACCTGCTTGCCGCGCAGCTGAATTGAACAAACTATCTTCCCGAGGACACTTCAATGAGAAAAGTTCTTAGCCTACTGGGTCTGTTTTTCTTCCTGAGTCTGCCGGCAGGGGCGCAGGAGTATCAGCAGGACGTCAACTTCTTTGAGCTCCAAGTCGCGCAACCTGTTCACACGGGCGAAAAAATAGAAGTGCTTGAACTCTTCTGGTACCGCTGCCCGCACTGCTACAAACTTGAGCCCTATCTGAACAAATGGCTCAAGAACAAACCGGAGTTCGTGGAGTTCGTTCGCCTTCCTGCAATACTGAATCGGTCCTGGGCTTTTGACGCCCGGGTTTTTTACACCTTTGTCGCCCTGGGCCTGGTGGATAGGCTACATGACGCTTACTTCGAGGCCATCCACGAGGATCGAAAGCGCTTCCGGACCGCCGAACAGGTGGCGGACTGGGTCGCCGAGCAGGGCCTCGACCCTCAACCGATTTTGGATACCTTTAACTCCTTTGGTGTCGACTCAATGGTCGCTCATGCCGCGGATATGTCTGGCCGATACGAGACCGATGGCGTTCCAACAATCATCATTGACGGAAAATACCGGACAAAGGTTTCCTTTGCCGGTGGACATAACGAACTGATTGATCTAATGAATTATCTCGCCCAACGCGCACAGACCGAGCGCGCCAACTAACTGCCCAACGCATCGGCTCATCGTGGCCAGGGATCCGGGCGAATATCAGATCTTCTATCATGTGGGTCTGGGGAAGGCAGCGTCGACCTACCTTCAGGACAGGGTTTTTCCCAAGCTTGCAAACATCCGTTATGTGCCTCGAGACCGATACCGCGGGTATCAAAAACTGATTGAGCGCACCCAGGACCGCCGCTACCTGATCTCCCGTGAAGCGGCTTACCGACTGACCCAGCGCCTGGAGGAGTTCGCCGCTTTCAAAGCCGATGCGCGCGTGATTCTGGTACTGCGCCGTCATGATCGTTGGATCGCGTCTCACTACAGACGTTACCTCAAGAACGGCGGCAGCATGGAATTCGAGCGCTATGCGGATCTGGACAGTCCTGCACCGCTCTTCTGGGGTGAGCAAAAAATGCGCTTCATGTCCATGATTGAAGCCATTGAGTCCCGTTTTGGCTCCGACCCTCTTGTGTTATTCCACGAAGACCTCAAAACCGACCCGTTTGCCTTGATCGATCAGATCTGCGCTTTCACGGGGGCTCACTATCAGCGGGAACAAATTGACCTGTCTGTGGTGCACAGTTCCTGGAGCGATGATCAGCTTAAAGTCACTCGGCAGGTCGGCAAGCGCCTATTTGCTGAGGTTCCGGAGGCTGCGCAGCACCCCGGGTTTCATCGGGTGCAGCGCCGGCTGAGACTCTGGACCTGCTACGGCATTCTGGGTGCGGCCAAACTGGTTCCCAAGGCGCTGCTCGATCCACATCCGCTGATCCAACCCGACAGCCTGGAGCGCATCCGTAACCACTTTGAAGAAGACTGGGATGCCTGTCATCAGTACGCCCAGGCACACAATCCGGCACCAACATCGCTTAAAGGTTGATCAGCCCCGAACCTTTGATGCCGTCAAACACAAACTGCACAGCAAGCGCCGTCAATAGGAGTCCAAAAATCCGGCTGACGACATTCATGCCGGTGACACCCAGTAGGCGCTGTACCTGGCCCGCCATAAACATCAATATCAAAGTTAACAGGAGCACGAATCCCAGACTCGACACGACTGCGAGTTGCTGATACCGATTGTCTCCGGCATTGGTCATCAGCAAGATAGCGGCGCCGATCGCTCCGGGTCCCGCAATCAAAGGCGTCGCGAGCGGGAACACCGCAATATCCTCTCGCTCACGGGCTTCTCGATCCTCATCCTCGGTGGTCGATGCCACCCCGGAATGTCGGGCGAACACCATGTCCAGCCCCACCAGAAACAGCAAGATCCCGCCGGCCGTCTGCAATGCCGGAATAGAAATGCCGAGACGGTCAAGGAGCATCTGACCGAATAACGCAAATGCATAGAGCAAACACGATGCCAGAAATACTGCCCGCACGGCAGTTCGCCACCGCTGCCGGGGTGTCATTCCGCGCGACAATACCGGATACATGACCGCGACATCGATTGGCCCGATCGTGGCGAAAAAGGCCGTAAAAGCAATAACCAATGTTTCGTTAATGGCGGTCATCTAAGTCGCTCAACAGACTCGTTTAATCGAAGGTGGCGACCCCCTCTTTGTGCAAATCTTCCATGGTGCGTGAAATTCCCTCACGGAGAATGCTGATCATCTCGTCAATCTGCTCCCGGGTGATGCAAAGCGGCGGCGACATCACACACATATTAATTAACGGCCGGACTAAAAGCCCCAGTGCCTGGCAGTGCTTGTCGATCCGGTTGCCCACTTCATAGTCGAGTTCCAGGGGCTGGCGACTCTCCTGGCTGGCCACACACTCAAGGCAACCCATCAAACCCATTCCTCGGATATCACCGACGATGGGCAGATCCGACAGCGTCCGTAACTGCTCCTGCATATACGGGCCCATCTCAAGCGCATTCTCGAGAAGTCCCTGTGACTCAAAGACTTCCATATTCGCAATTCCTGCCGCACAGGCGACCGGATGACCCGAATAGGTAAATCCGTTGGAAAAGACCGATCCTCGATTACTGTCGCCACTGACGGCCTGGATCAGTCTGTCGGAAATCATCACACAGGACAGGGGGATGTATCCGGACGTTAAGCCCTTGGCTGAAATAATGATATCCGGCGTGATATCAAAGACTGGTTCTGAGGCAAACCAATGACCGAGACGACCGAATCCCGTCACTACCTCATCCGAGATATAAATCACATCGTGGCGTCGACAGACCTCCAGACAGCCTGCGTGATAACCCTCCGGAGGAACGATCACTCCCCCTGAGGCCAAGATGGGCTCTGCGATAAACGCCCCTACCTTGTCCGGTCCCACCTCAAGGATCTTCTCCTCGAGTTCCTTGACCAGAAAATCCTTAAAGGCGGCGACATCCATCCCCTCAGGCCGTCGATAAGGGTTAGGCGAGGAAATAAAGTGCACAGTATCCAATCCGGTATCGAGCCAATTCTTATCGCGGGGCTTCCCTGAAACGGCTGCTGAAAGATAGGTGCTGCCGTGATAGGCGTCATGCCGGGATATGATGTGCTTCTTCTGTGGTCGGTCGAGCACGTTGTTGTAGAACATCATGAAGCGCAGTGCCGAATCAACCGCAGTGGATCCGCCGGTCGCATAAAAAACATGATCGAGATCACCCGGCGTTACCGCCGCCAGGCGCTCAGCCAACTGGGCAGCAGGTTCTGTTGGGTGACTCCAGGGGCTCGTATAAGACAACTGTGCCGCCTGCTGATGAATCGCCTCGACGATCTTTTTTTGGCCGTGCCCGGCGTTAACGCACCACATCCCCCCTGGACCATCCAGGAGGCGGTTACCCTTGGCGTCAAATACGTAAGACCCGTCGCCCACCCCCAGAACTGTTCGACCGTTATTTGGAATATCGAAAGACTCCCACGGATGCACGACATGCGCATCCATGCGACGAACTGAGGAAAGGTCCATGGGATGAGGTGTAGACATGCTGGTTCTCCTTTTGGGTTTTCTTGATTTTTGACTTGGCCTTAAGGCTTTGACCTTAAAGCGCACTAACCGGCTGCGCTCGCTTTAAGGCGATCGTTCAGATCCATCATGGATTCCGCTGTAGGCGCATGCCGACAGTTCATGACGGGGATTTTCTCTTTCAGGCGTTGATGAAACTGCAGCACCCCGGCTTCTATATCGGCAAGGTTGTTCAATGGAAAGACGCTTGTCCCGGCCGCCTCCTGAAGCCAACGCACCAGGGCGTCATCCTCCCGGCCCGTCAAGGTGTCGATTCTGCCGCTCAAATACTGTGCTGCTCGTATCTCCCGTGAGTTACTCGGCAATCCGTATTCTCGGGAAACCACTCTGGTCTGATCGGGCCCACATGGCAAAGACATGTAGTAACCAGCCTTCTCGGGATAAAAGTAGATTATTGCGTTAGGGAAGATGCCAAAGTACAGCCAAAGACGACGCGCCTCCTTGGGAAGATGTGCCATGTCCGGCAAGAGGGATTTATACCGCGCGACGCTCCACGCGCTTGCGGGCTGATCGTCTACCGTTCCCGTTGAGACGGGAATATCACCGATGAAATCATCCCGGTAACTTCTTCCGTACAACTCCTGAAGCGCCGGATGGGCAGAAGGCACGTGATAGCCCTCGTTATCCACATCGTGAAAGAATTTCCAGTTGTAACCGACCTCGCTGACACTCGCCTCGCCCAGCGAGACCATATCCGCTAGCCGGTAACTGGCCACCCGCTCTTCGATAGCATGAAGCAGCTTGGCCACGGGCTCGCCACCGGACTCAAATCGGATGAAGATGAGTCCCTGCCAGACTTCAAGCTCCAGCGGAACCAGGCCGTGCTCGCTCACTTCCAGGCTCTCAAACGTCTGCAGACGCGGGACACTTTTTAGCCGCCCATCAAGGCTATAAGTCCAGCCATGGAAGGGGCAGCGCATCACGTGCCCGCAATTACCCTGGCTTTTGGGAACCACCCGGGAACCGCGGTGACGGCATACATTATGAAAGGCGCGCAAAGTCTCTTTATCATCTCGCACCACCAGAACACGCTCAGACCCTACTTCGAGGGTGAGATAGTCTCCCTGCTTCGACACATCCGAGAGATGGCCGGCCAGCATCCACTCGCGCCTGAAGAGCTCTGACATTTCAAGCTCATGAAGTGCATTGCTGGTATAGGCCCAGGCCGAAAGCATACCAGTTCCAGCGCTCTCGGCTATCGGGATCGAGGCATCCTGATCTGACCCATCTGACATATCCAGCCCCAAAGGCAGTACGCTCTGTAGATAATCAAGACAGGTCTTTTTCGCAGCGGCAAGATCAATCGTATCGGGCTCAAGCATAGATTGCTCCCAGACACTGTCGATCAATGCATCAAACGCGCGGGCTAAAGGCGCGGCGTGGCCAAGATTTGCTTTGGTATCGCCAGCCTCCTGGAACAGAGTGGTGAACAAAGTTTCAACGCGCTGGCGTATGGCGAGCTCTCGAATCCTTACGGCCCCGATGTAGTCACCCCGGGCCTGGCTCTCCCCCATGAACGCAAACCAGACCGCAGCGCGGGCCGGCGTGCACAGAACTGGATCAAGCATCGCGTCGACCAGCGCTCGTAGCGTCCTGGTCGGGTCCGGTGATTGGGCAAATACCTGGTCCACGGCAGCTTCGTACTCCTGCGAAACAGCGTTGAGCGTTTCCAGAAGCAACTGCTCTTTGGTTTTGAAATAAAAATTGACGATGCTGGTCGACAGCCTTGCTTGCTGGGCAACCTTGGCAAGGGTGAGCCGCGACAACCCGTCTTTGTAGATAACGTCGATCGTGGCTTCAATCAATTGGGTGCGTCTATCGATATTCAGCCGAGGCATTCGGACGGGAGCACCTGAACTCATGATTTCAACCTGGCAAGATAGGAGTGGATCCAGATTGTATGAGTATACAAATGTCTGTATGACTGTACAGACATTTTGAAATCACGTTAAACTGCTAGTTCTTCAGCATCAATAGATCCGCTGGATCAAACCCGAGCCAAGCCTCGTCCCCCACCTTTTCAGAGCCGCTGTAGTCCTGTTGCGCCACATCCAGAGACTCACCCTCTGCGCCGGTCACGACCACCCGATAGTAGGTGGTATGCCCCCAAAATGCGCTGGCAGCCAAGGTCACACGGACCGACCCGGGTGCTGACGCCGATCGCAGTTTCAGGTTCTCCGGCCGGATGGCCAGGGTCACGGCGTCACCGACCGCTACATCCTGATCGTTGTTTTCAACACAGACATTGCCCAGCGTAGGAGTGTTGACCGTCACTTTATCCCCGACAGACTCGATCGCTCCCGATAACAGGTTCATCTGACCGATAAAGTCTGCCACCTCCCGGCTCTTTGGCCGCTCATAGATCTGGCGCGGCGAGTCCATTTGCAGAATTCGCCCCTCGCCCATCACTGCCACTCGATCAGAAAGCGTCAACGCCTCCTCTTGATCATGGGTCACAAACACAAAGGTAATGCCTACCTGCTGCTGAAGCATTCGCAGTTCAATCTGCATCTCTTCGCGCAACTTCTTATCGAGCGCGCCAAGCGGCTCATCCAGAAGCAGCACCTTAGGCCGTTTGATCAGCGCTCTTGCCAGAGCCACCCGCTGCTTCTGACCGCCTGACATCTCATCCGCGCCACGTTTTTCGAATCCTTCGAGCTTCACCATCGCAAGCGCTGCCGACACTTTTTCTATCTGCTCTTCGCGGGACAATTTTTGCTGGCGAAGACCGTAGGCGACATTCTGCTCAACATTTAGGTGAGGAAAAATTGCGTAATTCTGAAACACCATGTTGGTTGGCCGAAGATGCGCCGGCACGTCAGTGATGTCCTGACCGTCAATCATGACTCTGCCGCTCCCTGGCGCCTCCAGGCCGCCAAGGATTCGCAGCAAAGTGGTCTTGCCGCAACCCGATGGGCCCAACAGGGAAAAGAACTCCCCTTGATGAACAGAAAGCGAGATGTCGTCGACCGCCTTCACACCCCCAAAGGACTTCGAGACACCCACAATATCGATAAAACTGTTATCCAATGATCACATCTCCCGACTGTGAGTCCGAGGTATTCCGCCGGCGAAACCACTCTGCCGCCAGGACAACAAGTACGCTAGCGATCAAAATGCAGGCGCCAAGTGCCAAAACACCGGGAAGCAGTTTTGGAAACCGCAGCTGGTTCCACATGAAGACCGGCAACGTAGGCTCTGTGCTGCCGAGGAAAAAAGCCATAATGAATTCATCAAATGAAATCGTAAAAGTGAGGAGCAGACTCGCCACGATGCCTGGCAGAACATTAGGGAAAGTCACGCGCCAGAACGTCCACCAGCCGTTTTCACCCAGATCATGCGATGCCTCCTCCAATGATCGGTCAAACCCTTCAAAACGTGACATCAGCACGACCATGGCAAAGGGCACGCAAAGAAGAATGTGACCCGCCGCGATACTGACGAGGCCTAAAGAACCGCCGGCACGCAGAATCACCATCAGTAGCGCCATTGCGAGGATGATCTCCGGCACAACCAGCGGCAGCATGATCATGGCCACCACCGGCTTTTGCCCGGGCAATCGATAACGCGTTACGGCTTTTGCCCCAAGAATACCCAGCACCGTACTGATGAATGCGGTTGTCAGCCCCACTTTGAGACTGTTCACCAGAGCGCGGTGCAGGGCATCATTCGCCAGCATGGACTCGTACCATTTGAAAGTCCAGCCGCGCAGCGGGAAACTGATATAGATGGAATCATTGAACGAAAAAAGTGGCAGAAAAAGCACCGGCACGTACAGATACGCCACATAGATCACGGCGTAGGCGCCGAGAATGCGGGCAGCGAGCCGGGTACCTTGTTTCATCCTCTTCTTCCACTGAGACGTCGCGCCGACCAAACAAAAGCACCGACAAGAATAGCCACTATAGTCATGGAGGTTAGAGAAATCGCAGCGCCTGAGGGCCAGTTGCTGCCCCGCCCAAACTGAAACTGAATCACGTTTGCAATCATGTAGCCGTCAGACCCGCCGACCAGGGATGGTGTGACGTAATCACCCACGGTCGGAATGAAAATCAAAACACATGCCGCCAAAATCCCCGGCAGGGCCAAAGGTAGGATGATGCGAAAAAAGCGCACAAAAGGGCTGTCGCCAAGATCCGTTGCCGCCTCCAGCAACGAGCGATCTATTTTTTCGAGCGAAACATAGATCGGCAAAATAGCAACCGTGGCCCAGGCATGCGTCAGCGTAATGACGACGGCTGTCGGGTTATACATAAGAAAATCCAGCGGCTCGCTGATCATTCCCAGGGACATCAGACCGGAGTTCACCGCCCCGTTGTAGCCCAGGATCACCTTCCAGGAAAATACGCGCAACAGGTAACTGGTCCAAAACGGCAGGGTCACCAGGATGATCCAGACCATTTTGTGACGCTTGACATAAAAGGCGATGAAAAAGGCTAGCGGGAAAGCCATAACGACTGTCGCCAGAGTCGTAAGCCCCGAAATCGACAACGACCGCAAAAAGAGCACCCGGTACATGTCCCGGGTGAACGCTTCGGCATAGTTGTTAAGCGTCCCGCTCATATCGAAAGCCATATGACCGGTCTGCTGCCAGAAACTCATCACCGCCATCCCGAGTACGGGTATGAGCATCAGCGTACCAACGATCATCAGCGTCGGAGAGAGCAGCAGATAGCCGCGCAGCCCCGGTCGCCGACCAATGAAGCCGCGGGCTTGAGAAAGGGTACGGGTTTGGGCGCTATCTAGAGGCATCGTCAAAGTATGGCCGGTCAAGCGTCAGTGACGCTCCAGGAAGACTCCGTTATCTTCCAAAAAATTGATCTGAACCGCACTAGTCCTATTCGGTATCCAACAATTGACTGATAGTAAATCCGACTTCCTAGATTTTTTGCTGCAAGAACTTGCGAAATGAAAGGCGATGCCCTGCCTGGCAGACGCCAGACAGGGCACCGAGCGGACTCAAAAACCAGTCTTGATCGCCTCAAAGTCTCGATTGATCCGGGTCTCCACCTCGTCAGACTGGGGGATCCCCATATGCCCGGCATTGAGATAGGCAATCGGATCCTTATCCAGGCCGAGTTGGGCCAGCACACCGGGATCTGCCATCTTGAATGATGCCGAGTTGGAGTGTCCATAACCCCAGTAGTCGATAACGTATACCCCCGTCTCACGGGACGTCATCGCGTTGACGATGTCATACGCTCCGTCCAGGTTGGGGGCATCCTTATGCATCATCAAGCCACAGCACCAGGTGAGCGCGCCCTCTTTAGGACCCGCAAAGCGTACCGGGTGGCCTTCTGCTGCAAGCGCGACCGGTGTTTCGTTCCAGGTGAGCGCCATGACAATTTCACCAGAGGCCATTGCTTGCTGAAGTGACGTCATATCATTCGTGAACATCCGCACCTGTGGTCGGAGTTTCTTCATCAGGGCATTGGTCTTGTCGATATCTTCACCCGTCAGCGGTTTGGAGATATCCACGCCGGCCAGAATAGCCATGCAGTACCAGGTATCGGCGGCGCTGTCGATTACCGCAATCTTGCCTTTGTAGCGAGGATCGAAAAGCATCTCCCAGGACTCCGCCTTGCCTTCAAGGTCAACGAGATCAGTGCGGTAGGTAATTGAGGTCGCGCCCCAATCGAAAGGCATGAACCATTGGCCGGCACTGTCATTGGCTCCAGGCAGATTAACCAGGGCGCCAAAAAGATCGCCGTAGGAGGACAGTCGCGATTTATCCATTCCCTGGAACATGCCTGAATCTTTCCAGCGGGGTATATCGTTAGAGCATGGGTGGGTGACGTCGACCACAAAGCCCGCTTTCATTTTAGTGAATCCTTCTTCGGCATCCCCGAACGTCACATAGTTGGGCGGCCCTCCATGCTGGGCGATATACGGCGCGAACATGCCGTCATCATCGTAGCCACCCCAGGTGAAGTACGTCGCATTATCCGCAGCGAGCGCCGAGCGCATTCCCAGGGGCGCGGCACCAACGGCAAACCCCATGGCCCCAAGGGCCTTGAGTGCCTGGCGGCGGTTAAACTGCCCATCCTGAAGCCGGGCGATAAATTCTTTGCTTTTTGTCATGGATATCCTCCTTTTTGATTGACCAGCAAGCTTCGGGGTCCAAACCCCTGGCCAAAGGCTAAATCATCCCCGGTATCGTGTCTAGGACACTCTGAAAGGTCTGCGTCTCAGGCTACAATCGCGCTTATGCCGGTCCCCCATCCTGAAATTTTCAAGGCCTACGATATCCGTGGAATCGTTGGGCACTCCCTGACACCGCAGATCGTCCGGCAAATCGGCCAGGCAGTAGGTTCCGAAGCGCTCGCTGCCGGAGATAGCGCCGTGGTGATTGGCAGGGACGGCCGCCTCTCAGGCCCGGCTATTTCAGATGCCTTGATAGAGGGAATCTGCGCCGCCGGCTGCGATGCGGTCGATATCGGGATGGTGCCCACACCCCTGACCTACTTCGCCACACATGCGCTTGATATCGGCTCGGCCGTTTCAGTCACTGGAAGCCACAACCCACCCGACTATAACGGCCTCAAAATCATGATCGGTACCCATACGCTCGCGGCCGAACGCATCCAGGATTTACGCAAAAGTATTGAAGCAGGATCCTTTGCAGAAGGTCAGGGGGCTAGACGAAGTGAAAACGTGGTTCCGACCTATATGGAGCGGGTTGCGGGAGATATCCATCTCAAGCGTCCGCTCAAGGTAATCACCGACTGTGGGAATGGTGTCGCCGGCATGGCGGCTCCACAACTGATGCGGGACATCGGTTGCGAGGTTATTGAGCTTTACAGTGACATTGACGGCACCTTCCCCAATCATCATCCGGACCCCAGCGTCGCGGATAATCTGGTGCAGCTCATCGAAGCCGTGCGCAACGAGAAAGCCGACTTGGGGCTTGCTTTTGACGGCGACGGCGACCGCCTGGGAGTAATCACTGACACGGGTCAGGTGATCTGGCCGGACCGGCAAATGATTCTTTTTGCCCGGGATATCCTGACCCGCAATCCCGGCGCCAAGATCCTCTATGACGTCAAATGCACACGACTGCTGCCTAAAGCGATCGAGGAGGCCGGAGGAGAGCCGCTGATGTGGAAGACGGGCCACTCGTTCATCAAGGCCAAACTCAGGGAGACGGGCGGCGCATTTGGCGGCGAGATGAGCGGGCACCTCTTCTTCAAGGAGCGCTGGTACGGCTTCGACGATGCGCTGTATGCTGCCGCCCGGCTGTGCGAAGTCTTATCGGGTGATGACCGCCCACCGAGTACAGTTTTCGCTGAAATTCCCGACACCGTCAATACACCCGAACTTCGAATTGAAATGAACGAGGGAGAGCATCACGCTCTCATCCAAGAGCTCGTCGCCAACGGCAATTTCCCCGGCGGTTCGGTCTGCAACATTGACGGGGTGCGTGTGGATTTCGAAGACGGGTTCGGTCTTGCGCGGGCCTCGAACACAACACCGACCGTAATTCTGCGCTTTGAGGCAGACACGGCCGCTGCGCTGGAACGCATTCAGGATCTGTACCGCGCTCAGATTCTAGCCTTGCGGCCCACACTTACCCTGCCGTTTTAGGGGGGACGCCTTTAGGGCTCACTCGTGCCCGACCAGTCGGGCCTCAGGCACTTTCTGACGCAGCGCACTCATCAAATCGGGAATAAGGCCTAGTTCCGGAATAAGGGTCACCCAGAGAAGATTGAGGTGGATGTTCAGATCAGCGAACACCACCTGACGGTAGTGCCCCAGCACGGCCTGCAGCCCTGATGCCCGATCCGCGATCTCGGCTTCGGGTAGTTCACGTATTCCCGGAATCAGGACCATAAAGTCACTGTAGGCGAACCGTCCTCTGCGCGGGTCGGCACCCGCTGATACAGCGGCTGGGTAGGCTCAATTGTGGCGCGGGATGAGGATCGAACCGTCATCTTCATGAACGTCACCTCCCAAAACCATATTCATCAGAGTGTCATGACGTCACAGTGGTTTCGATTGCGGTCGGGCGCTGGTATCCCCGCGGCAGTGCCCTGCCCCGCTGCGCCCGCGACCCGGCAAAGGTATCAATATCGGACGGCTTAAGGCGCATGCTCTGTTTCCCCGCATAAAGACGCAGCGCATCACCTTCACGAAACACAGCAACGCCCACCAACTTCTCTTCTCCTGCCTTGTGGCGCGCTCCGGGAATATTGACCAATTTGACGCCCTTGCCCTTTGGTAGCAGCGGCAGTTCTGCCAGGGCGAAAATCAAGAGACGTCCGGTGTCGGTGATGGCTGCCACCCAGTCGTCCTCATACTCAAAAACGCGCTGTGGCGACAAAACTCCGGCACCGCGCGCGCTGAGAACCGCTTTGCCCGACTTGTTTCGGGTCAGCAGGTCCTCCAGAGTCGCCACAAACCCATATCCGGCATCGGACGTCAGAAGGAAACGGCTACTGTTTTCACCTATCATGACTCCGCAGAACGTTGCGCCCGCGGGTGGTTTCAGTTGCTTGGCCACCGGCTCGCCGAGACTCCTGGCAGAGGGCAATTCATGAGAGCGCAGACCATATACCCGCCCGGTGGAGTCGATACACAACAAAGGCTGATTGGTTCGCCCCGGGCCAGAGTGCAGATATCCATCATCCCCGCGATAGGCGAGCTCCCTCGGATCAATCTCGGTTCCCTTGGCTGCCCGGATCCACCCATTACGCGATAGCACAACCGTAATGGGCTCGGAGGGAATCAGGGCCGTCTCGCTGAGCGCCTGGGGCGCATCCCGCACAACAAGAGGCGAACGCCTGTCATCGCCAAAATCCTCAGCATCGGCCATGAGTTCCTTGCCTACCACCTTTTTCAGGCGATCCCGCGACTTCAGGATCTTCTGGAGTTCTGCCTTCTCCCGAGCCAGTTCCTGCTGCTCCCCGTTAATCTTCATCTCTTCGAGCTTGGCCAAGTGCCGCAGCTTCAACTCCAGGATAGCCTCGGCCTGCGTCTCACTCAGCTTGAACCGCTTCATCAGGACTTTCTTTGGCTCTTCCTCCTGACGGATGATCTTGATGACGGCATCGATATTCAGATAGGCAATCAGCAGTCCGTCGAGGATATGCAGGCGTTTAACGACGCGGTCGAGTCGAAACTCAAGCCGCCGCTTGACGGTCGATAACCGGAATTCCAGCCACTCCTTGAGCGCGCTCTTGAGATCAAACACTTTCGGCCGGCCGTCGAGGCCGATCATATTCATGTTGACCCGGTAACTTTGCTCCAGGGAGGTGGTGGCAAAAAGGTGGTCCATCAGGGCAGTTTTATCGACCCGGTTGGATCGGGGTTCAATAACGATCCGGGTGGGGTTCTCGTGATCTGACTCATCACGAATATCATCAACCATCGGCAGTTTCTTTGACAACATCTGTGTCGCCACCTGCTCAATCACCCGTTCTCCAGACACCTGGTAAGGCAGGGCCGCGATAACAATATTGGCACCTTCCTCACGCCACACGGCGCGCTGACGAACCGAGCCATATCCTGTGCGGTATACCTCGCGGATCTCCTCCACAGGCGTCACGATCTCCGCCTCGGTTGGGAAATCCGGTCCCTGGATATGCTCACACAACTGCTCCAGCGTCGTCCGACTATTCTCCAGCAGACGGATGGCGGCGCTGACCACTTCTCTGAGATTGTGCGGCGGGATATCGGTCGCCATTCCTACCGCAATGCCGGAACTTCCGTTGAGCAGCACATTGGGCAACCGTGCGGGTAACAACCGGGGCTCGCGCAGCGTCCCGTCAAAGTTAAGACCCCAGTCCACGGTACCCTGACCCAGTTCCGACAACAGCATCTCAGCAAAGCCAGAAAGCCGGGCTTCGGTATAGCGCATCGCCGCAAATGACCGCGGATCATCCTGGGAGCCCCAGTTACCCTGTCCATCGACAAGCGGATAGCGAAAACTGAATGGCTGCGCCATCAACACCATCGCCTCGTAACACGCAGAGTCGCCATGCGGATGAAACTTGCCCAGGACATCGCCGACGGTTCTCGCAGACTTTTTGTATTTTGATGAAGCCGCCAAGCCCAGCTCAGACATGGCGTACACAATCCGTCTTTGTACGGGTTTCAGGCCATCGGCAAGGCTGGGCAGCGCTCTATCGAGCACCACGTACATGGAGTAATTGAGGTAAGAGCGTTCGGTAAACGCAGAGACCGGCACGGTCTCGTGAATGCGCGCACTGGGTTGGGCCGCAGCAGGGGGACGCTTCGTCCTTTTGGATTTCGATGACGTTTTGCGGCGGGCAGTGGGTGGCATAAAGTAACCTGAATTCAGTGTGGCAAAATGGCGCGCTCAGCAACGGCCATTATAGCCATCTCATTCGCTCAATCTCTTGCAGAACCCATCAAACGCAATACCCAATCGCCTGGTTGACGGGTCGTTACCGACCGACTCGGATGCCCTGCTGAAGGAACTGGCATCGCTCGGCATCGATGCCCCAACCATCGAGCATGCGCCCATGTTTACCGTTGAGGACAGCAAGGCACTCCGGGTCACCCCCGGCGGACAGGGCGATATCAAGAATCTTTTTCTGAGAAACAAAAAAGGAAAGATGTGGCTAGTCAGCTGTCATGAAGACCGAGCCATAGACCTCAAGGCGTTGGCCAAGGCGCTGGGTGCCGGACGCTTTTCTTTTGCCTCAGAGGCCCGCATGATGGAATACCTTGGCATCAAACCCGGATCCGTTTCCCCTCTTGCCCTGGTTAATGACCGAACCCAGTCCGTGCGTTTCGTCATAGATCATAAGCTGACACAGACTAATGTGATCTACCTGCATCCGCTGGTCAATACCAGAACGACGACGATGGCCACGGCCGATCTATTGGCTTACTGTGCGCAGACAGGCCACCTCGCGGACATCATTACCTTCGCCGAAGATGGCGTACACTGCACGCTCATGGAGACCGACGAGACTGACCATGTCTGAACCTATTGAAAGCTTAAGCCTTTCTGCCATTGGCAGGAAATTCCGAGAGGGATCCCTGAACGCTGTCGCCCTGACTCAACACTGCATCGGCCGTCACGAGCCGTCGCTGAACGCCTATCGCGAGTGGACCCCAGAACCCGCTCTCAGGCAAGCGGAGCAAGCGGATGAGGCCTTTGCCAATGCGCAGGATGGAGGCGCACTTCAGGGAATCCCGATTTCCGTAAAGGATCTTTACGGCGTTGACGACACGCAGACTTTTGCAGGCTCTCCAGCAGCGATGCCGCCCCCCTGGCAATCTGAAGGAGAGATCATCAAGGGCTTGCGGGCCAGCCACGCCGTGTTTTCCGGAAAAACCCATACCGTGGAGTTCGCGTTCGGCGGGTTGGGTGTCAATAGCCATTGGGGAACTCCGAGAAACCCCTGGGATGCAGACAGGCATCGTGTTCCCGGAGGCTCAAGCAGCGGCGCCGGCGTCAGCCTGTGCGAAGGCACTGCGCTCGTCGCGCTGGGCTCTGACACGGCCGGCTCGGTTCGGATTCCGGCAAGCATGACGGGCAACGTGGGTCTGAAAACGAGTTATGGCCGGTGGCCTGTCTCGGGCATCTTTCCACTGAGTCCGACCTTAGATACTGCTGGAATTCTCACCAAAAGTGTGGCGGATGCGGTTACCGCATTTTCCGCCATCGATCCTCATCAACGCAGTTATGGTCCGCGACTCGCCCGCGAGGTTGCCCGATGTTCTCCTGGCGACTTTGTCATGGGCACCGGTGAGTCCGCTTTGTGGGATGACTGTGAACCCGGAATTTGTGAAACCGTAGAGGATGCACTGAAGACATTGGGACAGGCTGGCATAAAAACCGTCAGCGCACCCCTGCCGGAGGCTGTACCCGCAATCGAACTGTTGGGGGTCGGCAGCGTGGTCGCGGCCGAGATTGACGAAATGCTCTCGTCAACAGCGCCGCAATGGCGCGACACCCTTGATCCGATCGTGTCCTCACGTATTCGTGATGGGGGATCCATCAGCGCCAGTGAATACCTGCACCGACACCGTCGACTGAGAGAACTCAGCCGCAGCGCGGCCCAGCGATTTACAGAATGTCAAGTAATGATAAGTCCGACCGTTGCTATTACGCCGCCTGTCATTGACGATGTCCAGACGCTGGAAACCTACCGCCCAAAGAATATGGGCGCCCTTCGAAACACCTGCCCGGCGAACTATCTCGGCCTGTGCGCTATTACGCTGCCGATCGGGCTTGATGCGAGCCGGATGCCGGTCGGGCTGCAGCTCATTGCCC
Source organism: Proteobacteria bacterium UBA7447 (assembly GCA_002477475.1). Taxonomy (GTDB): domain Bacteria; phylum Pseudomonadota; class Gammaproteobacteria; order Arenicellales; family UBA868; genus UBA868. Next base: position 55,448 of record DLPX01000048.1, read on the forward strand.
CACAGGGACATGAAGAACGACTGCTCGCCGTGGCAACTTGTATTGAAAACATTCTGGGATCCGGTCGAGATCGTCTGGGGATCCCCCCTTTACTGAAAAGAAACTGAGATCATGATTGCGCCAAGCCAGGTCCAGGTTGAAGGCGAAGAGCGGATCAGCGACGGCTACCTCAAGGTCACCCGCTATCTGATTCGCCATGAGCAGTACGATGGCAGTTGGACCCAGACCCTATCAAGGGAAGTGATGGAACGCGGCGAAGTAGCTGCCGTACTGCCATTCGATCCGGTCCGCAACGAAGTTGTCCTCATCGAGCAGTTTCGTGTCGGGGCATGGTCTGCTGACTGGGCTCAACCCTGGCTTGTCGAATGTATTGCGGGCGTTGTCGAAGCAGGAGAAACACCGGAAGAGATGGTGAAGCGCGAGGCGCGTGAGGAAGCAGGCTGCGACTTAACGACTCTTGAGCCCATCGCCCAATATTTTTCGACACCAGGCGCCTGCTCCGAAAAAGTCGATCTATTCTGCGGCCGGGTAGATACGACTGGGCTGGGAGGCGTGCATGGACTGGCCGAAGAAGGAGAAGATATCCGCGCCACCGTCTGGCCCGTGGCGGAGGCCCTCGCGATGCTCGAGACCGGTCAGATCTGTAACAGCATGACCCTCATTGCACTCCAGTGGCTTGCAGGACATCATGCCACGCTTGCGGAAAAGTGGCTAAGAGGCGCTTAGCAGGAGACTTTCAAAAGAGCGCTTAAGGCGTGAGGTCAGATGGCGTGTCGCGTACGGTCGATTCCATTGCAATAGCGCTTGGGACATCGCGCAACCACTCATAATAGATTCCCTTGATGCCGCTCACCACCACTCCCGCGTCGCGCATTCGGCAAAGCCCGGAATCGTGGTGGGGCCCCGGTGACGCGGTGGCATCGTCAGCCACCCAAACCTGATAACCCGCATCAACCAGATCGATAGCTGACTGCGCCACACAGACATCCGTCTCCTGACCAACGAGGACCAGGTCTTTCTTGTTCAAGGCGGCCAGCGCATCGCGGATATCGGGTTGCCCGTACAGGCTGAAGACCATTTTGTTAAACACGGTCTGACCTTCGGGCAACAGTGTCTTAATCCGGGGCAACATATCGGCCCCATTGGAGACGTCCTCTGCGGTGGCAAGGATTGGAATCCTGAGCGCCTTCGCGACATTGATGATCCAGGCAATGCGCGCTACCAATGGCTCACGGTCAGCGAGGGGGAGTTTGGAAAGGAAATTCTCCTGTACGTCAATAACCACTAAAGCGCTGTTGTTCTTATCCAGCAGTGGCACAAGGATCCTTGATGCCGATGAAAGCCTATTGTCCGCTTGCGGCCAAACCTGAAGCCAAACGGACTGCGGTGGCTGCCCACTCAACTGCAAGATCTCTTAGCACTTCACCGGTGTTCGATGCCTGACGAAACTTAGCTCCAGTCATCGTGTAGATCCCTTCACCCATGATTTCCCCGGACATACTGTCACGGACTTTAGCTTCCACCACCAGAATCAACCGCTTGGTATCGAGGTCCGTAACCTTCTTTACCGCAAACAGCACTGCCGATACCGGCAATATGTTCCTCGGCTTAAAACCTTCCGCCTCGACCTCCATACCGGTGATCGCCACACTGACCCTCACCACGTCAGACCCAGGGAGATGAACAACCGGGAATCTTTTATTGGCCCGGTCCTTTAGTGCCGCATCAATATTTGCCCGCGCCTTATAAAGGCTCTCTTCGGTTAGAGACTCGCCATCCTCGTTGGCAAACGCGGTTTGGTAGAGCATCACTGGATCCAGCATGATTTTTGAATACTTCGCCATATCGAAATTAGGATTAAGATACCGATATAACGTGACCCCCTCTTCAGCGACATCGACTTTTTCAAGTCGTTTGTAATCCGCGGAAGGCAAAAAACCTGTCCCTACAGGCTCTTGCGCAGAAAGCTGGCCGGCCAGAAGCAGCATAGGAGCAAGAAACAAAAAACGACTTACTCGGCGCCTTTCTTTCCGAGATTCCGCTGCTATCTGGTTTGTCCAAATATTCATCTTTGTCTTCCTCCCTATCAGTTTGCTCATAATGCTTTTCTTCACGGGCCTCTTCGATGATATCAGTGCGTCGAATCCCGCAGGCGACGAATCAGGCTGGAGGTATCCCATCGGCCGCCGCCCATGGCCTGTACTTCGGCGTAAAACTGGTCCACCAGGGCCGTAACCGGCAATCGCCCTTTTACCCGCCGGGCTTCATCAAGACAGAGTCCCAGATCCTTGCGCATCCAATCCACCGCGAACCCGAATTCAAATTCATCCCGTTCCATGGTGTGGCCCCGGTTTTCCATCTGCCAGGATTGCGCCGCCCCTTTGGAAATCACTTCGAGCACCTTGCCGACATCCAACCCGCAGCGACTTGCAAAATCCAGGCCCTCCGACAAGCCCTGAACCAAGCCGGCGATGCAGATCTGATTGACCATCTTGGTTAACTGACCACTCCCCACCGGCCCCATCAGTCCCACTGCCCGCGCGTAACTGTCGATGACCGGCCGAGCCTGATCAAAGCTCTCCTGAGCTCCCCCCACCATCACGGTGAGTGCTCCGTTTTCAGCGCCAGCCTGACCCCCCGAGACCGGCGCATCCAGAAAAGCGATATCACTCTTGGCGCTCTGGGCAGCAAGCTCCCTGGCAACTTCCGCTGATGCGGTGGTATGGTCAACAAAGATTGTGCCGGGCGCCATCGTTGAGAATGCCCCATCTGATCCCGTGCTGATGGCCCGTACATCGTCATCGTTCCCGACACAGGCGAACACGATCTGAGCATCGGCAGCGGCAAGCGCCGGGGTGGATGCACTTTTCCCCCCGTATTACTTTACCCATTTCTGGGCCTTGGAATC
>DLPX01000071.1 GCA_002477475.1 Proteobacteria bacterium UBA7447
TAGAGTGGTCTTCCAACAATTAAAAGGAGATACACCATGTATTTTCGCGTTACGACTTATGGTTTTGATGCTGCCCGATTTGACGAATTTTTGGCAATGGCTGACACATTTCGAGACGAACTCAACGCCATTGACGGGCTTGAATCCGTTCACTCGTGCGTCGTCGATGAAGGCCAGGGCATGATCGTCTCTCGCTATGCGAGCGAAGCTGCTGCCGACGAGGCGCAGCCGCAGATCCAGGCCATTATGGGACGTATGGCGCCCATGATGACCTCGATGCCGGAAGTGACAGCCGGCGAGGTCGTGTGGGAACTCTAAACAGGGGCAGGCGCTCGCGTCACACTGATGTCACACGGCGCGGAGCATAATGCGCGTGTTGTATCCTCCTCCTAAATATTGACCCCGGCACTTTTCCGGGGTCTTTTTTTATCTAGTCCTTTTGTTTAAAAGATTCCGCCATCCAGACCTGCCGCCATCGCCATGCCAAGAGTATGGCAATCTTCTACGAAGTCCTCTTGCCATTCGCCATGACAGATCATCGGCTTCTGCACGGCTCGCCAGCCAAGACCGGATGTGATCGACTCAACTGCACGCCGTGTGCCCGTGCCGTCAAGCTTGGCGCGGATGTATAGCGCATACGGCAAGCCACCGGTGTCATCAAGACAGGGGTAGTAGACACGATCAAAAAAATCCTTGAGTGCCCCGCTCATATATCCGAGGTTCTCAGTGGTGCCAAGAACAAGTGCTTTCGCTGCAAGGACGTCATCCGCGTCCGTGTCAAACGGTGTTTTCGTTACGACTTTGACGCTGCCTGCCTCCGCGGCCAATGCGCCTGCCTCGACAGCGTCACGCAGTCTTTGGGTATTGGCAGACGGCACATGACCAACGATCAGCAGGGTTCTCGAATCATTCATCGGAACATTGTCGGTGCGCCCTCTCACTCCGACAAGAGGCAGGCGTGGTGAGTACCCGTCCGCATGATTTAAAAGAAAGTCCCGGGAAGGCCCGGGACTCAATTGCCGAGGAGGAAGGAGGATTTACATCTAGACTTTTATGCTAGCAAAAAGGGGATTCAATTTCACTTTTGAAAAAGAAAATTCCCTTTTGTTTTTAATAATTTCCGTTAACTTAGACTAAGTAGACACGCATCAAATGGTTACTCCAAAAACCTCTAATCCACTTCAATTGTGTGGGCATTTTCCTCGCTGCGATTTCCCACCGATCTTACGCGTCGTTGCCTTCTGTCCATAAAAAAATAGACCGGGACTCGTCTTATTTAGGCTTAGGGTATTCATCGCCCAGCCGTCACTTCACATCGACTTCCTCGATCCGCACCTTTGGAATCCTCAGAGGACTGACCTCGACCGGAATGCCTATCTCACGCAACAGTTCAACCGGATCCTGACGCCACCTGGTCTCATCACCGCTGAATCACACAGCTTTCCTTTTTTCGCCGCACAAACCTCGTCGCTTAAAATACGCTCATCCTCTTCATTGGTAACCCGACTCGCAACCCGCTTATGGATTGGCACTGGATAAGCCCCGCCCTTGGCGACGTCGGCTGGATTGCGCTCGCCTTTGTGCTCGGCCTTGCTGCCCGTCTTGTAAACCTGCCGCCGCTGGTGGGCTTCTTGATCGCCGGCTTTTTGCTTAATGCCTTGGGTGTGACGGGCGGCGACACGCTCGAGAAGATCTCCGAGATCGGCGTCACGCTGCTGCTCTTTACGGTGGGTCTCAAACTCGAGGTGAAGACGCTCATCCGGCGTCATGTCTGGGCCACCAGCGGCCTTCACATGGTATTGGTGGTGGCGATCTTGGGGCTCGTGGTCTTCGGACTCGCCACCCTCAATCTGCCGCTTTTCTCCGGAATGACCTGGCAGCATGCTGCGCTGCTTGCTTTTGCCCTCAGCTTCTCAAGTACGGTATTCGCAGTAAAGGTGCTGGAGGAAAGAGCCCAGATCAAGTCGCACTTTGGCCGGGTCGCGATCGGTATTCTGGTGATCCAGGATCTTGCGGCAGTGATTTTTCTCGCGGCCTCCGCGGGCAAGACACCTTCTGTATGGGCGCTCGCCCTGTTGGCGTTGATACCCCTGCGGCACGTGCTATATCGCCTGCTGGATCGCAGCGGACACGGCGAACTGCTTGTGCTCTTCGGGCTCGTGCTGGCGCTTGGCAGCGCCGAACTCTTTGACCTCACCGGCATCAAAGGTGACGTCGGCGCTCTGATGATTGGAGTGCTGATCGCCCGTCACCCCAAAGCCTCCGAGCTCGGCCGAACCATGCTCGGCTTCAAGGATCTCTTCCTGGTGGGCTTTTTTCTGTCGGTCGGCATGGCCGGCACCCTTACCCCCACCGCTGTCCTGATCGGCATCCTGATGGTCCCGCTTTTGCTCGCCAAGTCGGCTCTATTTTTCTTCCTGCTGACGCGCTTTGGGCTGCGCGCAAGAAATGCCCTGCTTTCTACCCTGACGCTGAGCAACTACAGCGAGTTCGGGCTGATTGTGGCAGCCATCAGTGTTGCCAACGGCTGGCTCGATGTGCAGTGGCTGGTAGTGATATCCGTTGCACTCTCGCTCTCTTATCTTGCGGCAGCTCCCCTCACCTCTCGCGATGAAAAACTGTACCGGCGCAGGCGGGATTTCTGGATTCGTTTTCAGGGCGAAACACGGCTCGCAGAAGACCCGCCGCTTGAGACCGACCACGCGACGATTGCGATCTTTGGAATGGGACGGGTTGGCGCGGGTGCCTATGATGCAATGCGAAAGGAGCACGGCGCTACGGTTATCGGAATAGATTTTGATATCGAACGGGTTCGCTACCACTGCGAGGCCGGTCGCAACGTTGTGCGGGGGACACCCAGTGACGCCGACTTCTGGGAGCAGTTACGGGGCAAACATCACTTTGAACTCATCATGCTGGCTCTGCCCAATCTGGAGGCCAACCTGAGCGCACTGGAACAACTCAAAGAGATAGGATTCTCCGGGCGGATCGCCGCCACCGCACGCTATCCCGACGACGTCGAATCCCTGCAAGAGGCGGGTGCCAATACTGTTTTCAACATCTACGGCGAGGCTGGCGCCGGTTTTGCCACCTACACAGAAGACTTTCTTGCAAAGCAGGGCCGCTAATCGCGCCAGCGGGCACTAAGCTGCGCTGCGCCCGGCAGTACCGGCCAACTGATGCGCCACGAGTTGGGCATAAAGGCCGCCGCGGGCCAGCAGTTCGCCGTGTGTGCCGCTTTCAATCACCTGTCCCTGATCAAGCGCAACGATCTTGTCGGCGCCGCGCACGGTGGACAACCGATGGGCGATCACCAGCGTGGTGCGGTCGGTCATCAGTGCTTCAAGGGCCTGGCGAACCGCCTGCTCGTTCACGGCATCAAGATGGGACGTCGCTTCATCCAGGATCAGCACGGGCGCATCTTTCAAAAATGCCCGGGCGATGGCAACACGCTGGCGCTGCCCGCCCGAAAGGCGCATGCCGCGTTCGCCCACCATGGTCTCAAGCCCTTCGGGAAGACCTGCCACTAGCTCACTGAGCGATGCCCGCTCAAGTGTTGCGGCAAGTTCTTCTTCGGTCGCCTCTGGCCGGGCGATCAGGATATTGGCGCGCAAGGTGTCATTAAAAAGAAAAGTATCCTGTGCGACGAGCGCAATCTGTCCACGTAGATCATCAAGACGATAATCGCGAAGATCATGCCCGCCCAGCGTAATGGATCCCTGCTGGGGATCCCAAAAACGCATCAACAAATGCGCGATGGTGGTCTTGCCGGCACCGGACGGCCCCACGAGGGCAATCGTCTTGCCCGCTTCGGCCTCAAAATTGGCGGCATCGAGCGCCGACCGGTTGCCGGTTTCATATCTGAAATCCACCTCATCCAGCACAATCGGGACACCGCCGCCCTCGCGAGCAACGGGCACGCCGGGACCGTCGGTGACGGGCACCGGCTCATGCTCGACGGCGTAAAGCCGGCGGGTTGAGCCCAGCGTATCGGCAAGCTGGCGGCTGACCTCTGAAATCTCCGAGATCGGCAAAAAGGCCGCCATGGCAAGCAGCGTCAGCAATGGCAGCATCGCGCCTTCGAGCACCCCTGCGTTGACCAGCATCGCACCGGTCACCACCACCGCAAGACCGCCAAGACCCGTCGCGACTTCCAGCAGCGCACTCTGAAAGGTGAGATCAGAAAAGAACGGCAGGCGGATGCGGTGATGATGCTCAGTACGTTCGGTCAGCTCTTCGCGGCGCGCTTTTACGTAGTTAAACGCAATCACCTCGGCAAGACCCTGCACGCTATCGACGGCGTGGGCATTCAATTCGCCCAGCGCCTCGCGCGCCCTTGAGCCCATCTCATCCACACGCTTTCTCAGCATAAAGGGACTGAGCGCCACCAAAACCAGAAACGGCACCAGCACCAACGCCATGATCCACCCGAAGTAAAACAGCACACCCATCACCAGCGCCGGCACCAGCACTGCCACGAACGCCGGCGCCACCGTGTGCGCAAAGAAATACTCCACGAGCTCAACGTCGTAGGTTGCCATCCCCACCATATCGCCCGTACGTCTTCGCACCATATAAGCCGGCGCCAACCGGTCGAGCTTTTCAAACAGGGCGATGCGCATCTCGGCGAGCAACCGAAAAGCCATGTCGTGCGCGATCCAGGACTCCAGCCAGTGAAACACCCCGGCGACCGGCGCCATGACTGCGAGCAGGATCAGCAGATCCACAAAGGGCTCACCGGTTTTAACGGCCCGTACGGCCAGCGCCCCAACCACACCGATGCCGATATACGCCAGCACCCGCGTCACCCCAAAGCCAAAAGTCATCACGAGCCTGCCTTTATAGGGCACGATGTATTTCATCAATTCGCGTGCGGCAGCGAGCCAGCCAAGCCCCTGCGCTTTAACGATGGCGTCCGTTGGCGCGAACTGCGCCTCCTCGCTATAGGTCGGCATCTTTTCGGTCTTGCGTACCCGCTCGAGATCGACCTCGATTGCCCCGCCCACGCTTTCTTCGGCCTGCGCCGCCATCAGCTGGTGATAGACACCGTGCCTGGCCATGAGTTCAGCGTGGGTGCCCTCTTCGGCGATACCCCCCTCGTTCAGCACCAGAATACGATCGGCATCGATGACGCTCGAAAGCCTATGCGCAAAGATCAGCGTGGTGCGCCCTCGCATCAACCGATCGAGCGCGTCCTGAATGATCGATTCGTTCTCGGCATCCACTGCCGAGAGCGCTTCATCCAGAATCAGGATTGGTGCGTCTCTCAAGATCGCCCGGGCGATCGCCACTCGCTGGCGCTGCCCACCGGAAAGTCGGATGCCCCGCTCACCGATTACGGTGTCATACCCCTGAGGCAGCAGCGAGACAAATTCATGGGCGTTGGCAGCGCGGCAGGCGGCTTCGAGCTCTTCGGCTGTGGCATCGGGCTTGCCGACCCGGAGGTTATCCCCCACCGTGCCATGAAAAAGATAAGTATCCTGGTTGACGACCGCGATCTGGCCGCGGATATCTTCAAGGCGTAGGTCTTTAAGATCATGACCCCCGATCTTTACCGTGCCCGAGTCGGGATCATAAAAACGCAAGAGCAGACGCACGATCGACGACTTGCCCGCGCCGCTTGGCCCAACAAAGCCCACCCGCTCACCGGCCGCCACGGCGAAACTCAACCCTTCATGGGTGGTGCGCCGCCCGCCGGGATAGGCAAAGCCCACGCCTTCCAGCGCAACCGTAGGCTCGAGCGCATCCACAACCAAAGGCGAAGACACCTCATTGACCATCGGCTTGGCATCCATCAGCTGGAAGATGGCCTGTGAGGACGACTGCGCCAACATGCCGTTGTGCATGAGCGAGCGCATGTCACGAAGCGGCCGATACACCTCAACGCCGAGCATCAGCACCAACAGCAGCACACCAAGACTCATCTCACCATCAACCACTCGAAAGGCGCCAAAGGCGAGAGTCACCGCGACGCCGAGCGTGATCCCGGTATCGGTGATGCCGCGGGCAAGCGAGTTGGTCGCGAGCACCCACATCGTGGATTTAAACAGGGCGTGGGCGGTGTCTTTGAGCTTGCGGGCGCGGGCAGTGCTCTGGCCAAAGGACTTTAGGGTGGCAAGGCCCTGTACCGAATCCAGAAATTCCGCGGCAAAGGCTTTGTAGGCTTCCCCGCGTTCAAGGCTTTTCTTCGAGTCAAAGCGGTGAAAGATCTGCGGCGCGATCAGGGTGAAGAGTGCGGCGCCGAGCATTACCAGGGCGATTGGCACATCAAAAAACGACACAACGGCAAAAATCAGAAAGGGCGTCAGGATCGAGACGGCGAGCTGGGGCAGATACTGACCGAAATAAATCTCGAGCTGCTCCACGCCCTCGATCATCGCCACAATGGCATCACCCGTGCGCTCCAGCCCAAAATGAGCAGGGCCCAAACGGGTCACCTGATCGAAGACCACCTGGCGCAGGTGCACCTGCACGCGGGCGGCCGTGTTGTGCGCCACCATGGTCCGCAGGTATTCCAGCCAGCCGCGGACCACCATCACCGCGCCCACCCCTATAAAAGGAAGCACCAGATCCTGAACCGGCGCTCCATCAAAAACTTGGATGATCAGCCAGCCAAGGAGGCCCAGGCGCGCGATGCCAAACAACACGGCAAGCACACCCACCGCCACCGCGCCAAAAATACGAAGCCTGACGCCCCGGGTAAATCCCCAGAGCCTTGAATCGAAATACATGCCTTCTCCTGCTGTGAGTC